>JBBCKI010000030.1:0-138883 GCA_037190965.1 Chthoniobacteraceae bacterium
CCACATCGGTCAAGAAGCTTTCATCCTGCGCGCGCTTGCCGCGCGGTAGAGGGAGGGCGGAGCTCCGCGACGCCGCCTTTGCCCATAGGCCCTCTATTTCTTCTTCTCAACAACCTCTCCCGATCCGTAAACGCAACCTAACACGAAAAAGCCTGCCTCCCCTTTCGGGAAAGCAGGCCCCAGCAACCTCAAAGATGCGGTCGATTAAGCCGTCCTCCTTCTGCGATTGAGCAGATAGAAGAGGCCGCTGCTACCAACCATCAACGCCCAGGTACTCGGTTCGGGGACTACGGCGAATTCGCTGTTGTGGTTGATGACCGACCAAACCGAACCGTTACTTGCGTCAACGCCCCACGCGCCCAGCATGTCGCTGAAGGAATAGCTCGAATAAAGGGAGCTGAAAGCTTCCCAGCTCATTTGGTAACCGTTGGTCGCGGCCAGCAAGCCCGCCCCGATATTCCCGTCAACCGCATTGACCCACGCTTCGCTGCCTTCGTCATACCAGGCGAGGAAGGAACTCGACGAGACGGTTGCCACCTGGAGCTCAAGGACGAAGATGTCGCTTCCCGTGCCGTTAAGCGTGAGGACATCCGACTGACGGCCCGCATCGTTGATGGCGAAGCCCGATGAAGAGGCGCTGAAGCTGTAGGTAAGGGTGTTATTGCCGCTGGCACCCTGCGAGGCTACGAGGGCCGCCTTGGTGGTTGTTCCACCGACGGAGCTGACCACTTCGCCGGATGCGCCGAGGCTATAGGTTGAGCCGCTCCCAATCGCCCGCTCCACATGCCCGCCTTGAACAACAATGTCGTTGTTGATCGTGACTCCTGAGGAGATGACAAGCTTACCTCCGTTAACCGTGGCGACGGATGAACCCAACGCGTTGTCGCTACCCGCGATCAACGTGCCGCCGGAGATCAACGTGGTTCCTGAATAGGTGTTGTTTCCATTGAGCAACCAGGTACCGACCCCTGCCTTAATGAGCGAAGTAGTCCCGCCCGAGGCATCTCCGATGGCCAGCGAGAAGATGTTGTTGCCGGTATTGCTTCCCGTCAGGGTCAGCGTTCTATCGCCCGCGCCCTGGAAGGCTAGCGATCCGGTGTTGGAGAATGTCACGGCTCCCGTTCCGGAGGCGTCAATCGCCGCGCCGCCGGTTCCCACCGTCAACAGACGATTGGTGCTATGCCCGGCCCCCATGTACTGGAGCGTGCCGTTGTCGATGAGCAGATTGGCGGCAGCATTGGTGGAAGCACCGATATTACTGTTCGAGCCGCCATTCTGAAGGTTGGAAACACTCAGCGTACCGCCCAGGATCTGAGTGCTACCGGTATAGGAATTGGCAGCGGAGAGGATCCATTTGCCCGCGTCCGATTTCACCAATGACGTAGTCCCTCCCGAGGCATTTCCGATGGAGAGCGCCAGCGTATTGTCGGTGGTGCTCGTCCCCTTCAAGGTCAGGCTACGTGAACCGGCGGCGCTGTAGGCGACCGCACCGGTGTTGGTGAAGTTCACCGCGCCGGTACCCGAGGCTGCCAGCGCACCGCCGTTGACACCGACAGTGAAAAGACGGTTGGTGCTATTTCCCGCTCCCGTGTACTCAAGAGTACCGCCGTTGAGGATGAGGTTGGCGGCTGCATTGGTGGAAGAGCCGATGTTGCTGTTGACGCCTCCGTCCTGGAGGTTGGAGACACTCAACGTGCCACCCAGAACATCCGTGATTCCCTTATAGCTATTCACTCCGCTCAGAATCCACTTGCCCGAGCCGTCCTTAGTCAGACGGCTTGCAGTGGTGCTGGTGCCGCCGATCGACGAAGCGACCGTATTGTCGTCGGTATTGGTTCCCCCAAGAATCAGGTGACCACCGCCGCCAATCACAGCGACAGTCCCGGAAGCGCTGCTCGTCAAACCGATGGCCCCGGTATTGGTGAATTTCAGAGCGCCGGTACCGGATGAATCGATCCGGGCACCTTCGTAAGTGGAACCCCAAGCGCTAATGGAGAACAAGCGATCCGTGCTGTCGCCCGCGCCGGTGTATTTCAACCCACCCCGGAAGAAGGCGAGGTTGCCCGCGGCATTACTGGATGCACCGATGCTGCTGTTCTGCCCGCCGTTGGCAAACTTGGTAACTTCGAGGACGCCGCTGTTGATGAACGTCTGGCCTGTATAGCTATTGGTTTCGTTTCCGATGATCCAGTAGCCGCCGGTGTTGGCATTGCCGCTGAGACCGCCTTTTCTCAACGAGGTCGCATAGGAGCCGTTGTCGGTAATGCGCAGATCGAAGCGGTTTGCTTCGTTGTTAGTGCCGCGCAACTGGAGAGTTACCGCCCCTGCATAGTCATAAGCGACTGTACCGGTGTTGGTGTAATGGAGCTTGCCGGTGCCATCGTTGGCGATGGTGGCGCTGTTCCCCGCAATGGTGAAGAGGCGATCCGTACTGGCGTTTTGGGTGCCGACGTAGTTGAACTGAGCTCCCGTGCCGAGAATCAGGTTCGAGGCGGCGTTGGAAGTGTTCCCCAAAGCGCTGTTCGAACCGGCATTGCCGAGCGTCGTGACACGAAGCTGACCTTTTTCGATCACGGTGGCTCCGGTGTACTGATTGGTGCCGGTCAGCAACAGGGAGCCGTCGCCGGTCTTGACCAATCCACCCGAACCGCCAAGAACACCGCTAAGTTCAGCGGTGCTATTGCTCTGAACTTCGATGCTTCTGCTGGCATTGCCGAAGTTGATACCGTTGGCGAAGACAATCTTGTTGGTGCTTTCCGACCCCAGGACCAGCTTCTTGCCGTTACCGACGAATCCGCCCTCTCCCCAGGTGACCGTCGCGCCCGCGCCGCCCAGGTTGACCGTGCGATCTGCGCCGATCGCCTTGAAACCACCGTCTCCTGTGAACTGAACTTCGCCGGCTCCCGCGCCTAACGAGCGGGTGAAGTTCCCGAAAGATTCGGTGACGGAAATGCCGACGTCATTCACCCCGCCGGGCGTGAGATAACTGAATGAACCCAACGCCAGAAGCCCGCCATCGAAGACCAGATTGCTGTTGGCGGAGAGAGCCGCTTCCCGGTTGACGGTCAGAGTCGCCCCGGTGCGGATGACGGTATCGCCGACATACGTGCTCGTCCCTTGCAACGTAAAGCTACCGTCCACGACCAGCGAGAGGTTGTTCTCATGGGTTCCGCCACCACCGAGATAGCCGGAGTAGACGCCACTTTTGACAATCAGCGTGGAGATCTCGGAATTTCCACCCACGACGTAGACGGGCGGATCGAGTTGCGGATCGGGGTTGAGGTCTTTGACATACTGCGGCTTGGCCGCGTTGAGGGAGGCAAGCGTCTGGGTGATGGCTCCCGTGGTTTCATCGCCCAATTGGAGGTAGGCGGCCTGACCATGGGTGGAGGTTCCCGCCAGCTTCGCTCCGAAACCGGAACTGAACCGATCGTTGCCTTTAAGAATGACGCGGGCATTCTTGATATCGAGCAGGGAGCCTCCCGAAGTAGTGTTGACGCCGCTGACAATGGTGGTGCCATTGGCGAAGACAAGATTCCCGCTACAGCTGTTGGAGCCACTCAGGGTAAGGTCGCCTTCACCGCGTTTGTAAAGGCCGGTGCCGGAGATATTGCCCGAAATATTCAGTGTCGTGTCTGCCCCCACATCGAGCGTGACGGTGGTGGGGAAAATCAGATCCGCCGAAACTTCATGATTGACCGCATTGCCGGTCGATTCCGTGATGATGTTGAGACTGGTGGTCAGCTTGGCGTTATTGAGGGCGCTGATGGTGAAATCTTCATCCGAACTGATGGTGATCTGCCCGACCGTTGTATCGGAATCGATGACAACGCCATCGCCCGAAGCGAAGACCGCCTTTCCGACCGTGGAAGCAATGGTATGACCATCCCAGTTCTCCGGAGAATTCCATAGCTTGTCGCCACTTCCATTCCAGTAGGAAGTGATGTCAAAAATAAAACTAGAGTAGGAGGCGTCGCTCTGGTCCAGGCGGAGCGACCAGAGCTGTGCGTGCTGGACGCCCGTCCAGTTCACCTGGAAAGAGCCAATGCTTCCCGCATAGGGGCTCAGATCCCATTGCAAACCAAAGGTGTTGATATAGACATCCTCGTCCACCCCGGAGCCGGGCGGCATCTCCAGGCTTCCGTTGTAAGCCTTTTTGATCACATCCGCATAGTTTGCCGCGATTTCGCCGAGAAATACCCCGTCTGTATCGTAGAGGGAAAGCAACGGCATATCCTCAAACCCGAAGCCGTCGCCATCCTTGTCCCAGAGGGTGTATCCGTAGGCCTCGCCCAGGGAGAGCTGGAAGGTGACTGTCTGGACGGACGAGATGGCTGTGGCCCTTGCGCCGAGCGTGCCGCCGTCGGTGTTGGCTACGGGACTGGCGCCCCCATAGTAAATGGTGGAACCCGACGGGAAGGGGCCGCCGCCCGTGCCATTGCTGATCTTGATGAGATCCCCCTGCGTCGCGCCATTCCAAAGCTGTGATTTGATGGACTTGGACCAGTTTGCATTTCCGGGGAACGAACCATAGCCGGTATTGCCATTGAATCCGATGAACCCGAAGCCGACGCCGGGAGTATTGCGCGTCTGGTAGCTCCCCGAAAGATTCAGCCAGAGATCGTATTGATGCGTTCCATCCATGGAGATGTCGAACGGATCGGATGGCAGCCAGGTAATCGAATTGGGGATGACAACGCCTTCGGAATACGACGCCATCATCGCCGTTGCCAGAACAGCAGGAAGGGTCTTCTTGAGCATGGAGTGTTTGCGGCTACGGCGTTTGATATGGTGTTTCATCGGGTTGAGATCGAATTTAAATGAGCCCATCTCGGGGTACGTTGGCCAACCGTGGCAGGTCACATGGTGCGCACGACGCAGATCCCCTCCGACTCCATGGTGCAGGGTCGCCGCAAGTTCTCACGTGCGAGCCTTTCAGCCGTCGGACTACCCAACGGCAGCCTCAAAGTCAGATTGTATCTTGTGTCACACCAGGGGGCGAAGCTTGTGACAGCGACGCTTCCATCGGTTCCATCCGAAAAAGGTTGCCCCGAGGCCCATTAGCATCCAGCTGGAGGGCTCCGGTACGGCATACTGCAAAAACAATTCGTCGCCAGAGGCATAGAGACCGAAGCTGCCTATGTAAGGATTGGCGAACCCGGTCGTATTGATGGAGAAGAGCGAAATATCGAAATCCTCAATTCCCCCGCTGGCCTTGGCAATCAGCCATGAATAGTCGGTGGTATCGTCGAAATCCGTCAGAGCTCCCAGCGTGGCGATGCGAAGTTCGAAACGGTTCTCCGTGGTAGCAGTAACCTTCAAAGAGCCCGAAATATCGAGGAAATCCCAGTGTTCCCCTTCCTGACCCTCCGCAGAAGCGATCTCCCACAGGTAGACACCGCCGCCGCCCCAGGTCTGTGCTCCCGTATGCAAGGTTCCCGTGCTGTTGCCTGGAGCAAGAACATCTCCGCCGCCAAGGTTGATCTGGCGCATGAAGTGTCCGTTGCCGGTCAATTGACCACCATTGAAGATAAAGGCGCCATTGCCGCTGACGGTTCCATTAACATTGAGGATGCCCCCATCGAGGGTGATGTCACCGTTCCCGGTAATCCCGCCTTTGACATTAAGCCGCGCCAGGGATTCGACCTTGATAGCGCCGGAATTGATGAAATTGGTTCCAACCTCAACAAGAAGCGTCCCCTTGCTCACCACGGTCGAGGCGGCGTAGGTCTTGTCCACGCCGGCAAAAACAACCTCTCCGAGACCGTCTAGCGTGACCGTCTTCTGGCTGTTTCCCCCGGTCATCGCGCCGGTGAAAGTCAAACGATCAGTCTCGCTCTTCGCCGTCAGGAATGTATTGCCCACCGCAGAGTTGGAGGCTTGAGCCTCGGGATTGACGAGCACTCCGCTGAAACTTACAGCCCCGCTGAAAATGGCTCCATCAGTCGTATTGATGGCCCCCAGGCGCTTTCCGAGATCCCCGGCACCCAAGGCGATATTGCGATTGAGCGTCAAATCGCCATCCAGCAACAACTCAGCCATCCAGAGAGCGCTCCCGGTGGTGAATGCATAGAGATCCGCGTCGCCGCCGATGGTCAGCGCCGACGTACCGTTACCCAGCGCATTGGCGTTCGAGATGATCAACCGGCCGTTCACCACGGTCGTCGTTCCGGTGTATTGGTTACTGCCGTTGATGCGCAGTTCCCCGCCTTGCATTCCCAGAAATCCGGTGAACGTGTTGTCGCCATTCATGACGACGGTGCCATTCCCCATTTTGACGATTCCATAATCGCCGGAGATGTCCCCGTTCACGACGACGGTGCCGCTATTGACTTCAAAAAAGTTGAGCGCCCCCAATCCATAGTCGGCATCAAAGGTATAGACCTTCTCCGCCGCGTCGGGCGCAGTAGAGCGAACCGTGATGCCCGTATTGGAACTCAACCGGTAATCGCCACTGCTGCCGATCGTGACATTGTTGGCACCGTCAAAAATGATCTCCCCAACCGTGTGATGACCGTCGTCAATATCGACATGGACCTCGGCGGCATTTGTGAACTTTAGATTTCCATTCTCCTGGGGAGCCGACTGCCCCTTCCAGTATTCGCCGCCGCTCCAGAGCCCGCTGTTAAAATCATTGCCCCAGGTGGACGACCCCGGCATCGCCAGTTCATAGTATGATGCTGTAATCAGATCGGCCTTCTGGAAACTCATGCTGGAGCTCAGCGATTCCCATTCGATCCAGAATTCGCCGGTCCCCTCCATGCCTGAAAGATCCCACTGGAGGAGCGTCCGGTTGCGATAGCCCGCCGTCGCACTCCAGTGATCGCTTCCCGTTGTGCTATATTCCCGCAGATACTCGGTCTCCGGACTATTGACGCCCAGCGAATAGGTATTGCCGTCGACGCCCTTATACTTCAGGACGATCTTGCTGAAATCGACGTTCGTTCCATCCGTCTGGAACTGAAAGATAACGGTTCCAAGACTGGCGGCTCCGTTGTAGATGCTCTCGCGCTCGTTATAGTCAGGCTTGTTGTGAAGCTGATAGCCCGTCTTGTCCTGAAAGGTATAGATATTTCCCGTACTATCGGGGCCGATAATAAAGGCCGTATTGCTTTTGACCTGGGTGATCGTCGGGTTGTAAGTATCCCAGAAAGCGAATGCGTTTCGCGGATTCGAATCGGGAGAAGCCGGAAAGCCGCCAGGCCGAGCCTCGGGATACCAGAGACCATCCAGCCCTTGGACGCCTCCTGCGGGCGCGAAAATGTCGGGGTAGTTTCCTTCCTTCGAATTGGGCGAGTAGAAGACGTCCCACGCGCTATACTCAAACCAGAGCCCGTAGTCGTTCGCAGTTTGCGAATCGTAGAAGGTCAAAGTCGGGGTAAATAACCCATTGGGCGTCGGGTCAACAGGACTGAAGAGAAACTCTCCATAGAGCGACGACCCCGCTCCGCTGAGCGCGACTCCTGCAAAGAAGACGACAAGCCCTTTCTTCATCGCCGTCCCCCTCCTCCAATCCCGGTGCTGCCTTGAACCGGCACTCTGTAGTTAGGATCGTCATTGGCCTGAGCCTTGAAACTCCAATACCGCATATCGGAGCTCAAATCACTGACGGCATACTGCCGAACGCTTCCATCGAGAAAGACGCAAAGGGCCTTTCCGTTGTGGCGTGGGTCTATATTACTTTTGGCAAGGTCGTCCTTCCAGATATCGGTCTTGTAACTGGGAGGCTCGACCCCAAATCGCCCCTCGACCCGCTTGGCGGTTGCATTGGTCGCCGCAGTGGCAAAAATTAACATATGTGAAGGCTTTTGGGATTGAACGGTCCGTGTAAGAACCTCGTCCGGATTGGCGATTGCGCCGTCAACCATATGACCGCCCGCAAAGTAATAATTGATGCCGAAAGACGGGCACAGACTGATTCCATAGCTTAGCTCATTCCCGACAAACAGCTCGGGGACCACTTGTTTGTTCTGATTGACGAGGAGAACCCCGTCGATCTGATAGTTAAAGTAAGCGGACAGTCGAAAGGGGTAGCGATGAAGAGCTCCTCCCGTAAGGATTTCGCCCGAAGGCAAGGTCAATGTCGTGTTATCGATTTCAGGGTTGGCTCCTTCATAATGAGCCACCATCAGCCGGCCATTGTGTTCTGTAGCATAATTGAGGTATGCGGAAATCAGCATCTTTCCTGCATTGACCTCCTTGACCATCGCTCCGCTGCGCCTTGCCCCTCGCATGACGGAAAGCGTCATCGTCCCGAGGATGGCCATGAGGCCAACCGCGATCAGGATCTCGATGACGGTAAAAGCTGTTCGGCTTTCCTGCTTCCGGGGGGAACGCATGATGGAAAGTGTATGAATCATTAGCGACTTGGAATGCGATGAATATAGAGGATTACCAGCCGCCGCCGCTCGCTTTGGATTGCGATTCCATCACGCGAGATTGCCGTCTTTGAATTGCGATGCAGTTACCTGAGATTGCGCTCAGGCAGCAATTCAGACGATGACTATACTATCACTAGCGATCCGAATTGCGCACGGTTCCCGCAGGGATCCCGATAGAGATCAGGCCAGCAATTCTTCCTGCAACCGCGAGATCAATCGCCGCAGCCGCGAGGGAACGGAAAGATCCTCCAACAGCTGCTGCCGGGCAAACGGGTCGCGGATGAAGGTGTGCGAAACGATGTCCGCCAGCGCCGAAGGGTCATCAATGGATGCAAGCTGCTTTTCAATGGGAGTGGGCACTTGCGCCCCCTTGTCCTTCAACTCGCTGCAAAGCTCCAGCACCTTCGCCGATAGCGCGTCAGTCTCCGGACTTGCCGATGGCTCGTTGGGGAGCGGTACGATCCGGGCCACCCGGAATGGCCTCACTTTGACCCACCCGGTCAACTGCACCCGCACCAACCCTTGAAGAATCAGGTTATAAACTCCATCGTCCCGCATCACGCAGGCGCGCACCAAGCCGATCCCGGCGGTTTGATAAAATTGTTCATCTTCCTCCGCGTCGGTGACACCCGGCTTCATCAACGCGATGCAGAACATCCGGTCATGCTCCAGGGCGTACGCCAGCATCTTCCGGTAGCGCGGCTCATAAATGGTGATCGGCAGCAGCGCAAACGGCAGCAAGAGCGCGTTCGGCAGCGTCATCACCGGCACTTCTTCTGGAAAGCGAAAGGCGTTCACAAGTTTCAAAATCAAAAGCCTATAAAAAGCATACGGGAATCAATGCCGCTTTCGGATGCGGCAGTTCCCTCTTAAATTAGACAGTGTGGACGCAGTTGAGTTCAAACAACTTTCTCCTCGTGTTTGCCACACGCAAAAGGCCACTTTGTCCCCTTTGTTTGCACGATGACCCCCGCCCATAGCGAAAACGCTCCCGAATTTGAAATCGTCACGCTTAAGAGCGGGGAACGAAGCATCCGTTCTCTTCGCCATGGCGAGACCATGCACGTCGGCACCGGGCCGCGCAGCGAAGCCCTGGCCCTTCACATCGAACAGCAGCACCTCGTCCGGCGAGCGCAGGAGAAAGCCTCCGGTTCCCAGCCCTTCGCGATCTGGGATGTCGGCCTCGGCCCGGCAGGCAATGCGCTGACGGCTCTCGAATCACTGCGCGGCGTTAAAGTTCCGGTGGAGATCCACAGCTTCGAAATTTCCACCGCCATCCTGAGCTTCGCCCTGCTGCATGCGCCAGAACTCGGCTACCTGGCCGGTTGGGAGGAGGCCGTGGGCGAACTGCTGAAGAAAAACACGGCCACTCCCCTCCCCCACGTGCGATGGCACCTGCATTTGGGCGATTTTCTGGAATCCGTCAGATCGGCGTTTATCCCGCCGCCTGCCTCCGTGTTTCACGATCCCTACTCCCCCGCGAAAAACCCGGAAATGTGGAGCCTGGAGACCTTCCGCCTGATGCGCGAGCGCACCGCCGAAGCGGGAGCCCCGCCCTGTCTGCTGACCAATTACACCCGCTCCACCGCGATTCGCGTGACCCTGGCGCTGGCGGGTTGGTTCGTGGGCACCGGGGTCCCGACAGGCGACAAGACGGAGACCACCATCGCGGCAAGCCGCCTCGATCTTCTCGACCGGCCGCTCGACCGCGACTGGCTCCGGCGCGTGCGAGGTTCCACCAACGCAGCCCCATTCCGTGACGGCGTTTACGCCCCCGGGCCTATCTCCACCGCCGATCTGGAGACGCTGGAGTCTCTGCCGCAGTTCAAACAGGATTAAAATGACCCAGAGCCTCCCGAAGCCCGGAGGCCCGCTGCGTCTTGCGCGCGACCCCTTGTTCGAAGAGTTCGGGATCGAACCAGACTTCCACCCGCGACCGGGCGCGCGTGAGGCCGGTGTAGATCAGCTCCCTCGTGATGACCGGGGCGTCGCGATCGGGAAGCAGCAGGAGCACGCGCTCGAACTCCGAGCCCTGGCTTTTGTGAACCGTCATCGCATAGGCAGGCTCGTAATCGGGCAGCCTTGCGGGTGCGATCCGGCGCAGCCCGGTTTCCTTTCCCTCGCCGGGGAACCAGCCCCAAAGCGGCTTTTCGGAACCGTCGACCGGCTCCGGATCGTTCGGATCAGGAAGCAGAATTCCAATCGTTCCGTTCATCAGATTGAGCTGGTAATCGTTCCGGGTGATGAGCACCGGCATCCCGGCGTAGAAGGCGTGCTGAGGACCGTGCCCCCGGATCAACCCGGCCTCCCGCAGCAGCGTCTCGATCTGCCGGTTGAGCCCCTCCACGCCGTATGGCCCCCGGCGCAGGGCACAGAGGATGCGGAATCGCGAAAAGGCCGCGAGCGCGCGCTCGGGATCACGTTCGGCAACGACTTCGCCGTACCCCTCGAGCACCGGTCCACGGAGTCGCGCGGCCAGTGTGTCCGCTGATGCGGGCAGCGGCGCGCCGCCCAGATCGGGCCACGCCTCCCCGGTGGCTTGCCCAACAATCTTCAACGCTGTGCCCGCGTCCCCTTCCCGGATCGCCTCGCAAAGCCGGAAAATGGCGCTCTCGTTGCCGAAACGATAGTTCCTGCGCAGCATTACCAGCGCAACGGGAAGTCCCTCCGCCAGATCGGCCAGAACGCTGCCGGGGGCGACGGAAGCCAGTTGATCGCGGTCGCCAAGCAACACCACGCGAGTCTTATGGGGAAGAGCGGCAAAAAGCTTCGCCATCAGCGGCAGCGCGATCATTGACGCCTCATCGACCAGCAGAACATCGACCGCCAGCGGATTGCCGGCATGATGCCGAATCGCCGCCGAACCGGGCCGCGCACCGAGCAGCCCCTCAAGCGTCTTCGCGCGCGGCAACCGCTCCAGGGCCGCCGAAAGATCCGTCCGCACCAGCTTCGCGAACCCGTCGCGAATCGCTTCCTCCAGCCGGGCCGCCGCCTTGCCTGTCGGCGCGGCAAGAGCAATCCGCGTCCCGGGGTCGCTCTCCATCAACCTCTGCAGAATCGTGACCGCCGTGGTCGTCTTCCCGGTGCCCGGCCCGCCGGAGATCACCGCCAGCCGCCCGGCAAGGGCCGCTTCGACGGCTGCCTCCTGGCCTTCTCCGCACGGAGCAATGGCCCCGGCGCGTTCCTTCAAGGCAGCGGCAAGGCTCTGCTCGTATTCGTAATAGCGCCGGAGATAGAGACGACCTGCGGAATCGAGGACCAGAGGCGTCGTCGCCTCGTCGCCCCCCACTCCGACAGCCCGCGAAACTGCGAGGGCGCACCGCGCCTCATCGAGCGGGGGAACTTCCTCCGTCGGCGAAGCAAGATCGAGACAAAGGTGTCCTTGCCGCACCGCGCGGCTCAGGCTAGCCGCGATTGTCTCCACGATCTCCCCTCCCCCAAAGCGGCCGATGAACCGGGCAAAGGCGTGGTCGAGGTCGGAAAAGGAATCGAGACTCGTGAAATTGAGAGGGTGATTCATTTGCCTCCCTCCGCCAGTTTCCGAAGCCCCGCCATCAACTCCGACGTGGGACGAATGCGGTAAACGCCGCGTGAGGCATTCCCCCGCTCCACTCCGCGCAGAAAGAGGTAAAAGACCCCGCCGAAGTTCCGTTCATAGTCATAACCCGGCAACCGAGATGCCAGATAGCGATCCGCCGCGAGCACATAGAGGTGCGCCTGCAATGCATAGTGATGCGAACGCATCGCGGCCTCCACCCCCGCCGCGTCGTAATCCTCGGGCGCATTGCCCAGCCAGTTCGACTTCCAGTCGAGCAGATAATAGCGATCGCCATGCCGGAAGAAGAGATCGATAGCCCCCCGCAGAAATCCGTTCACCGGGGAAAAACGAAGCCGCCCGAGTTCCGCCGCATCGAGCGTGGGAACGCCGTGCGCGACAAAAAGCTCACTGAGATCGCCGGGCCGAAGCGACGGGAGACGACATGAAAAATCGACCTCGGAAAGGCGATCCTCCCGGCCAACCTGCCGCAACGTCAAGCCCGCCTCCAGCTCCACCTCCAACACCTCGCGCAGCTTTTCTTCCACGGCGTCCTGAAACGGCGTCCCGGCAAAGCCATGCAGCGCCAGCTTCTCGGGGAGCAAGGTTGCAAGCTCGTCCGGATTCCGGAAGTCGAGATGCTCCAACACGTCATGGAAGAAATCGCCCGCGCGTGCCCCTTTTTCGAAAAAATGAATCCCGTGAACCGGGCCCTCCTTCCGAACCGGCGCAACCTCGATGCTCTCCACCGCTTCCGTCTCCAAAGGCTGATCGCGCTCCGGTTCCTCGCGGCCCGTTCCCGCCGTGAGCCCGGTGAAACTAGTAATGAACGCCGTTCGCGCCAAGTTCCCCCGGAAATGCCGCGCCACCGCCTCCGTGTCATCGGGTAGCGCCTCAGGTGCGGCCACTTCATCACCGGGCAGCGCGGCAATCGCCCGAACCGCCACCGCTTCAGGGGCGGCATTGACTAGCGATCTCAGGCCCGCCTTCAAGTCATTGTCGGGAAACAAACGCGCCAGCGGCGATTTGGCCAGGTCCCTGTAATCGGCAAAATAGATCACGCATCGATGCTTGGCGCGGGTCAGCGCGACATAGAGAAGGCGCACCTCCTCGGCGAGGGTTTCTTCGGCGGCCCGGGCTTTGTGCTCCGGCGGCCCGTCGTTCTTCCCGCGCATATCGAGGGTGATATTCCCCTCGTGGTCGTGAAAGCAAAGCGTCTGCCGTTTTGGAGAATCGGCCACCTCCCATAGGAACGGACAAAAAACCACCGGGTATTCAAGCCCCTTGCTTTTGTGGATCGTCACGATGGAAACCGCCTCCGCGTCGCTTTCCAGCCGGAGTTGCGCGGCCTCCGCGGTGGCACGCCCGGCAGTGCGTTGCTCCCACAACCAGCCGCAAAGCGCCTCCGGCCCGAGCTTGCGCGTGGTCTCCTCACTATGCAGCAACTCGGCTAGGTGCAGAATGTTGGTAAGCCGCCGTTCGCCCCCGGGCAACTCCACGAGCCGCCGTCGCACGCCCTGCTCCGTTAATACGCGCCGGAACATGGCGACAAACCCGCTCTGGTCCCACAACGCCCGCCAATCGATGAAACGCTCCAGCCAATCCTCATCTCCATCCAAAGCGGCCAGCGCCGTGGCATCGCATCCGAACAAGGGAGTCGCCAGCGCCGCTTTTATCCGGCCGCCCCCGCGCGGTTCGGCAACGGCTTGCAACAGGCATTGCATCACCTCCGCCTCGGGCGTGTGAAAAACGCTCTCCTCGGTATGAAGCACCGCGGGAAGCGCGCGTTCGCGGAGCGCGTCCTGAACGGCTCTGGCCTGCCGCCCCGTGCGAACCAATACGGCGACGCCCCCAAGGCGAAAATCGGGCGTTTCGGCCCGGAGCCGTTCGATGTCTGCGGCAACCGCTCGCACGATCCCCTGCTGCGCCCGGTCTTTATTGATCGTCTTTTCCCCTTCCCCGACGGCCAGATGACGAAACTCCAGCGGCGGCAGGCCCACGCCCAGTTGCGCTTTCTCCGGGGAGGCTTCCACCGCCACGTAGTTAATATCCGCAATGACGAAGGGATCGCGTACCTGCGCGAAGAGGGCGTTGAATCCGTCGAGCAACGGCGAATCGGAACGCCAGTTGACCTCAAGGCTGTAGTGGCGCGAAGCGGAAGCCGCCGCCTTCAGATACGCAAAAACATCCGCGCCCCGGAAGCCGTAGATCGCCTGCTTGGGATCGCCGATCAAAAACAACCAGTGCCGTCCGTCGGCAAAAATCCGCTCGAAAATAGCCGCCTGCAGTGGGTCCGTGTCCTGAAACTCGTCGATCAATGCCACCTCGTACTTTGCGCCCAGCGATCCCGCCAACGCCGTCCCGCCCGCGCCTTGCAACGCGTGATGCAGCCGGGTGAGAAGATCGTCAAAGGTGAGCAGGTTGCGCTGCTTCTTGCGGCGCGCCAATTCCTCCCCGGCATAGGCGAGAAACTCGTGGTTCAATTGGAAGAAGAACCGCTCCACCGCCTGGCAGAAGGTTTCGCACTCCGCGAAAAAACGATGCTCCGGCACCTGCTTATTGGCCTTCGTGCAGTTCTCGATGGAAACCGAGCGAAAGGCCGCCAGTGCGTTCAGATCGCCGGGGGCGATCTCTTCCTCACAGTCAGCGGAGGCAAGCGCAGCGACAGCCGCAAGCAGCCCCTCCAGCCTTGCCTTGCCGAAGCCCTTCTTCGCATCCCGCGAAAGCGCCTTGTCCTCGCGAAGAATCGTTTCAATCTCGCACCGCCCCGCGCGCCATAGCTCGATCGCGTGGGCGTAAGCAGCGGTAGCCCGATCCACCAGGTTCTGCGCCGATTCCGCATCGGCCCCGGGAAGGACGACCAGATTGGGGTGATTGCGGGTGCGCTGCAAGAGTTCCACCCACGGGTCCGGCGTGGCGCAATCCGAATACTCGCCCGCGAGCGCGAGAGCCGCGAGGAGCGGCGGCGCTTGATAGAAGGTCCGCCGCCAGAAATCGCCCGCCACCTCTTCAAAAAGCGGTGTGGAATCGGCGAGCGTCGCCGCGTAACGACTGCCGCTTTCGAAAGCGTGATCCTGAAGCGCGCGCTGGCAGAAACCGTGAATTGTGAAAATCGGCGCTTCGTCGAACGACTGCACGGCGAGATCCAGCTCCCGCAAGGCACGGGGCACATCGCCACCGTTGCGGAGAAACTCCGCCACCACGGGATCGCTCTCCCCCTCGCCGGCGCGAAGACTAGTGAGCGCGGCGCGGATCCGCTTGCGGACGCGATCCCGCAATTCCTGGGTGGCCGCCACGGTGTAGGTGACCGCAAGGATCTTTTGCACCGGGAGATGCTTCTCCAGCACAAACCTCAGAAAGAGCGCGGCGATGGAATAAGTCTTGCCAGTGCCCGCGCTGGCTTCAATCAACGTCGTGCCGTGTTCCAGAGGAACGGTGGTGGAATCGAAGGGCATCATGGGGCGGCCTCCATCGTCATCTGCGCGGTGAGCATCGGGCCAAAGATCGTCCGGGCCAACGCTTCGAATTCCGGGCCGAGCGAGTCGGTCCCGTCATTCGGGAAACAGACCCGGTTAACCGCGCCGCCATGCTCCCCGTCGCGCTGATAGCCTCCCTCCCAAACCGTCCTTGCATCAAGGGTGGCGCGGCCTGCGGTTTCAGGATCGTGGGCCGCCTTCGCGAAAGCATAGGCCGCCTCGGGGAAAAATGGCAGCGGCCGCCTTAACCCCTCCCAATAAAGGTTCAGCAAGGTTTCCAGCAATGCCGCAGGCGGAGACTCCGGCGCTCCATAGGCAACCGCCTCGTCGCTGCCGATCAGGCAGGTCGGCGGGACGGGTTCACTAGTCAATGCGGCATGAACCAAATGCCGCACCCAGGCGCGAAGACGATCCTTCGGTTTAAGGGTCGCCAGGCGAAACGCGACGAGCCGCCCTCCGTAGATCGAATCCAAACGACCATTGAGCGTGAACTCCCCCACCTTGAGCGACACCGCCAGCGGCTCTCCCGGCGTGCCGAGGAGCGGGCTCACCCGGCGGTGAAAGGCGTCCGCCTCCTTCGCAAAAGCCCGCGAATGCTGCTCACCAAGGCTCCCCGGAGGCACGAGAGCGCGCGCGGCAAAAGAACGCGCATCCGGTGCGGGCGCGGCTTTCAATGCGGCTTCGAAAAGCTCCCGGCGAATCCCGTAAGCGGCAAAATGGCCGATGGCAGCCGGTTCGCTCTCTTCAAGCGCACTGCCGTCCTCCTGCAACCGCACCCCGAGCCGATGCTTCAAAAAGAAAGCGGCGGGATGGCCGATGAATTCAAGCAGACGGTCGAGCGCCACGTTTCTCTCCTCCGGCTCGGCTTCCGCCAATGGCGACGGCGCGAAGGGAGGCTCCCATCGCGAAGAAACCCGCCGCGAGGCCGCCGCGTTAGCCTGCGAGAAGCTGAAGAGCCGGGTGTCAGCTTCAAAATAGCGCGGGCTGAAGGCCTGAAGCGGATGCGCAAAAACAAGGGCAGTCCGAATCTCGATCGAGGGGGCGGCCTGCTCGAGGTAATCGAGCAATTCACTCACCACGATGGAGGGTGGAATCACCGTGTTGTTTCTCTCCGAACGCCCGACATGGCTTATGAAAAGGCGCTCCCGCGCGGAAACCAACGCTTCGAGAAAAAGGTAGCGATCATCCTCGCGCACGGAACGGTCTCCCAGTTTCCAATGCCTCGCCATGAGGTCGAACTGCAACGGCTGCGGCTTGCGGGGGAAAGCACCGTCGTCCATGCCGAGCAACCAGATCGCCTTGGCCGGGATGCTCCGCATCGGTTTGAGCGCGCAGAAGGTGACACCACCCGTGAGGAACCGCCCCCGGTGCTCGTCCGCGCCAAGCGCCCCGGCGAGATGCTCCCGCAGCACTTCAAAAGTTACGGGTTCCGCTGCTAGCGCGGTCTCGGCCAATTGAGAGAAGCACCGCCGCAAACGTTGCAACGCGCCCGCTTCCTCCGCGCGGTCATCCGCGATGAAGAACCGTTGGAGCAACGCCTCAAGCCACACGGCCCAGTCGGGCAGCGGCCTCGCGGTTTCCAACTCATCGAGCGTCTGAGCAATCGCCTCCACCGCCGCGCAAAATCTCCCCAGCAGTTCCGCGCCGCTCCCCTCCACGTCATCGAGCGGGAGGATTCCCTCAAATAATGTATGATTGCCGCCCGCCATGGCGTACCCCAACAGCAGCCGGTCGAGGCCATGCCGCCAGGTCGTCTCCGCCATCGCGGGGAGGCCGAGTGACTCGCGGTGTGGCGCATCGATTCCCCAGCGGATCCCGCTGGCGTCGATCCACTCCCGAATCTGATCGAGATCGCTCTCCGAAAACTCGAACTTGCGGCGAAACGGCTCGCTCTCCAACAGCGAGAAAAGCTGCGGAGCAGTGCAGCGTGTCCCCGGGAGTTCGAGAATGCGAAGGAACACATCGACAATATGGCTCTCCGCCCGGGGATGGCGATCCGCGACGCTGTAAGGAATCCGCAACGCGGGATCTTCCGGGCACCCGAAGACGGCATGGATGAACGGCGCGTACTTCTCGATGTCGGGGGCCATCACGAGGATCTCGCGGGGAGCGAGCTTCGGATCGGCCTCCAGCAAGGCAAGAAGCTGGTCGTAAAGCACCTCCACCTCGCGCATCGGCGAGTGGCAGACATGGATCTGGATGGAGGAATCCGCCTCAACCGGCAGCGGCTCCTGCTCGGATGAGGCCGCCGGATCGCGGGCCAGCAGGATGTCGCGTTGCAGACGCGCCAGAAGCGTATTGCCGACGGGCGGCGCGAAGTCCTCCGGTTCATCCACGATGCGGTGGCCCGCCCGTTCGTCGGCTTCCAGCAGCAGCTCCGTGAAATGCGCGTTCAGCCTGCCGAGCGACGCCAGCAGGGGGTTCCCGGTGGCCGCCTCCGGGCCGAGGCCCCGGCGGGCGCGCTGCTTGGGGGTGAGATCATCCCCATGATACTCGCTGGAGGGCGCGAGCAAAAAAAGATGCACCGGGCGCGAAGCCGCAAGGTGAAAGAAGACCTCCATCTGCGCCGGGGGAAGCGAGGAGATGCCGAAAATCGAAATACGCCGCCCGGGGGGGATCGTCATCCCGGGGAGCCGGTCCAGCGCGGCGGCAAAATGCACGACCCTTTCGGTATTGACCTCCCGCCAAAGCACCGCCTGCCATGCGGCGTCGCCCTCGGCGGAGCCCCGGCCGCATTCCCAGTCGAGAATCATCGCGGGGCGATAAACGAGGTATTGATCGAAGAGATTCGCGAGACGCGAGGCGAGTTGGTAACGCTTGACCGCATCGCCATCCCCAAGGAACCGGCGTACGGGGCCGAACTCGGGCAGCCTCACCAACCCGGGGAGCAGCCCATAGATTTTCCACGTCATCCGCTCCACGGAAAGCAACTCACGCGGGACCATATCGGGCACCAGCGCGCGAAGCGTCTCATCCAGCCAAGCCTGCGGAAACGGGAACTGACAGTTCATGCAGATCCCGAGCCGCTCCGCAAGCTGGAGCGACACCCAGCGGCTCATGCCGAGGCTTTGCACCAACACGATCTCCGGGGCGAAGACGGAGCCCGCGGAACCTTCCTCGGGCCGGGCGAGCACCGCCGACAACTCTCCCGCGAGAGCTTCAAGCCGGTTGCCGGTGTGGAGGAAGAGTCCGTTCATGGCGTCGCCCTTCCTGTTATCGGAGCTACTCCACGAATTCAAGCTCGACCGGCGCGGGGATCAACCCTTGCTCGGCGGCGCGCCGCAGGAAGAGTCGGATGGCCTCGCGGCCCTTCTCGCCGTAATCGAGTGTATAGTCATTGACGTACATCCCGATAAACTCGTCAGCAAGGGTCGTGTCCATGTCGCGGGCGAGCGGCATGGCGTGGGCAACTCCGGCAGCGCGGTGCTCCAGGCCGTAACGGACGCTCTCATACAGAATGTGGGAGAGCTTCTTGCGGACCTCGGGCGCAATGTCCTTGCGGATCACGTTGCCGCCGAGCGGAAGCGGCAGGCCCGTCGATTCCTTCCACCACTCGCCGAAATCGCGAATCTTGAGGAACCCGTCGCGCGCGTAGGTAAGCTGCCCTTCGTGAATGATCAGGCCGACCGGGCTTTCGCCCCGGCGCACGTGGTCGAAAATCTCGTCGAAAGGCACCACGACGATCTCGCACTCCCCAAGGTAGAGCCGAAGCGCGAGATAGGCGCTGGTCATCGTCCCCGGGACGGCGATCCGCTTGCCGCGCAGCCACGCCTTGATCTCGTCGTCGGAGGCGTTTTCGGCCAGCCCCTCGCGGGAGGTGGCGATCAGCATCGGGCCGTATCCGTCGCCCATGCTCGCGCCGCATGGCAGGAGCGCGTATTTATCGAGAACGTAGGAGTAAGCGTGGATGGAGATCGCCGAAATATGGAGTTCGCCCCGGGTGGCCCGCTCGTTGAGCGTCTGGATATCCTGAAGGATGTGCTGGAACTGGAAACCGCAGAGATCGATCTTCTCCTCCGCCATCGCGTAAAACATGAAGGCATCGTCGGGATCGGGGGAATGGCCAAGGGTGAAAGTCTCCGGTGTGGACATAAGTCCGCAAAGGTCTAGTCCAACCCCGGAGGGATGACAATCCGAATGGCACCGGTTTTACGCCGCTCTCTAGGCCCGGCCTCGTTTGGCGACGGCAAAGACCATTGTTCCGGCTCCGCCGACGATGAAAATCCAGCAAACGGCGGGTGGCACCGGGACGGAATGCTCTGTCTCCGCCGTAGCCTGGAGAGGCCCGATACGAAGCACCTCTTCGCGTTTGGTGTAGTCGAAGGAAGGATAGGCGAGGCCAATGATTCCAAGAGCGACAAGAATCATTCCCACAAAAGCCAGGGGTTTCATAAAGACTCGATAACCCGCTTTTGAACCGCTTGCAAGGAACGGTAATCTGCGCGCTTTCGCCCGCCGCCGCTTCCGGGCGCGAGCGCGTTTCCCATAGTGGGGGGCATGAAAACATCAAAAGAATCCGTCGAGACCCGCGAAACACCCCCTTTGGAAGCCATTCTCGAGGCAGGAGTGGTGGCGCTGCCGCCCAGGCGTGGACAGGGCAAGCGAACCCGCGCGGAAACCCAGGAGTCAAGGCGCGAAAGACAGCGACGGGTCTGCGCCGACCTGCTCAAACGCTGGGTGCCGCTGGCCACGGCGGAGGAACTCGCGCTCCGCAAGGAGAACCGGGGCAAGCCCGTGATCGACGAAGAGCCACTGGAAGCCGGGCTGAAAGCGGGGGCATTCGTGCTCAAAGTGCTGGAGCGACTGGCAAAACTGGACGGCCTCGATGCCGCCGAGAAACGCGAGGTGACGCTGACGGAGACCGCGGACCCGTTGGAACTGGCGCGGCGGGTGCAAGCGGTCAGCCCCGTGCTGGCAGGAAGACTCAGTGGAGGCTCGCTTTCACGAACGGCACAGGGGTAGAATATTCGGAACCCATGAGCCCCAATGGAGAACACCCCTCGCGTGGCGCCTTCGATGCCGACGTCATCCGGCTGGGCGTGATGGCGGCGTGTATCGTCTTCAGCCTTCTCAATCGCTGGAGCCATTGGCTGCGGCACGACTGGGTGGCGCTCGGGGCGACGTTCATTGGCGGCTGGCCGGTTTTCGCGGAGGCATGGCGCAATCTCCTGAAGCGGAAGATGACCATGGAGCTCTCCATGACCATCGCGTTGGTGGCCGCCGTCGCCGTGGGAGAATTTCTGACGGCAGCGGTGATCGCCTTCTTCGTCCTCTTTGCCGAACGGGTGGAGGCCATGACCGTCGCGCAAGGCCGGCGGGCGCTGGGCGAACTGATGGAAGCCCTGCCGCGCACGGTGCTGGTGCTGCGCGATGGAAAGGAAGTCGAAGTCCCCGCCGAAGAAGTCGCTGCCGGGGCCATCACCCTCACCCGCCCCGGGGAGCGAATCGCCACCGACGGGGTGGTGCTGAAAGGCCACAGCTCCGTCAACGAAGCCTCGATCACCGGGGAGCCGCTCCCCGTGGAAAAGGAACCGGGGAGCCAGGTCTATGCCGGGACGCTCAACGAAGAAGGAGCGCTCGAAATCCGCGCGGAACGAAC
The DNA here is from genome assembly GCA_037190965.1 of Chthoniobacteraceae bacterium. Classification (GTDB taxonomy): domain Bacteria; phylum Verrucomicrobiota; class Verrucomicrobiia; order Chthoniobacterales; family Chthoniobacteraceae; genus DATMFV01. The sequence goes on from JBBCKI010000030.1 coordinate 20,992, forward strand.
CGGGCGCGATACCACCTTCGGCAGGATCGTCGAAATCGTGGAGGAGGCGGAGCGTTCCAAAGCACCCCTGGAGAGGGTCGCCGACCGGCTCGCAACCCTGCTCGTCGGTTTCGCGCTTGTGGCCGCGCTTGTTTCGTTGGCGTTGACGCGCAACGTCCAAACCGCCATCTCGATGGTGCTCGTCGTCGGCGCGTGCGGGGTGGCAGCCGGGACGCCACTCGCTTTGCTGGCGGGGCTCGGGCAGGCCGCGCGACGCGGAATCATCATCAAAGGGGGCGTCTATCTGGAGCAACTCGACGGAATCGACACCGTGATTCTGGACAAGACCGGCACACTCACCCTCGGGATGCCGGAGGTAAAAGAGGTAATCGCGGTCAACGGGGTCGATCCTCAGGAGGTGCTGGCCCTGACCGCCAGCGCGGAGACCGCCTCGGAGCACCCGCTGGGCCGGGCGATCCTGCGACGGGCCCGGGAGCAGGGGCTCACCCTCGCCCCCCTGGAGCATTTTCACTACATCCCCGGGCGGGGGCTGGTGTGCACGCTTTCCCTCGCCAAGGGAGGCTCAGGCCCGCGCGAGATCATGGTCGGCTCGCGAAGGTTGCTTGCGGAGCGCGGCGTCGACCTCGCCCCCTATGCCGATTTCCTGGAACGCGCCGATCCCGGCTTCAGCAAGGTTTTCGTCGCGGAGGGAACGCGGGCGCTTGGAGTCGTCGTGCTGGGCGACAAGATCCGCCCCGGGGCCGCCGAGGCAATCGCCACCCTGAACCGACGCGGCCTGCGGACGATCCTCCTCTCCGGCGACGCCGACGCCACCGCAAAGAAAGTGGGCGATTCACTAGGCATCTCAGAATCCCACGGCGGCCTGTTGCCGCAGGACAAGCTGGAGTGGGTTCATAAGCTGATGAAAGCGGGCAACCGCGTGGTGATGGTGGGCGACGGTGTCAACGACGCCCCGGCGCTTGCGGCGGCCACCGTGGGGGTCGCCATGGGTCAGGGAACCGACGTAGCCCTGGCCACCGCCGACGTGACATTGATGCGAAGCAATCTCAACCGCTTCGTGGAGATGTTTACGATCAGCCACCGTTGCCTCCGCGTCATCCGGTTCAATTTCTGGGGAACGCTAGGCATCGACTCCGTCGGCATCGCCCTGGCGTGGTTCGGTTTCATCGGGCCGGTGGAAGCCGCGCTGATCCACGTCGGCAGCGAACTCGGGTTCATCCTGAATTCCGCGAGGCTCTTCCGCTGGCGCTGACCGTCTTGAGTCGCTCCGCCCGCCACTCCGGGACACTGAAGGGAAGCCGCAAAGCCGGGATACCTTTCGAGCGCAACTTTTGAACCCCCTCCCTCGCCATTACGCAATAGGGTCCCCGGCAATAGGCATAAACGGATTTCCCCTCCGTAATCCGGCGCAGTTCAACGGCGTTCAAATCGAGTTGAGCGAAGGGGACATTGCAGGCCCCCGGCAGATGGCCGGCTGCGAATTCATCGGCGGGGCGAAGATCGATAAGTGTGACCCGACCGCTCTTCAATTCCTGCGCAAGCTCCCTCGGGGCGAGCGATGCCATGCTTTCGGGGTCGCTGAAAAACTGTTGAATAACCTCCCTTGCCTCCGGCAGCAAATCCGCGCTGAACTCCCGGAAGATCAACCAGAAGCGGAGCACCTCCTTGCCTGCAAGGCGAACGAGAACATGACGACCCTGCTTCTCGGAAACGACCAGACAAGCGCCCCGCAACACCTTCAAATGGGCGCTTGCCGAGGCCAGCGATTGGCCAGTCAACCCGGCCAACTGCTCGACGGTTCTCTCGCCATGAGTCAGCAAGCTCAACATTCGCAACCGTTGCGGACTGCTCATCGCGCTTCCGACCCGCGCGAACTGCTGGAAAAGAAGATCGCGCTCCGGGGGGGCGGGAGTCTTTTGCTCACGGGAGGAATTCTTCATCACCGGGAAGGTATCACAAGCGGCGACGTCCAACTCAAGCCGCTAATATCGATCAACTCCACGATGTAATGGCCCGGTTCCAAATGAGCCAGAGTCTCACCGCGCAGCGTTACATCGGCCCTTGCGCCGAGGGGAAGCACGAGACTATGCGCGCCGGGCTGCACTTTGGCGACATAGTGATTGTGGATATCCGCCGTGTCCAAGGCCGAGAACTGGCGGCCATCCCAACTTGCGACCACGTTCCCTTCCGCATCGCTAACCTTCAGACCGATGGCAAATGAGCCATAAACGTCGGCGCCTTCCACGCGGTAGACCTGCAGGGAGAGCGCTCCCCCCTGTAGAGAAACGTTGGAAAGCTCCACCCGCGGCTTCACCGAGAGGTTGTGCAGTTTCCCCCAGACGCCGCCGTGGAAGACCTGATTGGTAAAGAGCGTCAACCCAAGAGCAATCCCCGCCCCGCCAATGGTAAGGACGGAACCGAAACGCAGAGAGGGCTTGAGCCCGACCGCAAAGGCAACGAGCGGATGTCCCATCACCTTCGGCATTCGCCTGGAAAAAAAGTGATCCAGGGAATACCGTCCCCCTCCCGCAAAAGCGATCACAAGGCCGCCCGCGACCCCGAGGATGCCGATCTGCCATTCGTCAAGACAGGTGGTTCCGAGCCACCCGGCTCCCAACAGAATCCCGAGCGCCAGCATGCTCGTGGCGATCCCTGCGGCCCTCGTGAGGAGACCTAGCATCAGGGCGAGACCGACAACGCCTTCAAAGAGCGTAAAGCCAAGCAGCTTCCACCATAGAAGCGTGGGGCGGCTGACGAAAAACTCGATGATCGAGTCGATGAACAGGGCGTTGGGAAGAAAATGGTTAAACTTCTCGCCAATATAACCGGACTGATCCGGGATCAATTTATTCTCGAGCACAAGCCGCCGCCAAAATGCGGAGAAGTATGTCCAGCCAAGGACAAGACGGAGCGGCAACAAGAGATTTCCCGGGAGGAGCGTGAGGCGGTTTAACATAACGGCGGTTAGACGCGGCTCACAAACAAACATTCAAATTATCATTTGATTGTTTTGTGACCACCGCCAAAGCCCCCCCGCGAACGGTGCGGAACGCCGTAGTCCGCTCGCGCCGCCGAGCGGGTATCGGCTCCGCATCTCCCTTAACGCAGCATCCTAATCCTTACCAGTCCGTCCGGCGGGGATGACCGCAACGTCGCCTCCGGGTCAATTCCCCCGCTCTCGGCGAGAGCGAACTACCCGCCCCGCTCTCAATCCTCGGAGTCATATTTTCACTCGCCGTCATTTTTTAACTGGATTAGAACAGTGCGATGATGCGCCGCATCTCCATCGCCGTTTTTTCCGCCGGTTGGATCGGACCCTTGTGGCTCTCAGCGGAGACGCTTCGTCAGTATCTCGAAGTGGATCTCATTCCGCGCTGGCACGGGCATACCCCTCCCCTCAACAGCTTTCCTTTCGTGCATTTCAGCCGGCAAACTTTCACCTTAAGTTGCCTCTGGCTGGCAATGGTCGTTTTCCATTGGGCCTGGCGCTGGAGCCGCAATCCTGCAACTCACCCGTGAAGGTAACCCGAAAAACCTTTCTGAAACTCGGCGCAGCGGGCATCGTGAGCAGCATCACAAGCCTGGGTTACAGCCGCTGGATCGAACCTGAATGCCTCTCGCTGGAGCGGGTGACAATCCCCATCCCCCGGCTACCCATGGCCTTCGACGGGTTCAGGATCGCGGTATTGAGCGACTTCCACCTTCAGCCGTTCACCACGTTGCCCCATATCGAAAAAGCCATCGCCCTGGTCAACGGCATCCGACCCGATCTGGTCGCCCTTCTCGGAGACTTCGTCGACGCAACGGCTGATGCGATTCACGATCTGGCCCCCGCACTCTCGCGCCTCAACGCGAGGCTGGGGGTCTTTGGCGTTCTCGGAAATCGCGACTATCGTAGAGGGCGAAATATCGTGCGCGATATCCTGGAAGCAAACGGCATCCCCATCCTGGAAAACTCCGGTGTTTCGCTCGATGATGCGGGCGCGAGCCTCTTTCTGGCGGGGCTTGAGTCGGCATTGTACGGGCGGCCCAGCCTCGATGCGGCTCTCGAACGTCGCCGTGAGGGCACGCCAACCATCCTTTTGGTTCATGAGCCTGACTTCGCCGACATTGCCGCCGCCGATGGCCGGGTCTCCCTGCAACTCTCCGGGCACAGCCACGGCGGGCAGGTGCGCCTTCCCTTTTTCGGCGCGCTGCGACTGCCGAATTGGGGGCGCCACTATGACCTTGGGCTTTATCGCGTGGGAGAGATGCCCCTCTATACCAATCGCGGCATCGGCCTGGCCGATTTTCCGATACGCTTCAATTGCACGCCCGAGGTGACGGAGATCATCCTGCGCGGGGCGTAAGCAGCCCCCGATTTGATACCATGCGCAACTCCAGCTTAACTCTTCCGCCCGTGAAAGTAACGCGAAAAGCCTTTCTGAAACTCGGCGCGGCGGGCGTCGTAAGCAGCATCGCGGGCCTGGGTTACAGCCGATGGATCGAGCCTGAACGCCTCTCGCTGGAGCGGGTGACAGTCCCGGTCCCCCGGCTACCCAACGCCTTCGACGGGTTCAGGATCGCGGTATTGAGCGACTTCCACCTTCAGCCGTTCACCACGTTGCCCCATATCGAAAAAGCCATCGCCCTGGTCAACGGCATCCGACCCGATCTGGTCGTCCTTCTCGGAGACTTCGTCGACGCAACGGCTGATGCGATTCACGATCTGGCCCCCGCACTCTCGCGCCTCAACGCGCGGTTGGGGGTCTTTGGCGTTCTGGGCAACCACGACTATTGGAAAGGGCGCAAGATCGTGCGCGACGGCCTGAAAGCAAACGGCATCTCCGTCCTCGAGAACTCCGGTGTTTCGCTCGGCACTGCAGGCGCGAGCCTTTTTCTGGCGGGGCTTGAGTCGGCATGGTGCGGAAAGCCGAACCTCGATGCGGCCCTCGACCGTCGTCGCGAAAACGCGCCAACGATCCTTTTGATTCACGAGCCTGATTTCGCCGACACCGCCGCCGCCGATGGCCGGGTCTCCCTGCAACTCTCCGGGCATAGCCACGGCGGACAGGTGCGCCTACCCTTCATCGGCGCGCTGGAATTGCCGAGCTGGGGCCGCCGCTATGACCTGGGTCTTTACCGCGTGCGCGACATGACCCTCTACACCAATCGCGGCATCGGCGTGTCCGATGTTCCGGTCCGCTTCAATTGTCCGCCGGAGGTGACGGAGATCACCTTGCGTGGAGCGTAGCCGCCCTCCGATTTGACACCATGCGCAACTCCAGCTTAACTCTGGTGTTCCTTCCAAGATGAAGATCCCCCTGATTTTTTCGATTCAACCCACGGCGTTCGTCGCCCTCGCGACCCTGTGGTCGGGCGGCACTTCACTCCATGCGGCGACAGCCGAGCCGACCGAAAGGATGCCAGAAGCGGTTCCCCTCTCGCGCTATCAGGCGATGATCGATAAATCGCCCTTCGCCCCCGCCACGGCAGCCCCGGCCCCGGTGGTGGAGGCCCCATCGTTTGCGAAGGATTTCTACATCACCGGAATGGCCCAGTTCGGCTCAAAGCCGTTCGTCACGGTCTCCTCCCGCGATAATCAGAAGCGATTTTCGCTCGTCGAGGGGCAATCCTTCGAAGGCATGACCTTGACGAGCGTCGAATGGGCGCCGGAGGTTGGAAAAAGCAAGATCACCTTGAAAAAAGGGAGCGAATTCGGAGTCATCGGTTTTGATGAAGCGGCGATGCAGCCCGCAGCAGCCCCCGTGCCGCAGCCACAACAAATTCAGGCACAGGGCCCCTTCCCGGGAGGAGGACGCGGAGGCGGAAACTTTGGTTACGGCGACCGACAACGGCGACGCCCCAGAATGGAAGGCGAGGGCGGCAGCGAAGCCTGGCAAGAGCGGCGGCGCGCCTGGATCGAGGCCAACCAGCAACGGGCGGGAGCTCAGGGCCGGAATGGCCAGCCACAGGCTCACCCGGGTCAGCAAGGGCAACAAGGCCAGCAGCAGGCGGGATCGCAATGGAGGCGACGGCCCGCGACAATTCCCGGCGGACCTCAGTAGCCGCCGTCCATCGATCTACATCGCCTCCATCGTGATGCCATGGCCCGGCAGCAGGATGGGGACGCCGTTCTGGATCACATAGAAGACAAGCCCGTCCTCCCGGAGCAACCCCTCGGTGATCGGTGTCCCGAGATCAATCTGGAGCGGCCCCGACGGAGTTGAACTGAACCGCAGAGCCTTCTCGCACCGACGGCTTTCCACTCGGGCAACAGCGTCCTCCCTCGCAAGCGCAAGCCGCAGGCCCGTCTCGGGACAACGGACCTGCTCAGGAAGGGTCGGAGACATCCGATCAGTAATTGAAGCCGTTGGAACGCACCCGAACCATCGGTTCACGCCCGGGGTGTTGCAGGGCGCCGTCAAAGACTTCGGCGAAGTAAAGGACGTGATCGCCCGTCACCATCTTTCCGGCCACCTTGCAGGCCAGAAAGGCGAATGCCTCGGTCAATTGCGGAATGCCGAAAAGATTTTCTGCGATCTCGTGCCCTTCGAACGGGTTCTCCGCATCGTGCCGGGCAAACGACTTCATCAGCGCGTTGTTCTCCTTGCTCAACACATGAATCCCGAAAAGCCCGTGACCATCGAGCGCCTGCACCAACGGGCGGTTTGGCCCGATGGCGAAGGAAATCATGGGCGGGGCGAAGCTGCACTGCTCGACGAAGCTGCAAAGCATCCCGAGCGGTTCTTCGCCGATCTGCGCCGTGGCAATGTAAAGGCCGCTCGCGACCTTCCCCAAGGCGGGGGCGATCCGTTCGCGATCCGTGGATTCCTGTGATGACATCTGAATTAGTACTTCGGCACGCTGGAATCGACGTCGTCGCTCCACGCCTGGATGCCACCGGTCACGTTCCAAAGCTTGCCGAACCCGGCCTCCTTGAGCAGCTTGAGCGCCTTCGCGCTGCGGACGCCAGATTTGCAATGGATCACGATCTCATCGGCGCTATCGAGTTCGCTCATCCGCGAGGGAAGCTCCGGCAACGGGATGAGTTTCGATCCCGGGATGCGGCAGATGTCGAATTCGAACTTCTCGCGCACGTCAAGGAGGACGAACTTCTCCTCACGGTCGAGCCGCGCCTTCAACTCCGTGGCGGAGATGACCGGCACCGGTTCTTCCTCGGCCTCGGCGGCGGCCGCCTGCGGAATGCCGCAGAACTGGTCATAGTCGATCAGTTCGGTGATGGTCGGGCAATCGCCGCAGACAGGGCACTTGGGATCGCGCCGGAGCTTGTACTCCTTGAACTTCATCTTGAGCGCGTCGAAATGAACCAGCCGCCCGGTAAGCGACTCGCCGATGCCCATGATGAGCTTGATCGCCTCGATCGCCTGCATCACGCCGATGATCCCCGGCAGCACGCCCAGCACGCCGCCCTCGGCACAACTCGGGACCATGCCGGGAGGCGGCGGTTCCGGGAACATGCAGCGGTAGCAGCCTCCGGAGATATGGGGCGCAAAGACGGTGCACTGGCCGTCGAAGCGGAAAATGGAGCCGTAGACGTTCGGCTTCTTGAGGAACACGCAGACGTCGTTGGAGAGATACCGGGTCGGAAAATTATCCGTCCCGTCGATCACGATGTCGTAGTTCTGCGCGATTTCCATCGCGTTGTCCGAACGGAAAAGTGCGTCGTGGAGATCGACCTGGATATTCGGGTTGATCTCGCGGATCCGGTCGCGCGCGGAGTTGAGCTTCTTGCGGCCCACATCCTTCGTGCCGTGCAGGATCTGGCGCTGGAGATTCGAAAAATCGACCACGTCGGCATCAACGATGCCGATTCGGCCGATGCCCGCGGCAGCAAGATAAAGGGCGATGGGCGATCCCAGCCCCCCTGCCCCGATGCAAAGGACGCTCGCGGCCTTGAGACGACGCTGCCCTTCAAGCGTCACCTCAGGCATGATCAAATGCCGGGAGTAACGGGCAATTTCGTCGTTGCTGAACTCGATGCGCTCCAGACGGGCTGGATCAATGATACTCTTGGCCATAGGAAAAGAGGCTTATCCTAAGGACCCCCTCGGAAATTGCAAGCGGGGTTCTCCAAGGTTCGATTGCATCACTTTCTCAAACCCGAAAACCGATGCTGAAGCGAGTGAAAGGTTCCTCGATGTTTTCAGTAGATTTGCAGGCCCGGAGCGATACTGGACATTGGCCATCGGGAGGTAGTCCGCTCTCGCCGAGAGCGCGGGATGGGTTTACGAGTCACGTTTGACATCCATCCGCAGGATGGGCTGCTGGTGTTGGGATGCGGCCTTCATGGAGTCACTGGAGCCGATACCCGCGCTCGACGGCGCGAGCGGGCTACCGGTGCTGCCGCACCATTTTATAACGTATGATCCATCATCAAGTGACGGAGTCCGGGTTAAAAGAATGGCCTCTAATACCTCGGAAGGTTTTTCTGGATTTTCTGGGTGAGGGGTTCAAAGTACCGCCTTTCATCAACTTTCATGTCTGAGAATCTCATTCTTGTCGGCGGTGCCGGTGGTTTCATCGGCGGTCATCTCGTTGCAGACCTTCTGAAGAAAGGCCACACCCGCATCCGCGCTGTGGACATCAAGCCCTTCGACCAGTGGTATCAGCGCTTCCCTCAGGTTGAAAACCTCCAGCTTGATCTCGGCCGCCTCGAAGCCTGCGAACAGGCCGCCAAGGGAGCCACCACCATTTACAACCTCGCCGCGGACATGGGCGGGATGGGATTCATCGAGAACAACAAGGCGCTCTGCATGTTGACGGTGCTCATCAACACCCACCTCCTCATGGCCGCCAAGGACACCGGGGTGCAACGCTATTTCTATGCCTCCTCGGCCTGCGTCTACAACGCCGACAAACAGCGGGACCCGAACGTCACCGCGCTGAAGGAAGAGGACGCCTATCCGGGCATGCCGGAAGACGGTTACGGCTGGGAAAAGCTTTTCTCCGAGCGGATGTGCCGCCACTTCCGCGAAGACTTCGGCCTCACCACGCGCGTGGCCCGCTACCACAATGTCTACGGCCCGCACGGGACTTATGACGGAGGCCGCGAAAAAGCGCCTGCAGCGATCTGCCGCAAGGTGATCCAGGCCAAGCTTTCCGGGAAGCATGAGATCGAGATCTGGGGCGACGGCAACCAGACACGGTCGTTCATGTACATCGACGACTGCCTCAAGGGGACCCAGGACATTCTCGCCAGCGATATCATCGACCCGATCAACCTCGGCAGCAGCGAACTCGTCTCCATCAACCAGTTGGTGGACGTCGTGGAAGAGATCGCGGGCGTCAAGCTGAAGCGGAATTACAATCTTTCCGCGCCCAAGGGTGTCAATGGCCGCAACAGCGACAACACGCTCATCCAGAAGCTGCTCGGCTGGGAGCCCGACACACGTCTGCGCGACGGCATGGCGAAGACCTACGCCTGGATCTACGACCAGATCACCTGCAAGTAAGGGTACAACCCACGTCCTCCGCCGATTCCGTCAGTGAAATTCTCCATCGTTACCGCCAGCTTCAATCACGGCCGCTTCATCCGCGACTGTATTGAAAGCGTCCTCGCGCAAAAGGGCATCGAGTTCGAACACATCGTCTTCGACGCCGGTTCGACGGATGAAACGCTTTCGATCCTCAAGGAATACCCGCACCTCGACTGGGTGTCGGAGCCGGACAAGGGAATGTCCGACGCCATTAACAAAGGCTTCCGCAAGGCGACCGGCGATTGGGTGATGTGGTTGAACACCGATGACTATCTCCTACCGGGCGCGCTGGAACGCGTCGCCCGGTTCATCGAAAAGAATCCCGCCGCGGATGTTGTCTACGGGGGATGGAACTTCGTGGATGAAGAGAAGCGCTTCGTGAAAACCATGAAGCTCTTCCCCTTCGACCTGATGATGATGATCCATTACGGACCTTACATCGGCTCGACCGCCTGTTTTTTCCGGCGAAAGACCACCATTGCCGAAGGTCACCTGCTGGACGTCAAATTCCGCTTCTGCATGGACGGGGAGTATTACTGCCGCCTTGGGAAGGCCGGAAAACGATTCGCTTACCTGCCGGAGATCCTGGCCGACTTTCGGATTCACGGTCAGAACACCAGCATGTGCCACAATACCATGCAGGGGATGGACGGAATTTTCCGATATCAATTGCTCCTCGCCGAAAACGCCTCCATCCGGCGGGCCTACGGAGTGACGCTCTTCCGGCTCCCCATGGCGAACGTCGGAGTGGACGTCGTTTTTTGGTTTTATTACCGCATCAAAAAAATTGTGCTGAAGGTATTGCACGGAAGCTACCGGCAAGAGATCCCCGGGGTACCGACTTTGAATTGAGTGATCGAGGCGCCAGCCCCTCAATCGGAAGAAGCGCCCTCTCTGCATACTCTCGCACCTGATCATGTTTTCGGAAGCAACGACTCCAACACAATCCTTCCGCAGAACCTTCCTGGAGCGTTTGTTCAGACGTCTCAACAAGGGAGGGATCCGATACTGCATCCTTAGAAATTACTCCAGCCTCTACGACAACAACTCCTCCGACGTGGATATGATGGTGGATCCGTCATCACTCGAACGCATCGAGGAGGAGTTGCTGGCGGTCATGGAGGAGACAGGCTCGAACCTGATCCGACGGGCTGATTTTGTCTGTCGGACGTTCATTTTCTTCGATGGCCAACAGTTGCTCCACATCGATCTGGAATACAGCAAACGCTGGCGGGTTTTCCCGATTGTTTCCGTGGATGATCTCCTCGGGAAAATGCGACCCTATGGAGAATTCTTCGTCCCCTCCCCGGAGCACGAAATCCTGATCCTCTGGTCGCAGGCGCTCTGTGCGGGCTACCTCACGGAGCGTTACCGCAACTCGCTCGAGAAGCTGCTTGGAGAAGCCGACTCCGCTCTCCTCACGGAGGTTTACCGTCGCGCATTTGGCAGCACAGGCGACCGACTCCTGGCGATCCATCGCAATCTGCAAAACGAGACATGCCTGGATCCATTTCTACTGAAACTGCGCAAAGCGCTGATTGCCGCCCTCTGGAGCAATCCTGCGCGGGCGTTTGCCTCCGCGCGCTATGCAATCTGGGACGCCGGACGTATCGTTTTTCGGGCCACTCATCTCGCGGGCCTACGCTGCACGGTCGTCTCCGTGGACGATAAGTTTGATTGCGAAGCGCTGCTGCGCGATCTGGACGTTCTTTTCCCTCCCTCGAAAATTGAGATTCGGCCCATGGAAAGGACCGATTGCCGGCCTTCCCTCGCCCGGCGTTTGAAGACAGGGTGGGGCGATTTCAAGCGATTCTTTCGCGGAGGCGTGCTGCTGGAGAAACATACGGCATCGTCGGATTCCGAAGTCTCCTCCATCGCCGCGCGCATCGGCTTTCGCAAATGGGCGTATAATCATACGCAAACCATGGTCCTCGATTACGGCGCCGCAGGCACCTTTGCGGTGAACACCGTCAACGGCTTTGGAGAATCGGTCTCCCGCAGGGAGGACGTCGCCCGGTTTCTCATTCGCGCCATGGGGCAGAATCTTGCAGCGAGCCGCCGTAAATCCCGCCGAGGGCTTTTTTGCGTCCTGCTCGGGCTGGACGGTTCGGGAAAGACTTCTGTATCCCGTGCTCTTTGCAACGAGACGGCAACGGAGATGCCTCTGGCGGGCGTGCGTTATTTGCATTGGATTCCCAAACCATGGGGCAAACCGGAGTTACCCCTACCCACCTTCCACAACTTCGCGCGGAATCCGGCGGAAAATCCCACCGCTGTCACGGCGATCCTTTCTGCGGCCCGCCTTCTCAAAAACCTGCTTTGTGCCCGCGCGGCTTACGCGCTTCAACTGCGCCCGTGGATTTCGGGTGGCTTTCTGGTGCTGGTGGATCGGTATTACTATAACTATCTGATCGATCCCTCCTCGGTGCGTTACACCGGTCCGGATTGGCTGCTTCGCGCGCTGCTGCCGCTGTTTCCACAACCCGACCTCCTGCTGGTTCTCCAAGCCGAGGCCTCTGTCCTCCTGCAACGCAAACAGGAGATCTCCTTCGACCAGATCGTCGAGCAAACGGAGCGCCTTGCCTCCATCGGCAAACATCCCCGCGCCGTCCAAATCGACGCCAGCCAGCCGTTGAATCAGGTGGTCCAGGAGGCGCGAAGAGCCATCGCTAACGCCATGGCCCCGGGCCGAAACCCTTTATCATGAGATTGAAGGTTCTCATTTCCGCTTACGCTTGCGAGCCGGGTTGCGGTTCCGAGCCGGAAGTGGGCTGGCAGTGGGCGATCCACATGGCGCAACTGCATGACGTCACCGTCATCACTCGCCCCAACAACCGCCCCGGCATCGAAGCCGAGCTTGCGAAGCTGCCCCAGCCGCACCCTCGGTTCATTTACCACGATCCCGCGCCGTTTTGGGTACGCCTCAAAAAGAAAGGGTTGCCGATTCCGCTCTTTTACCTGCTTTGGCAGATGAGCGTTCGCCTCTCTCTCGGCAATCGTCTGAACGAGTTCGACCTGATCCACCATATTACCTTCAACTCGTTCCGGCAGCCTGGGTTCTGGTGGGCCTGCAAACGCCCGGTGGTTCTCGGCCCCCTGGGAGGAGGACAGATCGCGCCCTGGCAATTGCTTTCGATCTTCCCGCACACCCGGGTTTCAGAAACCGTCCGCTCTCTTTCCGTGATCGCAGCCCCGCTGCATCCTTTCATTCTCCTGAGCCTAGCCTCCGCCTCCGCGATTCTGGTGGCCAATGCCGATACCGAACGGCGCATTCCGCGCCGATGGCGGCAAAAAGTCCAGAAGATGTTGGAAACCGGCGTCCCCCCCTCGGAAGTTCGGGAGGTTGCCCCGAGCCGGGAAGAACGGGATGAAATCGGCGTCATCTGGGTGAGCCGGTTTGACGAAATCAAAGCCCCTCTGCTGGCCCTCCGGGCCTTCGCGGCGGCGGTGCAGCACGATCCCCGCCTCCGGCTCACGATGATCGGCAGCGGCCCCGACCACGAGGTCGCAAAGACAACGGCGGCAGACCTCCAGATCGCCGACAAAGTCACCTTTGCAGGCCGGATGCCTAAGGAGCAGATCCCCGCTGAGTTGGCGCGTCACGATTTTTTTCTCTTCACGAGCCTGCGGGATACTTCAGGCAATGTCCTGATCGAAGCGATGGCGGCGGGACTTCCCGCCATCTGCCTGCGACATCACGGCGCGGCGGAAATCAGCTCCGAGGAAACCGCCATCCGCGTCGAACCGGGGAACGTCGAGGAGACACTCCAGCGTCTTGCCTCGGCCATGGTGAAGCTCGCCGGCTCCGAAGAACTCCGACAGGCGATGGGCGCAAAAGCCGCCGAGCGCGTCGCCCATCATTTCCTGTGGCCCGGCAAAGCGAAACAAATGAGCGCTATCTACAATCAGGTGGTTACCGGCGTTGCTCCGACCGGAGATATTTCCTCCGGCTCTGCTTCCAAGTTGAGCGCCCTTTTCGGCGGCCCCTCCCCGTCTTCCGCGCCCCGTAACCTCCGTATTCTAAACCGGGGCGGGATTCCGTTCCTCTTTCTTCCGCGGGAGCCCCGTGCGGCCATCACCGTGCTGGGTCTCTACCCGGCCCAACGGAGCGTGGCCCGTCTCGCCAAGACCGCCATCGCAACCGCGTTGCAACTCCGGCTGCCGCTGCCTCTTCCCAACCTCTCAGTCTCCATTGATCCTGCCGCGCCTTTTGTACGCTTCATGGCGGGCCTCATCGGAGAGCCTCCCGGCGCGCTTCCCGTCTGGGGAATGCTCGCGGGAAACCCCAACGCCCCGGGGCAACGGCTGGTTTTCCTCGTTTTCGGCCCCGATCTGAAACCGCGCGCCGTGGTGAAGGTGGGCCAGGGGGAGACGGCACGCCGCCTCATTACGCAGGAACTCGGCGCGCTCGCGGCGCTGCCAACCGGGCTCGCAGGAGCCCTGCGGCTGCTTGGCCAGTGGGGCGATGCCTCCACCGCCGCGCTCGCGCTGCCTTATGTTTCCGGCGAGGCTCCGTCCCCCGAAAGCCTCGACCGCGTTGCCGCCATTCTCAATGACTGGCTCCGTTTCGGAAGCGACGCGCCCCTCGATTCGCTAACCGGATGGCGAGCCATCCAGGCAACCGCCCAAGGCCGGGAGCTTTTGCCGCTCCTGCCCTCAACGCCCGCCGTCGTGCGCGCTCCGGTGACCCACGGCGATTTCGCGCCCTGGAACATCAAGGTTACCGATGGGAAAACCGGCGCCTGGACGGTGCTCGACTGGGAACGCGGCGAACTTTGCGGCGTCCCCGCCTGGGATTGGTTCCACTTCGTCCTTCAGCCTGCCGCGCTGGTGCAAAAGCTCCCCGCCGAAGCGATTGCGGAACGCGCCGAAGGGCTCCTCGCCTCCCCGGAGTTCCGCCAATACGCCGAAGCCGCGCGAATTACCGGGCTCGAACGCGTCCTCCTCCTCGGCTACCTCGTCCACTGCACCGAGGTGATCCGGCAGACCGAAGGAGCCCCGGCGCTCTCCGGAGCGCGCGACCTTTTGCTGAAACGCTGGCGGTAAAGTGAGTCCAACAAGCCCGGAGGGACGCTGAAAATTGGCCACAAGAATGGACAAGGTAGTCCGCTCGCGCCGTCGAGCGCGGGCATCGGTGAAGAACCGCTTTTGGCGCTCATCCCCGCAAGACGGGCTGCCGGGATTGGGATGCGGCCCTCATGGAGCCACGGGAGCCGAACCCCGCGCTCGACGGAGCGAGCGGGCTACCGGTGCTGCCGCACCGCCTAGTTTCTGATGGCCATGTTTTCTTATCGAGCTGGCTCCTTTCCCTGCTTTTCCTTGAGCCGATAATACTCGTACCGCTTCAAGATCGTCTCCACATAGGCGCGGGTGGAAGGGAAGGCGATGCTCTCGCGGAATTCCCCGGCATTGACGGCGTCGCCCGATTTGCTGGCGGCGATCCAGCCGTTCACGCGCCGCTTTCCGGCGTTGTATTGCGCCAGGGCGAACGGAACGGGATCGTCCTTTCCCTTCCAGTGCCCGAGCGCGCGCTTGAGATACCATGCCCCGATTTCCAGATTCATCCGGGGCGAGAAAAGGTCAGTGGGGACGAAATTTTCGATCTTGTTCGCCTTCACCCAATCCGCAGCCGCCGCCTCGCCCACCTGCATGAGCCCCCGCTCGCCGCTGCTGCCTGTTTTATCAGGGTGAAACTCGCTCTCTCTCCAGACAACCGCTTTGACTAATAATGGATCGAGCCCGTGTTTTGCCGCGACATCGGCGATCATCGCATCATAGCGATAAAACCGCCCCCAGCTTACCCATTCCGCGGCGAGATAGCGCGGATCCGGCGAACGATAGAGGGCCACGCCCACGCCCAAAACGGCGGCAAGCGACAGCAGGAAAACGACTTTGGCAACCCAACGCATACAAAAGACTCCGCAGCATACCTCATTTCAAAAAAACTTCACCTCCAACGGCAATCCGGCCACTCTTGAGCGATGAAATTCGCGCGTGTGCTGGTCGATCAATCGGGGAGCACCGCGCTCGATTACGCCGTCCCCCCGGATATGGAGGCGCAGGTGCAGATCGGCTCCCGCGTGGCCGTGCAAATCCGCCACCGCAAGGCGCTCGCCACCGTCATCGAACTCCTTGAGGAAAGCGACGTCCCCGGCTTGCGACCTCTGGACAAAGTGATCGGTCAACGCCCGGTCCTGAGCCCCAATCTCCTTCGGCTCGCCCGCTGGATGGCGGAGTACTACTGTTGCCCGGTGGAGACCGCCATGCGGGCCGTGCTACCGCAGGTGATCCGCAAGGGCGAAGTCGGCTTCAAGCAGCAGCTTGCCGCGAGGCTGGTCCGTCCGGTGGACGACGCGCTGCTCGCCGAACTCGAAAAACGCGCGCCGAAGCAGGCCGGCATTGTGGAAACCCTTCGAAGCATCCCCCCCTCCACCGAAGATCAACAGGCTCCGCCCCCCGGGTCCACACCACCGGCCTTCGGCTCCATGCACGTCTCCGCACTCCTTAAAAAGGCCGGGGCCGATCGCGCTTCGCTGGCCGCACTGGTACGCAAAGGGCTTGTTTCCACGGCAACGGAAACCGTCTCCCGCGATCCGCACGAGCGGGAAACTTTCGTCGCCGCCTCCCCGCACCCTCTCAACGAAGAGCAGGTTGTCGTTTTTGAACAGGTCTGCCGGGCGTTGGACAAAGCCGACAGCCCCAATGCCGCGCCCAAACCGATCCTCCTCCTCGGTGTCACCGGCAGCGGCAAGACGGAGATTTATCTTCAGGCCATCCAGCGGGTGCTCGACCGTGGGGAAAGTGCCATCATGCTGGTGCCCGAGATCGCGCTGACCCCGCAAACGGTGGAACGCTTCAAGAGCCGGTTCGCCTCGATCCAGGGCGAAGTCGCCGTGCTCCATAGCCACCTCTCCGAGGGCGAACGCCACGACGAATGGCACAAGATCAACGATGGCCGGGCAAAGATCGTCATCGGAGCGCGTAGCGCCATTTTCGCGCCGCTCGATCGCCTCGGCCTGATCGTCGTCGATGAGGAGCACGAGAACTCCTACAAGCAGGAGGATGCCCCTCGCTATCATGCCCGCGATCTCGCCGTGCTGCGCGGGACCTTCGAGCAATGCGCCGTGCTGCTCGGGAGCGCCACGCCCTCATTGGAGAGCTTTCACAACGCCAGCACCGGCAAGTACCAGCTATTGCGCATGAACCTGCGCGTGGATGACCGCAAGCTCCCTTACTTCCGCATCATCGATATGCGGCTGGAAAAGCGCGGAGAAAAGGGCCCCTCCATCATCTCCGAGAAGATGAGACAAGCCATTGAGGCGCGCATCGCCCGCAAGGAACAGTCGATTTTGTTCCTCAACCGGCGTGGCTTCTCCACCTCGCTCTCCTGCAACGCCTGCGGCTTCGTGGCGCGATGTCCGAACTGCTCGGTCTCCCTCACGTTTCACCGCGCGGAGAACCGGATCGTCTGCCACATCTGCGGTCACCTTGCGCTCGCGCCCTCCAAGTGTCCCGACTGCAAAGACCCTGGGATCAAATACACCGGCATCGGCACCGAGAAAGTCGAGGAAGCCGTCGCGCGCCTCTTCCCGAAAGCCACCGTGCGCCGCATGGACGCCGACACGATGACCCGCAAGGAGGCGTACCGGGAAACGCTCACCGCGTTCCGCAGCGGCAAGATCGATATTCTGCTCGGCACGCAGATGATCGCCAAAGGGCTGCACTTCCCCAACGTCACGCTGGTCGGCATCATCAACGCCGACCTCGGCCTGCACCTCCCGGACTTCCGGGCGGGCGAACGAACCTTCCAACTCCTCACGCAGGTGGCAGGCCGCGCGGGCCGTGGCGACATCGAGGGCGAAGTCTTCGTCCAGAGCTTCACGCCGCACCACCCGGCCATCCAGTTCGCGCGGCATCACGACTTCGACGGTTTCGCTGAACAGGAGATCGAATGGCGCAAGCAATGGGAATACCCGCCGTTCAGCAAGATGGTGCTGATCACCGCCCGCTCCCCGCATCAGGAACGCGGCAGCTTCTCCATGGAGACGCTCGCACGAAAACTGAAGGAGCTTCTCCCGCCCAACACCACCCTGAGCGATCCATCCCCCGCGCCACTGGAGAAAAGCCATGGCAATTTCCGCTTCCACCTGATGCTGCGTACCGGCTCGATCAAGAAGCTCTCGCGCGCGTTGAATGAAGTGCTGGGCAGGCTGACCTTTCCGGAGGAGGTGGTGGTGACAGTGGATGTGGATCCTTATCAGTTGCTCTGACTACAGTACGCGCAGCAACCTACGCCGCCGCAATCAGCGATAACCCTGTGGCACGAGTTTCGCCGCGAGGGGTTCGACGGCATGAGCAACCCGCCAGACCTCGTTGAACGAGGTACCTTCCTGACCACTCACATGGACGATTCGAGACCCTTTTCGATAACTGATCCATCCGCCGTGGGTTTTGACTTTTTCACCCTTCCTTAGTGGTTTCCGACCGTGATACCTCTCGTCCTCGTAATTAAAGAACCGAGCCGCATCGCCCGGCATCTCTTTCTCATAAGTCGGCTCCGGAAAATACCATGCAGCGGGACGACGAAAAGCCCTCCATGCACTGAATCGGTTGCTATAGCGTTCTACCTCAATATTGAGTCCACCGTTAAAATGCCAGGAGACACCCCCATCGCTGTCATACCTTCTCGCCTTCCCAAAGTCGCGAATCTCCCCCAAGGCGCCCAACATCACCGGTTCATATTTTTCCAAGCGGGCCGGTCCAAAGACATTATCTTCCAAGGTCCGGTAGCCGTGCACTACGGCAAGAATTCCAGCCAATGCCGATCCTATAGTGACAATCCTCTGCCATCTCCGCTTCCAGAGGGATTTTTCGCTCATGGATCGGCTGTATAACATCCGCATCCAGATACATCAAGCCACGCCATCCATGGTGCAAAGAAGATAAAAAACCCGACAGGCAGAACCCAAAGGGAAAGCGCTCCCTGCCAAACTGGTGCGGCAGCACCGGTAGCCCGCTCGCGCCGTCGAGCGCGGGTATCGGCACCCGAAGCTTCACGAGGGCCGCATCCCAATACCAAGAACCCGTCCTCCGGGGATGGACACCAAACGCGACTCGTAAACCGATCCCGCGCTCTCGGCGAGCGCGGGCTACCTCGCTGGCGGCCTCACTACCCGCTGGAGAAAGCGCTTGCCTCCGTGGCCCGGGGGCTTACCTTCCTCGCTCCATCCGGACCAAAACCCAAGGGGCATGATTGCGGTCCATATTTTGGGAATCCTACACCATTGAAAATTTTTAAGACACTGGGAGTCCGGGACGATTTGATCCAGGGGCTGGAAGAACTCGGGATCACGACGCCGACGCCGATTCAGCGGGAGGCGATTCCATACCTGTTGACGAATGGCGGGGACTTCATCGCGCAGGCCCAGACAGGCACCGGGAAAACGGCGGCCTTCGGCATCCCGCTGCTGATGGGACTCGACCCCAAGCTCAAACAAATTCAGGCCGTGGTGGTCTCTCCCACGCGCGAACTTGCAAAGCAAATCGGCAAACAACTCTTCCGCTACACCAAATACTGCGCCGAGAAGATCTTCGTGGAAGTATTGACCGGCGGGGACAAGATCGATCGACAAGCGGCGGCATTGCAACGCCCGACCCATGTGGTGGTCGTGACGCCGGGCCGACTGCTGGATTTGCTGGACCGGAAGGCACTGACTCTCGATGCGGTAAAGCTGCTGGTCCTCGATGAAGCCGATGAGCTGTTGAACCTCGGGTTCCGCAAGGAAGTGGCGGCGATTTGCACGCGAACCAACGGACGCAAGGCCACCTGGCTATTCTCCGCCACAATTCCGGCCGGGGTGCGGCAGTTGATCACAGACTATATGTCGCCTCAGGCCCACACGTTGAGGATCGATCAACGGCACGTCGTCAACCGTGACATCTCCCACCGGTTCATGGTCTGCCAGATCAAAGAAAAAACATCACTGATCGCCAGTTTCCTCCGAAGCCAGGGCGATGAGCGCGGCGTGATCTTTTGCCGGACCAAAGCGGGAGCGACCAAGCTATTCGACGAACTCACCGAGCGCGGGCTTTCGCTAGGCGTTTTGCAGGGCGACTTGATGCAGACAGAGCGGGACAAAGTGCTGCGCTCCTTCCGCAAAGGGAGGTTCCAGTTCCTGATCGCAACCGACGTCGCCGCGCGTGGGATCGATGTGGAAGGCCTTGCCTTTGTCCTCCACCATCAACTGCCGGACCAGGTCGATCACTACACACACCGTAGCGGCAGGACCGGACGTGCGGGACGTGAGGGCGTCTCCATCGCCTTGATCACCCCTTCGGAAAAACGGGACATCGCCAAGCTGGGGCAAATCCTCGGGCTTCGCTTTGTGGAGATGAGGTAACGGGCGAGCTGTTTTATCGGCTGCGAGACGGGCTGATGGTGTTGGGATGCAGCCGCAAGGGAGGAAGGGGAGCCGATACCCGCGCTCGGCGGCGCGAGCGGACTACCGGTGCTTCCGCACCGTTGCGGATCAATCGCGATGATAAGGCAAACCGGCCTTGATGGTATAGGCGCGATAGAGTTGCTCATAGAGAACCACGAGCGCCAGTTCATGCTGGAGTGTCAGCTTGCTCAAGCCCCACTTCCAATTCGCGGCACGTCGAAGCTCCTCGGTATGGCCGTCGGACCCGCCAATCAGCAACGCGACGGTTTTGACGCTTTGCTGCTCCCACGCGGAGATCTTTTCCGCGAACGCTCGACTAGTCACCTGCTCGCCCCGCTCATCCAGGACGATCCGAAACATGCCTTCACTGCGTTGCAACAGCAGAGCGCTTTCCGCCTCGCGCGTGGAGGCCCTGAGGTATTCCGTCTTCACGTTGGCGAACCCCCGCAAACGCCCCGCGTACTCCTCGATTCCAGCCCGGGCAAAGCCCAACTTCGGTTTCCCGATGGCAAACACGACCCAGTTCATCGCTATTTCCCGTAAAGCCGGCTATTCTCTTCGAGGTCTTTGACGACCGTGCAGAGATAGACGGGCTCGGGATGCAGTTTTTCGTATTTGGAGATTCGCGCCTTGTTGATGACACGGAAGCCGTACCGCTCGAACATCTTTGAACCCCGTCGGCTTTCGTAGGTCACCATCTGCCCGTAAACACGCCGCTCGCCGCACTCATGCAAGTATTCGAGATAGGCGTCCATGATTGCCCGGGTCGTGGAGACATTGCGCGCATCGGGCAGCAGGTTGATGTGGAAGTGCGCGCAGCTTCGGGGCGCGGCGGGGACCTCCCGCCAGCCGTTGCAGAAGACCCATTTTACGAATGCGCGGGAGGCGGCGCTGTAGCCGGGATAGCGAACGATGCCCCGGAGAAAGATGCTAAGGTTCTGGTACAGGTTATAGAGCTGCTGCCGGAACGGAAAACGGGACCCGAGCAAATACCCCCGCACTTCGCCATTGACCTCCAGCACGAAGGAAGACTCCGGCTCCCAGTCGGTGTAGTAGGCGCTCAGGTAATCGGCAAACAACTCGCGGTCTTCGAAGACCGGGTCGATCGGGTTGCCTAAAAACCCGGTGTCGCAGCAGAGGCGGCGAACGCTTTCGCGGTCGTCCGGATGGTACTTGCGGATGTTGAAATTTCGCCCGGCTTCATCCATTGGCTTTGTTGTACGGCTCCGCGGCGGCGCGGTAAATCCCAAAGAGCCGGGAAAAAACCTGATTCCATGAATATCGGGAGTGAACCTCCCGGCTGACGGCGACTCCGACGGCGGGCAGATCGCCTCTCGCCGTTCGCACGATGGCGGCGGCCAGCGCCTCCGGGGTATTTTCCCTCGCCCAATGGTCCTGCCCACCGCAGATGATCCGGTCCATGTAACTCCCGGCAATCCCCACGACCGGCGTCCCGCACGCCTGGCTCTCCAGAGCCACCAGCCCGAAGGTCTCTTGTAACCCCGGGTGAACGAAAAGATCGGCGCAGCGATAAATACGGGCGAGTCTGGCGGAATCGTCGCAATACGGCAGCCAGGTCACCTCGCCCGTCGCCGCCCTCAATTGCGTCACCAGCCCCCGCTGCAACCCGTCGCCCACCACCAGCAGGTGAAAGCGCCCCAGGTGATCCCGATGCAGCCGCTCAAAGGTCTGAAACAGCGTCCGCGTGTTCTTCTCCGCCGCGAGACGCCCCGCGTAAAGGAGAAGCTGCCGCTCTTCGGCAGCCGGGATACAGAGTTCCCCCCGGGTCGCCGCGCGATCGTCCGGGCCTGGACAAAAAATGGCCGTATCAACCCCAAGATCAACGGCCTGCACGTTCGCAACGCCCCATTGCCTCAGCACCTCGGCCAACGCGGGCGACGGCACCAGGGTGGCATTAAACCGATTGTAGAGCGCGTGGACGTACCGCCGCGAGGCGGCCATCGCCCATTGCGCCGCCCGCGCCCCCAGCCACCGCGCCGCGCCGCGCAGGTAAGCCTCGGGGAAATGAGAATGGTAAAACCCGAGCACCGGGATGCCGAGCGCGCGCCCCGTCCCGACCGTCTTCCAGGCCACCTGGTAGGGATCGCCGCACTCGATCACATCGGGACGCTCGCGCTCCAGAATCTCATGCACGGCATCGAGCCGGACGAGCGCGCGATAGCGCGACTTACGCGAGAGCAACGGGGAACGGATCGTGCAAACGACACTCCGCCCCTCCACCCGACGTTCATCGCGCTCGCCGGGAATGATCAGCAGATGAGAATCGTCCGTCTCCGCGTGCAGATACCGGACCTTCTCGGTGACGTACCGCTTCACCCCGCCGCTTACCGGGGAGTAAAACTGGGTGATGTCACAAATTCTCATCGCTTCGCGCCACGGCGCGGCAAAAAAGGGGAGACTACGCTCCGAGGTTCGCTAGATACCGCTCCGCGTCGAGCGCGGCGGCGCACCCCTGCCCGGCGGCGGTGATCGCCTGCCGATAGACGTGATCCGCGACGTCGCCTGCCGCAAAGACGCCGGGGATGTTCGTCCGGGTGCCCCCGCATTGGAGCAGATACCCGTCGGAATCCATATCGAGCTTCCCTTTGAAGGGGGCGGTGTTGGGCGTGTGGCCGATGGCGACGAAAACGCACTTCACTTCCAGTTCGCTCTCCTCGCCGCTCTTGACGTTGGTGAGCTTTACGGCGCGCACCTCGCCCGCGTCATCGGTCAGGTACTCGGAAACCACGCTGTCCCAGACCGGCTCCACCTTCTCGTTGGCCAGAACGCGGTCGGCCATGATCTTGGAGGCGCGCAGGGAATCGCGGCGATGAATGAGATACACCTTGGAGGCAAAGCGGGTCAGGAAGACGGCTTCCTCGGCGGCGGAGTCGCCACCGCCCACCACGCACACCGGCACGTTCCGGTAAAACGCGCCGTCGCAGGTGGCGCAGGAGGTCAACCCGTGGCCGATCAGTTCGCGCTCGCGCGGAATCCCGAGATAACGGGCGGAAGCGCCGCTGGCGACGATGAGCGTCTGCGTCTCGACCCATTCCCCGTCGACCTTCACGCGCAGGAACCCGTTGTCCTGCTCAAGATCCTCCACGGTGGCGTAGGAAAAACGGGCGCCGAAGCGTTCCGCCTGGGCCTTCATGTTCATGATCAGATTGGGGCCGTCGATCCCTTCGACAAAGCCGGGAAAATTCTCAACAAGGGTCGTCGTTGAGAGCTGCCCCCCGGGCTCTTTACCTTCAAGAACTAACGGCGAAAAATTGGCGCGCGCGGCATAGATGGCGGCGGTAAGCCCGGCGCAACCCGAGCCAACGATGATCACTTTTTCCATAAGGCCGGGAGTAGAGCAGCAGCACGGGGCAATTTCCAGTAAAAGCTGCAAAAGGAAGCATCTCCAACCCTATTGACGGCATCCATTTACCCGCTCTATCGCTTATTCTTTACCGATCTTCCAAGCAGATGGGCTGCGATGGGAAGCGTGATGAATAGAAACGCGATCGCGGCAATCATTTTCACCCAAGCGGAGATCGTACCAAAGGACAAAGCGGCCGCCAAAGCGGTAAACCCGAGGCCGAAGGTGCTGGCTTTCGTCGCGGCATGAATCCGCGAATAAAAATCGGGAAAGCGAAACACCCCAAGCGCTGCGATCAGAGAAAAAAAACCTCCAACGAGGAGAAAAAAGGATGCGATGTAAGAGATCATTTCGTGTTCGAAGTTTCGTCTCTTTCGCGCTGTAGAAAACGCGCCAAAGCCACGGTTCCAAAAAAAGCGATGATAGAAAAGACCAGAACGACATCCAGCATGGCCTCGTCCTTGCTCCGGATGGCGTGGGAGATCATCAGGACGGCCACCAGCAGGCCCAGAAGGTCGATGGCAACCATCCGATCCGCCGCAGTCGGACCAATCGTCATGCGACAAAGACACAAGACCATGGATACAATCAGCATGATTTCAAACACGGCATTAACACTCTCGGGTATCATGATAATGATGGGTTGGGGTTTCCCAGTGCGTGGCGGAGCAAGGTTTCGAGCTCCATTCGAACTTTCAAGGGGTCTTCGAGATAGAGGGCGTGGACCAGGAGATGATCGGACCCTTCTTCCAGATCAAGAGAGAGTGTGCCGGGGGTCATTGAAATCAGGCAGGCGGCCTCCCAACGTTGGATCGGATCATACCCTTTCAGATTGATCTCCACGAATCCGGGATGAAACTTCGGTTTGAAACGAAGGGCATCCATCGCGACCCGGATGTTGGATAGCGTCATCTCCCGGAGGTAAATCGGCAGAAAGCGGACCAGCCCCGGAAACCGGAACAACGTTCTCCTATAAATATTTTTGCTGATGCTCATGGGATGAGAAGTTGCCTGGATGCAATATCGGCGAGTTCAAAAAGCCAGGTTGGATAAAAACTGATGAGCAGTGTAATTCCCGTGAGGATGACCATCGGAATCACATGAGCCGCATGGATGGGCCTCCTCTCTCCGGCATTCTCAGGGCGCTCCTTCCAAAAAGCCTCCGCCCATATCTTGGTCATGGAAAACAGGGTCAGAATCCCCACGGCCAAAGCGATGCCCGCGGCGAACCAGGCGTGAACACCAAAGATCGCCTCCAACAAGGCCAACTTGGCCCAAAAGCCCGACAGCGGCGGAATGCCGCCGAGCGAAAGCGCGGGGATAAGAAACAAGACCGCCAACCACGGCGCGGCGCGGTAGAGCCCACCGGTTCTTCGAAGATCTTCGCCGCCTCCAATCCGGTCAATCACTGACGCCGCGAGAAACAGGTTCGACTTCACGACAATGTGATGGATCACGTAAAAGATCGTAGCCGAGATTGCTCCAGCCGTGCCAAGCGCGAGCCCCAAGGCCATGTAGCCGATCTGACTGATGATGTGGAACGAGAGAATTCGCCGAACATGAAACTGGCTGGCAGCTCCGAGGACGCCGATCACCATTGTAAGGAGAGCGACCCACCAGAGAATCGGCAGAGTGAAGCTTTGATGTGCGGAAAAAGTCGACCCGAATGTACGAATCAAGGCATAAACCCCAACTTTGGTCAGCAACCCGGCGAAGACTGCCGAAACGGTATATCTCGGGGTATGGTATGAAGAGGGCAACCAGGCATAGAGGGGGAAGAGACCGGCCTTCACGGCAAACGCCAGCATCAGGAAAACGCCAGCAAGCCGGATTCCCGTGACGGAGCCTTGCCCTTGGGAAATCCGCAACGCGATATCGGCAAAATTCAGCGTGCCGAGGCTTGCATAGATGATTCCGGCCCCAATCAAGAACACCGTCGAGGCGACGATGTTGAGCACCATATACTTCACCGTCCCCTCGAGCTGGCTTTTGCTCCCGCCCTGAGCCAACAGAACGAAAGAGGAGAGCAGCATCACCTCAAACCAGACATAGAGGTTGAAGAGGTCATTGGTCAGGAACGAACCGCAAACTCCAAAAAGGAGAAATTGATAGAGCGGGTGATACCCTCGCCGCTCATCGCTGATCGGAACTTCAGCGAGCCCGTGAATGGCGCCACAAAAACCGATCACGCCGGTGATGGCGACCATCAAGGCTGAAAGCATGTCGGCCCGGAGCCGAATCCCAACCGGCGCGGCCCACCCTCCCACATCCAGAATCACCGGGCCGTGCGCCTTGACGGCGGCTACGAGCGCGAAGCTGAACGCCGTCAGAAGTGCGGTCGAACCCACCGCGACGACACGTTGGGCTTTGCTTTGCCCGAGCAAAAAAATCTGCACGATCGCCGCCCCCAGGGGGATGAGAAGGCAAAGGTACAAAGGAAACGGATTCATCAAATCAAACATCGGTATTCTTCAAGCTATCGAGGTCGTCGGTGCCAAGATCGCGGTAGGCGTTCTTGAGAAGAACAAGGGCAAAGGCGATGACTCCGAAGCCGATCACGATGGCGGTCAGGATCAAGGCTTGCGGCAGTGGATCGGGATAACCCGGAGGCGGCGCCGTTTGCCCCTCCTGAATAATGGGAGAGACGCCTGACCCAAGCCCTGGAAGCACGAGAATCACAAGATTTGCCGCTTGGCTAATAAACAAAATCCCCACGAGCAGACGGGTAATATTCCTCCGCAGAAGCAAATAAAAGCCGCAGGTAAAGAGGAATCCCGTGAGAAGAATAATGATGGTCTCCATGACGACTATGGAAAAGAAAGCGATTTGGGAGTCTCCGAGCGAATCAACCGGGTGAGAATCAACAGGCAAACGCCGATCACCACCAGGTAAACGCCGATATCAAAAAGGAACGGGGTTCCAAACTTCGTGATCCCCACCAGGGGAAGCCACAGGGCCCCTACCCAGACACCCTTCATGAAAACCTCCGAGAGAAAGATCGAAGGAAGCGTGCTCAGGACGGCGACAGCAATGCCGGTTCCGATGAAAAGCAACGGAGTCCGCGGGGCGTGAAATGGATGATCCGCATTCCCCATCCGCCGCAATAGCAGGCCACTTCCGGCGACCAGCCCTCCGATAAAACCTCCGCCGGGTTCGTTATGGCCTCTGAAAAGAATGAAAACCGACAAGAAGAGCAATAGGGGTGTCAACCACGAGACGGCAGTTCTGAACAACGGCGTTGCAATGACCAGCTCGGCCTTCAGATTGCGCCGTCCCGATCCCAGAAGAAGACCAGCCACCCCAATGGCGGCAATCGCCAGAACACAGATCTCCCCCATCGTGTCAAAAGCGCGAAAATCGACGAGGATCACGTTTACAATATTCTTCCCGTTTGCCTCCGGCAGGCTTCGGGCAGCCATCTCTGTCGAAATGCGCTGGGCTTCCGGTATCGGAGCACCTCGCACGGCCAGCAACGTCGCCGTAATCGCAAGCCCTCCGGCGAGCGCGATCAAGAAGTCAGTAATTCTTCTCCGGCCCGAAGAACGAGTTTGGGATTCAATGGGAGGCAGCGCCCGCATGACCAGCGAGAACAGCACGAGCGTCAATGTTTCAACAAGCACCTGCGTTAAGGCCAGATCCGGCGCGCCGAAGAGCGCAAAGAGCAACGCCACGCCATACCCCACGCCGCCCATCGCCAACACCGCCATCACCGTACTGCGCGAGCGGATCGCCGCGATCCCCGAGAACACCGTCAGCAAAGAAATTCCCAACGGCACTAAACGCATCGGCCCACCTTGCGGCGGGCCACTCCAGCCGGTGCTTACCAAAGAGGCAGTGATAATGGCGGAGAGAGAGACGATTACGACCGCAATATAAAGCCGAAGATTGCCATGCTGGAAAAACCGCGTGACCGAGGCGGCGACCGACACCATCCCTTGCACTCCGGCGTCGAAGGTCTTTGATGCCGTCGGGACTCGCTCAAGCAGAAGGTGCATGCCTGCACGGATCCGATTCTGAAAGAGGTAGAGCAAGACTCCAACAACGACCGTCACCCCGCTCAGCACCAACAGTAGATTCAAGCCATGCCAGAGCTTGAGATGGGATTCGATGGGCCGTTGAACAATATCCCGGACGGCCATATCAATCACCCCATGCCCAAGCAGGTTGGGAAAAAGACCAAACAATGCTCCGGCAAGCGCCAGCAACAGGGGTCCGGTTAAAAGAGCCGGTTTGCGAGCCTTGGGATTGATCTCAGGAATTGTGCCACGCCGTCGAAAAGGAGAAATGCCCACCTTCAGGGCTACGGTGACATTGATGGCATTCGCAGCAAAACCAAGGACGGTGATGAATACCGCATAGCTCGTCGCATTCAGTTGAGCCTCATAGAGGAGCTCCTTCCCGATAAATCCGACAAAAGGAGGCAACCCGGACATTGAAAACGCCGCGAGGGCTGCCGCGAAGGCAAGCATAGGCATCGGCCGCCCCAAACCCTGAAGGAGGGTGATATTCCGCGTGCCGACAGCCTTATCCACCACCCCGGCGATCATGAACAAGGGAGCCTTGTAAAGCGCGTGAACGACAAGAAAGACCATCGCTGCCTTAATGGCCAGTTCCGTACCGAGCCCCAGCAGCATGACCAGCGTGCCAAGCGCGCTCATCGTCGAGTAGGCGAGCAGACGCTTGAGATCCACTTGAGCCAGAGCCAGCAATCCCCCCAACAGCATGGTGACCGCTCCGGTAGTCGTCAGCACGTCATGCCATATCTCGGTCCCGCCAAGGATCGGAAGAAACTTGGCGAGCAAAAACACCCCGGCCTTCACCATCGTCGCCGAGTGAAGATAGGCACTGACCGGCGTCGGGGCGGCCATTGCATCGGGAAGCCAGAAATGCAGGGGAGCCTGAGCGGATTTACTGAACGCTCCCAGCACCACAAGAATGAAGATCGCGAGATAAAGCGAGCTGTTACGAATCAGGTCGCCACTATTCTGAAGCGCAACCAAGCTGTAGGTTCCGGCTTCCGCACCGAGTAACAGAATGCCTGCGAGCAGCGCGAGCCCTCCGGCACTAGTGACCAACAAGGCCCTTAGCGCTGCTTTCCTTGCCGCCGATTCCTGATGAGAAAGGCCGATAAGCAGATAACTCGCAAGGCTCGTCAGCTCCCAGAAAACAAATAACAAGAGCAAGTTATCGGAAGAGGCAATCCCCAGCATCGCCAGCATGAAGAGATGGACGAACGCAAAGAAAGGGGGAGCCTGCGGCGACCCCTTCAAATAACCGCCACCGTAGATCAAGATTAGCGAACCGATGCCGGTCACGAGAAGGGAAAGCAACAGCCCGACGCCATCGAGCCTGAACCCGAGCGTTACCCCCAATTGTGGAACCCACTCTACAGACCATTTGGGGAAACTCCCTGCTCCAATCGCGCCACCTTGCGTGAGCAGCCAGAGAAAGATGCCGAGCGGAACCATTGCCGAGCACCAGCCTGCCCAGACGCTGTTTCGCTTTGCAATGACGGGCCAAAACAGCGAACCGAATGCCACTGCCGCTAATCCAATCAGAAACCCTTCCATCGTGAATTTTGCTGAAAACGCCGCAGATACGACCGATCTAAACCGGCAATTTGAGAAATCTGACCGACTGACCGAAAGCCAGATCCAAAGGTGAAGCAAACATCAATGCCGGGGAAAGCGCGGCAAAGAAAGAAAGTTTAAATAAAAACATGGGCACGCAAATTAACAGTGGCGACCCTACCACTGTCATTGACTATCACTGCCGGGATGCAGCGAAACCCTTAACCGTGAAGCTAGACGACTCTCCTTGATTGTCAAGAGAGTGAGAGTTGGATCGCCGCCGAAACCCCTCCTCTCCGATCTTTTTTGATCAGGATTCTCTTCTTTTCCAACCGGCGAGTGGTTTAAGATCCGTCCTCCTATGTTCACCGGCCTTGTTGAAGAAACCGCTTCCGTTGTTGCGCTGACTCCCATTGCCCAAGGAGCCACCCTGACGGTGCAAGCTTCTCACGTGGTCGAGGGCACCCGCCTTGGCGATTCCATCGCGGTCAACGGCTGCTGCCTGACGGTCACCGCCATTTCGGAAGGGCGACTTGCATTCGATCTGCTGGCGGAAACGCTCGCACGGACGAATCTCGGCGCGTTGAACCCCGGCGCGCTCGTCAATCTGGAGCGCGCCCTCCCCGCCAACGGGCGGTTGGGAGGCCACTTCGTACAAGGGCATATCGACTGCACCAGCCGCGTCATCGCGCTGGAGCCGCACGGGCAGGATCACCGCCTTGAAATCGCATTGCCCGCCGAGTTTGCGAAATACGTCGTCTTCAAAGGCTCGATCGCCGTCAACGGAATCAGCCTCACCGTCGCGGAAGTCCGGGAAAACAGCTTTGTGCTCTGGATCATCCCGCATACCCTGGCGGTCACCAATCTGGGGACTTTGCGAGAAGGCGATGCGGCAAACCTCGAATTCGATCTCCTCGCCAAGTATTTGGAACGCATGATAACGCACAGGGAAGCCTAGGGCGCGTCCGAATTCGGAGTTCGGGCGTCATTCCGTTGAGATTGATCCCCCCGAAAGATTGGATCAATCTGGCTCTCCTTCAAAGTCATCCCTCCATGAGAAAAGCACTCTCCATCATCGTCTGGTTGATCGTCGCCGTCCTGGGCGGGCTGGCTTATTCCGCCATTGCCTTTAACCGGGGCGAACACCTCAACTCGATCTACATCATCCTCGCGGCGCTCTGCACCTACGCCATCGGCTATCGCTTCTACTCCAAATGGATCGCGGCGAAGGTGCTGATGCTCGACGACCGGCGGGCCACTCCCGCCGAAGTGCATGAAGACGGGAAAGACTTCGTCAAAACCAACAAGTGGATCGTCTTCGGCCACCACTTCGCGGCGATCTCCGGCCCCGGGCCGCTGGTCGGGCCGGTACTGGCGGCACAGTTCGGCTATCTGCCGGGAACGCTCTGGATCCTGATCGGCGTCGTCCTCGGCGGCGCGGTGCAAGATTTCGTCATCCTGTTCGGATCGCTACGGCGGGATGGCAAGTCGCTCGGGCAGATGGTGAAAGAGGAGCTTAACTCGCTCGCGGGAGGGATCGCCCTGGTGGCCATCCTTGCCATCATTGTCATCCTGCTCGCCGTGCTTGCGCTCGTCGTTGTTCGTGCGCTGGCGGAGAGCCCATGGGGCGTCTTCACCGTGGCGGCCACCATCCCGATCGCCATGTTCATGGGCGGCTATCTCCGCTATCTGCGGGTTGGCAAAGTGATGGAAGGAACCGTGATCGGCGGCATTCTGCTGCTCCTCGCGGTCTGGGGAGGGAAGTTTGTTCACCATCATGCCGAGCTTTCCTCCGCATTCACTCTCACCGCCGAACCGCTGGCGTGGTCGATCATCATCTACGGCCTCGCCGCGAGCATTCTCCCCGTCTGGCTTCTGCTCGCGCCGCGCGATTATCTGAGTACCTTCATGAAACTGGGCACCATCTTCGCCCTCGTGCTCGGGGTTTTTGTCGTGCTCCCCGACCTGAAGATGCCCGCCATCACCCAGTTTGTGGATGGCACCGGCCCGGTCGTCGCCGGGAAGCTCTTTCCGTTCTGCTTCATCACCATCGCCTGCGGAACGATCTCCGGCTTTCATACCCTGATCGCCAGCGGCACGACTCCGAAGCTGATCACGAGGGAGAACTATGCCCGCCCGATCGGCTACGGGGCGATGTGCCTGGAGTCGCTCGTCGCCGTCGTCGCGATGATCGCCGCCTGCACGCTCGATCCCGGTGTCTACCTCTCCATGAACATCAAGGGCGCGGCGGCCGACACCGTTGCCACCGTGACCTCACTCGGTTTCCCGGTCACCATGGAGCAAATGGAGACCCTCGCCAAAACTGCCGGGGAGCAGACGCTCTTCGGGCGCACCGGCGGCGCGACCACGCTCGCGGTCGGCATGGCGACGATCTTCTCCGGGATGCTCGGAGGCCGGGGACTCGACCTCTGGTATCACTTCGCGATCATGTTCGAGGCGCTCTTCATCCTGACGACGATCGACGCCGGAACACGCGTCGGGCGCTACCTGCTGCAAGACTTTCTCGGGCTCGCCTGGAAACCGCTCGGGAACACGCAGAACGTGGGAGCCAACCTTCTCTCCAGTGCACTGCTGGTTGCCGGGTGGGGCTACTTTCTGATCCAGGGGGTGCGTGATCCCCTCGGCGGCATCAATACCCTTTGGCCGCTCTTCGGGGTCGCCAACCAGCTTCTTGCGGCCATCGCCCTCTGCCTCGCCACGACGATCATCCTGAAGATGCAACTCAAGCGCGAGCAGCCAAGGCTCCGTTACGCGCTGGTGACGTTGCTCCCGCTGGTCGCCGTCCTTGCCATCACGCTCACCGCCGGGATGGAAAAAATCTTCGATTCCAACCCACGTATCGGCTTCCTTGCGCAGATTGAAGCGTTGCGAGCCAAGGCCCCGGCGTTAAAAGAAGCCCTCGCTTCGGCTTCGGGCGAGGCAAAGGAAGCCGCAGCCAAGGCGCTCAAGGCCAATGAGATCATGCAGTTCAATAACTGGGTGAATACAACCGTAGCCGGGATCCTGATTTCCCTCGTCACGATCATCGTCATTCTGAGCCTCCGCGAGTGGATGCTCCTCATCGCTCGCAAACGCCTGGCGCAGCTCAGCGAATCCGAGCCGGTCTGGCTGCCCTCCTATGAACTGGCCAGCGAAAAGCCGACTCGCATCCTCGGCCTTTTCGCGCTGGCCTTTGCTCTCGTCAAGGAACTCTCCGGCGAAAGCGCCCTGGAACGCGCCCAGGCTGAAGCCGCCAAGACCTGCGAGTGCGCCAGCGCGGAGCAACAATACGTCGCGTTCACTACCCGACGGTTCAAAGGGGTGAATCGGTGCTGCTAGAAAACCACCGGGTTCCATAGAAATCACCGAAGGAAGGAATCGCAATGGATGTCATTGAAGCCGATCAGCTAACCCCCACGCAGGCGTTCGATCATTGGTACTACCGTTCGAAATTCGAACTGCTGAGCGATCACCTGGACAGGCTCGCGCTTCCTCCCGATGCCTCAGTGGCCGACGTCGGGTGCGGCATCGGGCTTTTTCTCACGTTGCTGGAAAAATCGAAACGTTTTGCCCCCCACCAGATGGTGGGAATCGACCTTGCCTATTCGGAACCGACTCTCGCGGTGCAGGGGCGAACGGTAATCAGACCCGATTGGCCCGCCGGTGACCTCTTCGATCTCATCCTGATGATGCATGTATTGGAGCACGTGGAGGACGACCGAGCCATGTTGGCTGATGCGGCGAATCGATTGTCTGACTCCGGCTACATTTTCATCGATGTCCCGGCCTTCCCGTTCCTCTACTCCGCGCATGACCGGTTTCTGGGCCACTACCGGCGATACACCACGCAGTCGCTGGAAGAACTCGTCCGTAGCACCGGCAACCTCGAGTTGGTGGGTGTCCATTATTTCTTCGCCGCGATCTTTCCCGCTGCCGCTCTTTGGCGTCTGCTCCGCGGCAACGAAGACGAAAAACGATCTTCCGATTTGAAGCCGCTCCCAGCCTGGTTGAACAAGCTGCTTATCAAGGCCCATCGGGTTGAACGAAGCTTCGCCCGCTTTAATAACCTGTTCGGCCTCTCGGCGCTCGCGATCGCGCGGAAGATCCCGGGGGCAGGAGTTTAAAACTCCAAAAGCACGGCCGCTTCCCCTCGTTACCAATCTCCAGATTGGTAATGCCCCTGTCTGCGAATCTCCGATTCGTAAACCTCGAGGAATCTCAAAGCACTGCTTGCACGACGAGGGGCGCTGACGAAACTGGAGTTTCGAAGACAATTGCATTCCCAATCAGAGATTGGGAACGAGAGCAATTCAGAGATAACCGATTTAAAACTCCAAAAGCACGGCCCTTTTCGAGAGCCGTGCTTCTGGAAAATAAAAAACGGAAAAAAACGGACTAAGCGAGAGCGGCCAGCTTCTTCTGGAAGCGGCTCTTCTTGCGGTCGGCGAGGTTCTTGTGAACGCGGCCGGTTTTCACGGCTTTGTCGAGAGCGGAAGCGAGCGTCTGCAGACCGGCTTTGGCTTCGTCTTTCTTGCCGGCGGCGATAGCGGCGGAGAGGGCCTTAGTGTAGGTTTTGATCGCGCTCAAGGCGGCGCGGTTTTGCTCCGTACGGACGACAGTCTGACGGGCGCGTTTGGCAGCGGATTTGATGTTGGCCATGGCTGATCTAGAAAATTAAAGGAGGCGGAAAATGAACGTTGATCGCAAATTTGTCAACACCATAGAGAGGAACCCGTTGACGTCAGGCGCTCATCCCGCCATATTCGCCCCCCTTCTGAAAGAGAAATCCACGAGTTTAGATATGGACCACATCCGCAACATCGCCATCATCGCGCACGTCGATCATGGCAAAACCACACTGGTTGACCAGCTGCTCAAGCAGTCCGGCACATTCCGCGCCAACCAGGCCATCGCAAGCGAAGAGCGCATCATGGACTCGATGGACCTCGAGCGTGAGAAAGGAATTACGATCCGCGCAAAGAACGCCGCCTACAAGTGGCGCGACTACCACGTCAACATCATCGACACCCCTGGCCACGCCGACTTCGGCGGCGAAGTGGAGCGGATCATGAAAATGGTCGACGGCGTGCTCCTGGTGGTCGATTCCCACGACGGCCCGCAGGCCCAGACCAAGTTCGTTCTTAAAAAGGCGCTCGCCAACGGCGTCAAGCCGATCGTCGTCATCAACAAGATCGACCGCGAGAACGCCCGCCCTCACAAGGTGCTCGACATGGTGTTCGACCTTTTCGTCGAACTCAACGCCAACGACGAGCAGCTCGACTTCCCTGTGATCTACGGCAGCGGCCGCGACGGCTACGCCATGAAGGAGCTCGGGCAATCCTCCGACAATTTCGAACCTCTCTATGAGGCGATCGTGGAGCACATCCCGCCGCCCCCGAAATCCGACGTGAGCTACTTCCAGATGATCGCGTCGAACCTCGACTACTCCGATTATCTGGGCCGTATCGCTTACGGCCGCATCGTCAGCGGACGCGTTTCCGTCGGCGACTCGATCGTCTGCATCCACCAGGACGGACGCCGCGAACGCGCCAACGTCACCGCGCTCTTCGGCCACCAGGGGCTCAACAAGATCGAGCTCAAGCATGCCAGCGCAGGCGACATCGTCGGTCTCTGCGGTTTTGAAGACGTCTTCATCGGCGAAACGATCACCGACAGTGAAGAGCGCCTCCCGCTTCCTTTCGTCGACATCGATCCTCCGACGATCACGATGAAGATCTGCATCAACGACGGCCCGCTGGCCGGTCGCGAAGGCAAGCTCCTCACCGCCCGTCAGGTCCGCGAACGTCTCGTCCGCGAAACCCGCACGAACGTTTCCATCATTTTCAACGATACGGATACCGCCGGTCACTTCGAAGTGCAGGCGCGTGGCGAAATGCAGATCGCGATCATCGTGGAGCAGATGCGCCGCGAAGGGTTCGAAGTGCTCGTCTCCCGTCCCGAGGTCATCTTCCAACGCGACGAGCAGGGCAACCTGCTTGAACCGATGGAAACCCTCTACGTCGACGTGCCGAACGAGAACCTCGGCGATATCCTCCAGAGCCTCGCGGGCCGTAAGGCGGAAATCGTCAACATGGAGCACCAGACGCACAGCGTCACCGTGGAAGCCGTCCTCCCGACGCGCGGCTTGATCGGCTTCGAAACCGATCTCGTCAACTGCACTCGCGGTCACGGTATCGCTTCGCACCTCTTCAAGGAATACGCCCCGCACAAGGGCGAAATCCCGACCCGCAACAACGGCGTGCTGATCTCCATGGAGAACGGCATCTCGACCTCCTACGCCCTGGAGACCATCCAGGAGCGTGGCCGCCTCTTCATCGGGCCACAGGAAGAAGTCTACGAAGGGATGATCATCGGCGAAAACGCCCGTCCGGACGACATGCCGGTGAACCCGACCCGCGCCAAGAAGCTCACCAACATGCGCTCGCAGGGTGACGGCAAGGGGATCTCCCTCGCGCCGCCGCTCACGATGACGCTGGAACGCTCGCTCGAGTACATCGCCCCTGACGAATACGTCGAGGCGACCCCGAAGAGCCTCCGTCTGCGCAAGAAGATCCTCGACGCGAACGCCCGCAAGCGTGCCGGAAACACGCCGAAGGTCGGCTAAGCGGCTTCTTCATTTCGACTTGAAACCGTGCCCGGGCAACCCGCCCGGGCACGGTTGTTTTAAACCGTCCAAACCTTTTGGGCTCGAAGGCGCTTCCTGCTCACCAAAAGCTGCGGTCTCCGCAGCTTTCGCGCCTTTCCCTTCAACCTCCGTCACCCTCCTCAGGGCTGAGACGAACGATTCCCCAAAACGGCACGATACACGGGAGATGAGTGCCTTTCAGGACGCCCCGGCCAATCCCTTGCCGCAACCGGAGTGGTTGAGCTATCTCCGTTCCGAGGAATGGACCGTTTTTTGCGAAATCTTCCGACGCACCCATGATGCAGGGATTGAAATATTGCTTGGGGGCGGCCTTGCTCTTTCGGCCTATATGCCGCTCCGGCGCTGGACGAAGGACCTCGATTTTTACATCCGCCCCGCCGACCGGGAGCGGATGGTGGCGCTTCTGAACGAAGCCGGTTTCGCCGATTACCATGAGCAGCTCCCCTACGACCGGAGCTGGATTTACCGGGGAATTCGCAACGGGGTGATCGTCGATGTCATCTGGAGCTTCGCCAACCACCTGACCGAGGTGGATGAAGAGTGGTTCCGGTTCAGCCGCAGCATCCGGTTCGACGGGTTCGACCTCCGCGTCATGCCGCCGGAAGAGTTAATCTGGGCAAAGCTCTTCGTCTTCCAGCGCGAACGGTGTGACTGGCCGGATATCCTCAATCTGCTTTACTACGCAGGGCCTGATCTTAACTGGGAGCGTCTTCGCGCCCGCCTTGGCCCCAATGAGCCGCTGTTCGAAGGCCTTCTCGCCGTGTTCCACTGGCTCTGCCCCACCCATCTGCTGGAGAACCGGGACGCCGAGTGCCGGGCGGACCGCGTGAAGCTTCTCGACAGCCGCGACTGGTTCCTGCCCCAGTTCACCCCGCCATCGCCCTGATTGGCCTTGATCCCATGCTCATCGGCGCCATGAACCATCCCCAGCGCGATCCTGTCCAGGAAATGGACTGGATGGGGCGGCTCGGGCTCGGTTTTGTGGATTTGACGCTGGAGCCCCCTGCCGCCTCCTCCTCGCGAGTGGATGTCGCATCGCTTCGCGCCGGTCTGGAACACAACCGCCTGCGCGTGATCGGCCACACCCCGTTCTATCTCCCCATCGCCAGCCCCATTGAGGAACTCCGGCAGGCGGCCATCCTGGAGTTGAAACGCTGCATCGATGTCTTTGCGGCGCTCGGCGCGCTCTGGGTTAACGTCCATCCCGACTCCCATATGCATTTTTACCCCAAGGACGAAATGCGGGAGCAAAACCGCCGAAGCCTGCGCGAGCTTCTTGCCCATGCCTCCGAACGCGGAACCGGGCTGATGGTGGAGAACATCCCCAAAACGTTCAACTCCGTAACCCAGCTCGCGCCGCTGCTCGATCCCCTGCCGGAACTCGGGCTGCATCTCGACATCGGTCACGCCAACCTTCAGGTCGAAGAGAACACCACCGCGGAACTGGTGGCCCACTACGGCCCGCGCATCCGGCACGTTCATTTGCACGACAACAAGGGAGGCTCCGCCGATCTTCATCTCCCCCTCGGCTCGGGCACCCTCGATCTTCGCCATGAACTGGCCGAACTGAAAGCCTCGGGCTACGACGGGACGATCACCCTGGAAGTTTTCAGCCGCGATCCTCACTACTTCATCTACAGCCGGGACGTGCTGCGCACCCTCTGGGATGGGCTCTAAAAAAACCATGTTTCCACACCGAAAATGGTTTTCCACCCAGCCGGTTTGATGCATGTTCCCTTTTTCCCATGTCGCAAAAAGTCATCACCTTCCATTACACGCTCACCGATTCGGACGGGGTCGTCATCGAAAGCTCGCTGAACCGTGATCCCGTGACGTTCATGACCAGCGTCGGGATGATCGTGCCGGGCCTTGAAAAGGAGATCATCCATTTCGCGGAGGGCGACAAGCGCCGCGTGGAAGTAAAGGCGGAAGAGGCTTACGGCCTGATCGATTTCAACAAGTTCGTCCAGGTGCCGCGCGAAGCGTTGCCCAAGCCGGACATCGCCGTTGGGGACGTCTTCAGTTCCAACGCCGCTCCCACCCCTTTTACGGTCAAGCAGGTGAATGACACCCACGTCGTCCTTGACGGCAACCACCCGCTGGCAGGCGAAGACCTCACCTTCGACGTGGAACTCGTGGAAAGCCGCGAAGCCACTCCTGAAGAGATCGCGCAGCTTGAGGAACAGCTTGCCAAGATGAGAGAGGGCGGCATGCCTCCCCAGCAGCCAGAAGCGCCGCAGGAAAACGCGTAAGCGCCGTTATTTTTTGGCTTTTGGCCGCCGTGAAATCTCGCGGCGGCCTTTTTTGTTCATCCCCCGCCAGTTCCCTCGCTTGATTTTCTGACG
Organism: Chthoniobacteraceae bacterium; assembly: GCA_037190965.1. Classification (GTDB taxonomy): domain Bacteria; phylum Verrucomicrobiota; class Verrucomicrobiia; order Chthoniobacterales; family Chthoniobacteraceae; genus DATMFV01. The sequence continues at coordinate 58,859 of JBBCKI010000030.1, forward strand.
ACTCTGCTAAGCTCACCAGCGTGCATTCGACCGCCGCAATGGAAGAGACCCCCCTAAAATCCCGTGTTTCGCAGGACTTCGATATTCTAAGAGGTTACCTGCGCCCCTTCTGGAAACGCTTCACCACAGCGATGGTGGTCTCGAGTGTCTCGATGGGGTTCGGGCTCATGTTTCCCTTTCTGGTCGGCTTCCTGATCGACGCGGCGATTCCCTCGGTCAAAACGTTCCCGGCGGGGAGCTGGAATCCCTCCGTCAACGAGGTCGCTTTGCTCCTTTTCGGCTCCCTTGCCATCCAAGCCATCCTGACGTTTTTCAGCTCTTACTGGTTCAACCAGGTTGGCGAATCGGCCGTCGTCGGGCTGCGCCGCGATCTCTACGGGCGCCTCATTTCCCTGCCAATGAAGTTCTTCGGGGAACACCGGGTGGGTGAACTGGCCAACCGCGTCTCCAGCGACTGCGCCATTATTCAAGACACCCTTGTCGCCACCGTGCCGCAGTTCATTCGCCAAGGAGCCCTCCTCCTTGGCGGTCTTATTTTCATTGCCGTCACTTCTCTTAAACTCTCGCTGGCGATGATCTCCACCGTGCCGGTCGTGATCCTCGTTGCAATCCTCTTTGGTAAAAAAATCCGCCGTTATTCGCGGGTGGCGCAGGATCGGCTGGCCAGCAGCGCCACCGTGGTGGAAGAAACACTCCAGGGCATCGTCAACGTAAAGGCCTTCGGCAATGAAGGTTATGAGACCAACCGTTACGGCGGCAACCTGAGCGCCTACCTCGTCACCGCGCTCAAATCCGCACGACTTCGCGCCGGGTTGATCTCGTTCGTCATCATCGGGGTCATCGGCTCGATCATCCTCGTTCTCTGGTACGGAGCTCATTTGATGCAACAAGGGCAATTGAGCCACGGCGAACTGACCCGCTTTGTGTTCTTCACGATGTTCGTGGGCGGCGCGGTCGCCTCCTTTGCCGAGGTCATCAGCCAGCTTCAACGCACTCTCGGAGCCACGGAACGGGTCCGCGAAATGCTCGAGGAACCGGCCGAGTCTCACATCGACATCACCGGCGAGGAAGATCGCCAGCCGAAAGGAGCGGTCGAGTTCGTGCAGGTTCACTTCAACTACCCGTCGCGTCCCGACATCACCGTCTTGCGCGGCGTCTCCATCCAGGCGGCCGCCGGAGAAAAAATCGCGATCGTCGGCCCGAGCGGCGCAGGGAAATCGACCTTGGCCGCACTGCTCCTCCGCTTTTACCAACCCAGGGAAGGTTGCCTGCTTTTCGACGGGCACGATGCCAACGAGTTCCGGCTCGCCGCCATTCGCAACAAAACCGCGCTCGTGCCCCAGGAAGTGATGCTTTTCGGCGGCTCGATCGGCGAGAACATCGCCTACGGCCGCCCCGGTGCGACCGAAGAGGAGATCCTGCAAGCCTCGCGCCAGGCTAACTGCCACGAATTCGTGAGCCGCCTCCCCGAGGGATACAACACGGTGGTCGGGGATCGCGGCGTTCAGCTTTCCGGCGGCCAGCGGCAGCGCGTCGCCATCGCCCGGGCCTTACTCAGGGACCCGGCGATCCTGATTCTGGACGAAGCCACCAGCTCGCTCGACAGCGAAAGCGAAGCGCTCATTCAACAGGCGCTCGCAACCCTGCTGGAGGGGCGCACCGCCTTTATCATCGCGCACCGGCTTTCCACCGTCCGCAACGCCGACCGCATCTACGTGCTGGAGGAAGGGATCGTCGCGGAGACGGGCACCCATGCGGAGCTGATCGCGATGGATGGAATCTACCGGCGGCTTCACGACCTGCAGCTTGCCAATGAGTAACCCCTAAAAGTGATGAGGGGAAGGAATGAGGCATGCCTAGAGCCGACCGCTCTAGCCGGTGCGGCAGCACCGGTAGCCCGCTCGCGCCGTCGAGCGCGGGTATCGACTCTCCCTGGCTTGATGAAGGCCGCATCCCAATCCCAGCAGCCCGCCCCACGAGGATGGACGCCAACGCGACTCTTCACCGATCCCGCGCTCGCGGCGCGAGCGGGCTACCTACTTCACCACCGCAGGAGTTGCCGGAGCCGGGGCCAACGCCACCCCCTCTTTGCGTAGCGCCTCGTGGAGCGCCACCGTCAGTTCGCTTCGGATCTGGAACCACTCTTCGTAGGAATTGGTCCAGGCGCGCACCTCAAATTCGAAGGCCGCCGGGCTCATTTTCAGGAAATAGGCATTTGGCGCGGGATGGTCCGCCACGCGGGGATGCGCGGCGGCCACTTGCCTTAGCAAGTCGATCACGCACGCGGGATCGCATCCCGGCATGACATTGACGGCGATCTCCATCCCTCGCTGGCGGTTGGAGCGTGTCCAGTTGGTCACACGGTCGGAGAGGAGCGTTCCATTGGGTACGATGATTTCCGAGCCGCTGGATGTCCGGATCACGCTGGCGCGGATGCCGATCTGGTTGACGACGCCCGACGAATCGCCGATCTGCACCACATCACCGACGTTCACCGGGCGTTCGAAAAGCAGAATCAACCCCGAAACGAAGTTATTGACGATGTTCTGAAGGCCGAAACCGAGGCCCACGCCAAACGCACCGGCGAGAATCGTCACTTTCGTCAGGTCAACCCCCAGCATGGCGACGGCCAGGAAGAAGCCCAGCAACAGGACCGCGTAGTGGAGTACCGTCGAGATCGCGTAAGGAAGCCCGCGAGAGAGGCGGACGCGGGGATAGACATCTTCCTCCAGCACAAAGCGAATGAACTTCGAGAGCAGAAAGGTGGCCCAGACGGTCAACCCGAAATCGAGCACGTTCCGCAGCGAAGGGAGGAACGAATCCGCGCCGGGCTTGGCTTTGAGAATTTCGCCAATTTTTTCCGCCACGACGCCGTTGAGTGAAAGAAGCCGTATGGTCAGCCACCCCCAGAGCAGCACAATGGCCCAGCGAAGGATTCGGCGGGATCGCTCCCAAAGTAAAGGCCGGTAACGCCGAACCATCCCGAGCCCCTTCAAGGGAGGAACACAGAGCGCCCACATCAAAATACCGTCACCAATGGCCACCAGACCGGAGAAGACGACCGCGAGATAAAAGCTCCCCAAAAGCGCGTTGCCCACCAGCATCGAAAGGCGCACATACCCGAACGCATTGGCGAGAAACGCCGCGGCAAACACCGCCAGCGCGATGCGCGCGCCGTAACGGACCGCGTGACGCAGAAACCCGTCCGCCTCAGGGGAACGTGCCGAACGCCGCAACAGCAAAAGCGCAAAGAGCAACCCCGCAAACATCTCCGAGAGAAACATCCCCCGCGACAACAATGGGAGCGCGGCCACGAGATCGCGGGCGGTGTCGAAGATGAAGAACCCGATCAGGACATTGAGAATCGGATAAAGCGACGGCACGATAAGCCTTCGCAAAATGAGAATGGCCGGAATGAGCGACGCCGCTCCGGCGAATGCCAGAAAAAGCCTTGGCGGCTGCAGGTAGATCCAAGGGCTTGCCAGCATGGAGAGCACCAGGGCGGTGGCAGCAGGCATCTCTGCCACGCTCCTGACGCGTTGCAGGGCCGGATCGTCCCCCATTCTCCCGGCCATTTTCTCCATCCCCTGTCGCGTCTGCAGAAGTACCCCGAAGAGTATGGCGAAGACCAGCGCGTGCAGGACAAACCGCCCCGCGCTTTTTTCGACGTAAGCCTTCAATCCCGTGAATTGCGCGGAAAACGAGTTCTGCCCCTGCTGAGCCAGCGATTCCTCGGCAGCCGGGCGCAGTTCCACGCTCCAGATCGCCACCCCCTCCTTGACGAACAGGCTGCGAACCGCCTCGTTGCGAGCCTGCTTCAAGCGAGTGAGAACTTCGGCTACCCGGGCGTCCTGCTCCGCCACGCGGGTTTGCAGCTTAAGCACTGCCTCGCGCTGTTTCCCCGCCTGTTTGCGGGTCTCCTTGATCGAGGTGATCAACTTATCCACCCTCTGGAGCACTTCGGGCGGCGCGTCTGAACTCACGGCCTTGGTCCCGCTCCAAAGGGCCTCCATTTCGGAGAGGCGCGCAATCTCGGTATCGAGCCATTTTGCGCGCCCGGAGAGCCCGTCCTTCCAACCGGTGAGGGTCTCGGCGGTTTTCACCCACTGGGCCTCAAGGGCGGGGAGCATTTCCAAAGTGGGACTTGGCAGCCCATCCCCACGCCCGGCGTCGATCTCCCGCGAAAGGGTGGATACCGCCGCATCCACCGTGGCGACAATCGGGTCGCCCAGCAACCCGGTCTCGATCTCGCGCCGCTTGGCCTCTGTCGCATCCCCCTGTGCCACGATTTCTGACAGCGGCACTGACGGGGGAGTGGGACTCGGAGCGGGTGTTTCCACCTTGGCCGGGGATGGAGAAGGCGTTGGAGCGCCCAGGCCCGGGAAGGCGGCTCCTCCCAAAAACACGATGAGAAGAAGAGTGCGGAAGAGAAACATCATGGCAGCCAGAGTGCGGCTATTGCCTGTATGCCCAATCCCGCTCCGGCGCAAGGATCGGATTTTCACCCCCGTTTGGCCAAAGTAAAAACCGCTTGACCGAACATGAAATGTTCGGCATCTATTTTGTAAGGACAATGTAAATCTCACTCCTCGAACTTCGTCCGAAACCTCTCCCGGAATTTGGCCATGCCCGAACTTCACCGTTGCCTCCCGAAACCGCGAGTCCGTCCTCCTGGGCCGCAAAGCGTGCTTGCGTTTACCTTGATCGAACTGCTCGCGGTGATCGCCATCATGGTCATGCTGTTGGCCTTCACGATCCCCATTATCCGGAGCGGCACGGACATGAACAAATCGGCGTGGGAGATAGCCGGCATCATCGAACAGGCCAGGGCCTACGCAATGGCGCAAAACACCTACGTCTGGGTTGGCTTCAATGAAGCCCAAGCCGTTGTGCCGGCAAACCAGACCAATACCGCCGTTTTCGTGGTGGCCTCCAAAGACGGAACGGCAACCTTCAATACGGCAAATCTATCGCAAATCGGGAAGACCACGATCTTTCAAAACCTGACGATTGGCGATTTCTCCGGCGCAACTTTCAACTACGGAAACCGGCAGAGGAATTCCGGCGACGTCCAAGTCACGCAGCTTTCAGGAAAATCTCCTGTCACCATGGTCCTGCCCGGAAAGCTCTCGACCTACACCGCAAATAAGACCTTTCAGATTAATCCGGAGGGCTCGGTAAAAATCCCGACCGCCAATTCTCTGGCCGACCTGACGATGGTTCATTGGATTGAGCTGGGACTCCAGCCGATGAGAGGAACCACCAAGGGAACCGGCGACACGGCCGCCATCCAGATTGCCGGATTAACAGGCCAAACCCGCGTTTATCGGCCATGAAGAAAACACGCTCTACAAAACCGGGGGCTTTCACGCTCGTCGAAGTCACCCTCGCACTGGGGATCGCCGCCTTTTGCCTGATTGCTCTGCTGGGACTTTTGCCCGCGAGCGTCAATTCAAGCAATAACGCAACCGAGGAAACCGCGGCGATGAATGGGGTTGCGGGATTGGTCGCCGATCTGAAAACCACTCCGCCCACCGCGACCGGCAGCCCCCTTTATGGCATTCCGCTCACCTCCGGGACCCTATACTTCAACGATGCCTGGCAAAAGGTAACCACCGTTGCAGGCGCACGCTACCGCGTGACTACCATCGCCACGCCTGCGGGAAGCGTCACGCCCGCGCGCGCCACCCTCCATGTCAGTTGGCCCGCGGCGGTAACTCCGCAAAACGCCACGGGTTCGGTCACCGTTTTTGCCGCCTACAACAGCCAATAGCCCATGGCCCGCTCCATGAAATCTTATCTTCCTGCTGCCTGCTTCCGGCGCGGCTTTACGCTCGTCGAGCTTCTGGTCGCGATGGGTGTCATGTCGCTCGTCGTCGTGATGCTCACGAACCTCATCAACGGCGTCACGCTGACCACCGACCGCAGCCATCGGCGAATCGACGCAGACGCGGGGGCTCGCGTGGCCCTGGACCGGCTGGGGCTCGACCTGGAGAAAATGCTCCAGCGTCCCGATGTCGATTACGCATTTCACAAATACGACGGCAACGACACGATCTCCTTCTACGCCACTACGCAAGGCTACGGCACGGCAAGCCGCCCCCTCTCGGCGATCGCGTATCTGATCAATGGCAACTACCAGCTTGACCGCGGAGCCAGAACGATCGCCGGGGCCGATTGGCAAACGCCCGTCTTCGTTTCCGCGTCGACGCAGTCCCTCAACCGCACGGACATCGTCAACCACGACACTTCCATTAGCGAAGCAAAAACCACGCTGGCGGCCATCGACTACCAAACCCTCTGCGAAGACATCCTGCGCCTGGAGTTTGCCTATCTCGTCAAGGACGCAGCCGGTGTCAGAATCGCCAAAGACGCGCCCTCGAAATTCGAGAATCTCCGCGGGCTCGTGGTGGGAGTCGCCGCCCTTGATGCAAGAAGCCGGGCGATGACAACCCCCGCCCAGTTGGCCCAGATCGCCGCGGGGCTGATCGACGCTCAGGACGGCAAGGACATCTTGAGCCTGTGGGATCCGGTTGCCGGAAAGCCGTTGGCCGGCGTTCCCGAGGCGGCCACTTCGAACGTGCGAATCTATCAACGCTACTATTTCCTCCAGTGATCCCTCAAAACTCTCATCGCCGGGGCGTCGCCCTGATTCTTGTGCTGTCGTTTGTCGTTCTGGCGACGACATTGATTGTCGCTTTCTTTTCCCGCTCGATCCTGCACCGGCAAGTCGCTTCAACCAGCGGCAGCCAAACCCGGGTTGACATTCTGGCTCAAAGCGCGCTGGAAATCGTGATCGGCGACCTCAAGCAGGAAATCGCCGCAGGCTCGACGGCCAACACGGTCGGAGGCATCACCATCTACACGCCGATCTCGAACAGAACGGTGGCGCCCTACGACGGAGACATCAATCGCACGCTCCAACCAAACCTTTTGAAAACCAGCGCTTTCAGCAAGGCGGTTTTCTCCGGAACTCCTTACGCCTCGGGCAGCACCGCCACCATCAGGGCCTCGAATGCCCTCACAACGGGAACCTCCGCCAATCAACGATTCATCAGCCTCGGCCGATGGAATGCCCCGCTGCTCCTTTCCTCCACGGGAAGCCTATTCACTCCCACCAACTTCACGGCTCCGCACTGGATCATCGTCACGCGCGGAAACGTCGGGATTCATTCCACCGGCCCTGTGATCAGCGGGACCACCTTTCTCGGGCGGAACACCGGCGATACCGGGCCCGCCGACAAGGGAATTCACAATCCCGCCCCAAGCAACACAGACTATGCCATCGGCCGGTTTGCCTATACCGTCTACGACGAAGGCGGGTTGCTTGACGTCAACGTCGCGGGCAATCGGCTCGGGGCGACAGACAACGACAGGCGGGGCCGCCTGCATCAGGCTGACTTAAGCGTGATTCCCGGATTCACCACCACAGGCCCCACCGATCTTCTTTCATGGAGAACCGCCGCCACCGGCACCAACACGGACGATGTTGCAGGCGAGGGAGGCCTTTTCGATCCCAAGCGGGATTTCATCGCCGTGCAAAAGACAGGCACCAACTCGGATCAAACCTTCTTCAACCGCCAGGATCTGATCGCCTACGTCAAGAACACTCCCTCACAATTCAGTGACACTCCCACCGGGCTTCGCTATCCGGCACTTCAATATCTATCCTCCTTCTCCCGCGAGAAGAACGCGCCGAGTTGGGCTCCGACAAGCCCGACGACCACCAACCCAAAGCTCGCGGACATTCGGGCGAAAAACAATACCCCGATGCTCAAGCAACGATTCCCCTTGAGCCGGATTGACTTGATCCGCCTTGAGACAGCAGCCGATGTCCTCAAATACTTCGGGTTGGAGAAAGAGAGCTACTATTGGAAATATGTCCACGGCAGCGCGATCAACACCCTGGACCAGGTAAAGGATCTTGAGCGCGACCCGAACTTTTTCGAGCTCCTGAAGGCCGCAATCCTCGCGGGTTCGTTGGGCAAGAGCGGCAAGGCAGGCACCGCTTCGCTCCCTGAATCTGCTACCGGCGTGCTCTCCGACCTCCAGATCCTTCAAATTGGGGCAAACATCATCGACCAGTATGACATAGATAATCTTCCCACTGAAATTCGCCTGGGCAGCGAGGCGGTTTACGGTGTCGAGAATCTTCCATACCTCGTCCGGGTGTTTGGGGTTCACGCGGCAATTGATCCCGGCGATCCAAACAAGATCAACGGCTGGCTCCAGCCCGAACTCTGGAATCCGCATCAGCAGGCAACCACCTCGGGCACCATTCGTCTGCGGATGGTAGGACAGGCTCACACGCTTGTCGAAAATGATTCGCCCTCCCAGCCTCCGCCCAGCGCTCCGGCCCCATTGACTACAGCGGATGCGGAGATCACTTTTAACAACTCTTCCACCTTCGAAAATCCCACGGTGTTGACCGCAGTTCCGGGAACGATCTATTCTTCGACCAATTCGATAATCTTAAGCGGGACTACTTATGTAGGATTCCAAACCGGTCAGGTGGACGCTCCCGCGAACCATACGCTCTACAAAATTGAGCCGGAGGTTAGTTACAGCTTTTATTTGGATTATGCCGTCGGCACCAGCGGCTACCGCCCTTACTCCGTCTGGAAGAATATCAATACTGCCCTCGAAAATCTTCCGGCAGCGGCAGGAAAGCACGGCGCCTTTTTTGTCAAAGCCGACCCCCGGACCGATCGTTTCGGGGCCTCGGTTGGCACGGTGTACAATCTCGCAGCCGGCGCGGACGGTGAAATTGGTAAAACCATTCGAATGACGGGAGCCAATGGAATGACCATCGCCTCCCATGCCCCCACCTCCGGATTCACGTGGAACCCGGCAACGAACTTTTTTCTTGGCCTGTTGAGCGACAACTCATCGACCTCGGATGGCTACTATGCCGATCCTGATGGCGTCGTAAGAAGGGCGGATGGCGCGAATTGGACAGGCGCCGAAGGGCTTCCCCTGAGCCCAGCCAGCGCGGGGCGGGCAATCGTCCTCAACCGCCCGTTCCGCTCGGTTGGAGAACTCAGCTATGCCTTCCGCGATCTTCCTTTCAAGAGCCTGGACTTCTTCACCGCACAAAGCGCGGACGCCGCATTGCTCGACGTCTTCTCGGTGGATGACAATGAAGTTGTCGCGGGGCGGATCAATCCAAACACCCGAAACAAGCAAGTGCTTCAGGCCATGCTCCTTGGCGCTTCGAAATCAGGAGCGGCTCCAACCCTTTCATCCACCGAGGCGGACGCCCTCGCGCAAGCGATTGTCACCTGGACCGGGAACAGCGCGCCCACACAAGGCCCCCTCCTCAACCGGGCCGATCTGGTAACAAAACTGGAAACTGTTATCGGCGGCGCGTGGACCGCCGATGCAGACAAAGCCAACAAGACCCGTCGCGAGTCGGCAGTTCGCGCGCTGGCCGATGTGTCCAATACCCGGACATGGAATCTGATGATCGATCTGATTGCCCAGACGGGGCGGTATCCCACCGGGGTCAGGCCCCAGCCCGCCGAAACGGACCCCTTGAATAAATACTTCGTGGTCGAGGGAGAGCGCCGCTATTGGCTCCACCTCGCCATTGACCGGTACACCGGCGAAATCGTGGACAAACAATTGGAACTGGTGTCCCAATAGCGGCTCTCCCGAATCGGAGCCGCACCCGCTAGCGAAAGTTTTCTCATGAACAAGCGTCTTACCGCGTTCTCTATCTTAATGGGGCTCGGAGCTAGTCTGTGGGCGCAGAGCCCGGCAACAAAGCCGTCATCGTCAGCAGCCCCGCTCTTCAAATTTCCGGCGAGAGCCTCTTTCACCGTTGAGTTCGGACAGCAAATGCAGGCTAAACCGGGCGGTGCCCCGGCACGTCAAAAAACGCTAGTCAAAGTCGATGTGACCAGCACCGAGAAAATGCGCCGGTTAACCAAACTTTGGGACGACGGCAGCAGGACCGAAGATTGGTATATCGGAAACTATCGCATGATCGAGCATCCAAGCGGCCAATGGATCAACATGGTCGACGCTACAAAATCGTCCTACGGCGGCAAACTGAGTTACGACGCCTCCGATTTTTCCTGGATCTCCATTCAGAACCGCAGCGGTGAGGCCACCTACAAGGGACGGCCCTGCCATCGTTTCCAAATGCAAGCGCCAGCGGCTTCGAGTGAATCCTGTGAAGCAGTCATCGACGATCAAACGTTGTTGCCGCTTATCCTGGTAAAAGGAAACACGACCGCAACCTTCACATTCCGACAGGCTCCGCAGGGCGAATTGCAACTTCCGCCCCGTTTCGAGCAAAAATGGAAAGAGATTCAGCGCCGCTGATTTTTCCTCTTTCCAATAGCTTGCAACGTCGGAAATTTGCTGCTCTCTAAGTTGCGCAATCCTTTGTACCGATTATGCCCACAACCCCCTTCTCCTTCGCCAAAGAATCCTACGCAGCCCTTGGCGTGGATGTTGAAGCCGCCTTACAGACACTCGCTTCGGTGCCGGTCTCCCTTCACTGTTGGCAAGGCGACGATGTGGGCGGATTTGAGAACGCGGGAACAGGCCTGACCGGGGGCGGCATTCAGGCCACCGGTAATTATCCCGGCAAAGCGCGCACGCTGGAGGAGTTGCGCGGCGATCTGGAGAAGGCGCTTTCGCTCATTCCCGGCAAGCACCGGCTCAATCTCCATGCCTGCTACGCCGATCTTTCCGGCGGCAAGGTGGAGCGCAACGAATACACCGTCGCCCAGTTCCAAAGTTGGATCGACTGGGCGAAGGCGCAGGGGCTCGGGCTCGATTTCAACCCGACCTTTTTCTCTCACCCGCTCGCGAACGGCGGCCAGACGCTCTCACACCCCGACGACGGCGTCCGCCAGTTCTGGGTCGAGCACGGCATCGCCTCCCGCAAGATCGCGGCGGAGATGGGACGGCAACTCGGCACCACCACCGTGACCAACCACTGGATCCCGGACGGCTCCAAGGACCTTCCCTTTGACCGCAAAGGGCCGCGCGAGCGATTGGAAGCGTCGCTCGACGAAATGTTCGCGCCGGAGATCGATCCGGCCCTCAACCTCGACGCCGTGGAGTGCAAGCTCTTTGGAATCGGCTCGGAGTCGTACGTGGTGGGCTCGCACGAGTTTTACCTCGGTTATGCGGTGAAGAACCAGAAGCTCGTTTGCCTCGACGCCGGGCATTTCCATCCGACGGAAGGGCTCGCCGACAAGATTTCCTCGGTGCTGCAATTTGTCCCCGAACTCCTCCTGCACGTGAGCCGCGGGGTACGCTGGGACAGCGATCACGTCGTCCTGCTCGATGATCCGACCCGCGCGATCATGGAAGAACTGGTGCGCGGCGACTACCTGGGTAGAACCCATATTGGGCTCGATTTCTTCGATGCCAGCATCAACCGCGTGGCCGCGTGGGTCATCGGCACCCGCAGCACGCTCAAGGCGCTCCTGCTCGCCCTGCTGGAACCGGCCGCACGCTTGCTGGAGGCGGAAAAGGCGGGCGACTTCACCGCCCGGCTCGCCCTGCTGGAGGAAGCCAAATCGCTCCCCTTCGGCGTGGTCTGGGACGAGTATTGCTGCCGCCAGAATGTCCCGGTCGGGGCTTGCTGGATCGACGAGGTGAAGGCGTACGAACGGAACGTGCTCGCTTCACGGTAGGGGTGCAATGGCGCGGCAGCGCCGGTAGTCCGCTCTCGCGCCTTCATTGGACCCAAATCCAGCACCCTTCGCCCGTCTTGATGGGATGAGCATCAAATGCGCCTCATCGTCGTTTCCCGCGCTCTCGGCGAGAGCGGGCTACCTGCCGCCCCACCAAATCGGCAATTTTCCCCGGTACCCTTGAAAATTTTTTCATCGTCTTGTCGCGCGGGGAATTTTTTGTGCCATAGGTATTTCACAAACCTATGTCCTACTCGAATCCCGACCTCACCATTCACCCTCCCCGCAGCGCCCGTGTCCGCCTTGGCGGCTTCGTTATCCTGCCGAGGATGCTCGATAAAGGCCGCGCTCTCCTCGCGGGAAAAAACGGCGACTACAAGTTCAATTGTCCTCTCGACCAGCGCTTTACAAAGTTTGCGGGCATCGACGGCGACGCGTTGAAAGAACAACTTGCCGCGGGGAAGGGCGACGGGGAGATCCTCGAATGGGTACTGGCCAACGCCGCCAACAAGCCCGACGAAACGGCCATTACCGCCTGGTCGGCCCTTCAGGAGCAGAGAGCGCCAACCGATGTGGACACCCGCACCTACTTCAACAACCTCCACACCACCGCCGGTGCGCATCGCACGGACATCGCAACGTGGTTCGACCTGCTCGACCTCGACGACTACGCCAGCTACGGCGGAAAGGCCTAAGAACCCCCTGGAAACGGCCCAAACACACGGGGTGGGTGACCCTCGGAGGCTCCCACCCCGCCCAGCCACGGGTTCCCCCGGATCCGAAAAACGGTAGAAATCGTTCTTTTCCGCGTCGAACGAGCGGCTTTAGTATTTCGCGCTTTCCAAAAGATTATCCATCTATGAGTCCTCTGTCTTTGACTGACGAGCACCTCGACAAACAGCATGTCGATCCACCATCCCCTGCGGAAGGCCAGGCTGACGAACCTCCGTCGCGACGCCTGCCTACTCCCCATGCGGAACACCGCGCCCTGCGCCAGGATGAATTCTGGCGGCATCTTCCCGGTTTCAAAACCATCACGGCGGCCGAATTCCAAACCCATACGTTTCAGGCTCGCAACTCCGTTACCAATCTTCGCCAACTTCGCGAACTCGTAGGGACTCTCGCTCCCGACTCTTTCTTCGACGACCTCGCCGCAGGTCTCAAGCGCGCCCCAATGGCGCTGCGCATCTCGCCCTACCTCCTGAGCCTGATCGACTGGAGCAACCCGTTTCACGACCCGATCCGTACCCAATTCCTGCCGCTGGCCTCGCAGCAGATGCCCGATCATCCGATGCTGCGGCTCGATTCGCTGAACGAGCAGGGAGATTCGCCCGTCCCGGGCTTGACCCACCGTTACCGCGACAAGGCGCTTTTTCTGGCCATCGATTCCTGCCCGGTCTACTGCCGCTTCTGCACGCGCAGCTACGCCGTGGGCTCGGACACCGAGGAAGTGGAGAAGATCAAGCTGCACGCGAACCTCGCCCGCTGGGAGACGATGTTTGCCTACATCGCCTCGCGCCCGGAACTGGAGGACATCGTGATCAGCGGCGGGGATACTTACAATCTCCGGCCCGATCATGTCTCCCTCATCGGCGAACGGCTTCTCTCCCTGCCGAACATCCGGCGCATCCGCTTCGCCACGAAGGGCCTCGCGGTGATGCCGCAGAAGATCCTTTCCGACGACGCATGGGTGGACGCCCTGACCAGGGTGGTCGATCTCAGCCGCAAGCTCCACAAGGATGCGGTCGTGCATACCCATTTCAATCACCCCAACGAGATTACCGCCGTGACCCAGGCCGCGATGAACCGACTGACGGAACGCGGGATCACCGTTCGCTGCCAGACGGTATTGCAACGCACCGTCAACGATTCGCCGGAGGTGATGCAGCTTCTGGTGAAGCGCCTCGGGTTTATCAATGTCCACCCGTACTACGTCTATTTTCACGACCTGGTGCCGGGCGTGGAAGACCTCCGCACTTCGCTGGCCGCAGGGCTGGCGGTGGAGAAGGCGGTGCGCGGATCCACCGCCGGGTTCAACACCCCGACCTTCGTGGTCGACACCATGGGCGGTGGCGGCAAGCGCGACGGCCATTCGTTTGAGCATTACAACCGCGAAAACGGCATCGCCGTTTTCACCAGCCCGAGCGTCAAGCCCGGAGCGCGGTTCCTTTACTTCGACCCGCTCCGCTCGCTGGGCGACGCCGCCCGCGCCCGTTGGGCCGACGCAAACGAGCGCCGCAGAATGATCGACGACGCGCTGCAATCCTGATAGGATCGCCCTCCTTTATCCCCATGAATTACCGCACGCTTGGCAAATCGGATCTCAAGGTTTCGGAAATCTCCTTTGGCTGTTGGACGATGGGCGGCCTGAACTGGGTCAACGGCATCGCGAATGGCTGGGCCAACGTCGATGAAGCCGAAGTGACCGCCGGGATCAAGGCGGGGCTCGACGCCGGGGTGAACCATTTCGACAACGCCGATGTCTACGGCAATGGCCGTGCGGAGCGGATGCTGGCGCGGGTGCTGGACCGCCTGGGAGTGCGAAGCGACACGGTGGTGATCGCCTCCAAGGTGGGCCACTTCCCGGGGACCGCCGCGCATGCCTATGAGCCGCTGCATATCCGCCACCAGTGCGAACAATCGCTAAAGAACCTGAAGCGCGATTACCTCGACGTTTACTACCTTCACCACGGCGATTTCGGCCCGGACTCCGAATACCTGCAAGGCGCGGCGGAAACGCTCGACGCGTTGGTCAAGGAAGGGAAAGTCCGGGTAAAAGGGCAGTCGGCCTACTCGGTGGAGGATTTCGAGAAAACCATCCCGGTGGTTCGCCCGCAGGTTCTGCAAAGCTGGGCGCACGCGCTCGACGACCGGTTCATCCGGGAGGGGTCGCGGCTTCAGGAATTGATGACGGAACACGGCTTGTCGTTTGTCGCCTTCAGCCCGTTGGCGCAGGGGCGACTTCTCGACAAGTACGACCCGGCAAACCCGCCCGCGTTCGAACCGGGCGACACCCGCAAGGCCAATGCGGCGTTCACCGCCGGGGAGATCGCGAAACTCAAGCCGAAGCTCGAAAAATTGAAGCGGCACTTCGGCTGCGGCGTGGAAACACTGGCCGCCGTGGCGCTCAACTACGTGCTCTCGCACCCCAACGTGGCGTGCGTCATCCCCGGGTTCCGCAACGAACGGCAGGCCTGCTGCAACCTCGCCGCCACCCGGCGCAAACTCTCGGAAGACGACCTGCGGTTTATTCGCGATGCTCTGGCGGAGTAATCAGGCGGGCTGCTCCTTGGAGCAGTTCTCGCAGTCATCGTGACGGGATTCCTCCTGGACCATCGCCGCCGTATCGCGCACCAGCGCCTTCATGCTCGAAAGCCAGATAACCCCTGCCACGAGAATGACCAGCGAAATGGTCAGAAACGCGACGTTCCAGTTGGAATGATCCCTGATCAAGCCAATGAGCGGCGGGGAAATCGCGTCCCCCAACGCGTGGATCACCAGGATGCTCAGGGCAAACGCGGAAGCACGAATGGCCGGAGGAGTCACATTGGCGATGGCGGTGTTCGATGGCCCCGTGTTCAGGAACACGAAGAAGATCGTGATGAAGACGAAAATCCACGCATAGGGAAACGGCGTATAAACAATCGCCACCGTGGACGGAAACCCAAGGAGCATTCCCCAGCCCGATACCAGAAAATAGGAACCGGGGAATCGGGTGCGGAGGCGGTCCGCCAATAAGCCGCCCAGCAAAGTGGAGATCAACCCGGCAATGACCACGATCCCCCCAAAGAACAAAGTCGACTGCGATTGCGGCACTCCACGCGCCTCGGAGAGATATGTCGGCACCCAGAAGGAGAGGCCTCCGATCGAGAACGTCAGGGCCGTTTGTGCCGCGACGTTGAGAAGGTAGGAAGGAATTCGAAACAGCCGCCGATAATCATCCAGGGCGGACCGTTTGGCGGCTTTGGAAGCAGGCTTGCGAGGGTCCTTCATCATGAATGACCACGCCGCGAGCGCCAGCCCGGGCGGCACCACAAGGTAAAAGGCCCACCGCCAGTCGAGATGGTGAACCGCCAGGCCGCCCCACATATAGCCCAGCGCGCTCCCCACGGGAATCGCGACATAGAACCACGATAACACCTGCCCCCGTTTTTCCACCGGGAAAAGATCGCTGATGATGGTGGGCGCAGCCGGGCCGTAACCCGCCTCGCCGATCCCCAGAAAGACGCGGGTGAGCAGGATCGCCACAAAACTCCCCGCCAACCCCGATGCTCCGCACGCCATCGTCCAAAGCCCGACACTGAAGGCAATCAGCTTCCAGCGGGAATACCGGTCTGCCAACCAGCCGAAGATTGGAGCCGTGAGCATGTAGGAAATCAGGAATCCGGTACCCAGCAATCCGGCCTTGAAATTCTCCTTGGGGTCGCCCGCCAGAAACTCCAGCTTGATCTGGGGGAGGACCGCCGTGATCAGGTAGCGGTCGAGGTAACAAAAAAGGTTGATGGCCAGCAGGAGCGCGACCGACATCTTCGCGCTGGAGCCGGTTTGGGAAGGTGGCTGATTCATGCGAACGCAGGTCGCATCCCGCGCCTTTGGAGGGCGAAATGCAAGACGATTTTTCCGGGATGGCTCGGGCTCCTCTTGGTGCGGCAGCACCGGTAGCACGCTCGCGCCGTCGAGCGTGGATATCGACTCCCGTGACTTCACGAGCGCTGCATCCCAATCACCAGAAGCCCATCCTGCGGGGATGGACGTCAAACGCGACTCGGAAACCGATCCCGCGCTCTCGGCGAGAGCGGACTACCTGCGGCGGGGCGGCCCTTTTCGCGCCCTTTACGGAAGATTGACCCGGGCGTGAGGCTCCACTAGGTTTTAAGTTTCGCATGAAGATCAAGCGCGCTCTCATTTCTGTTTCGGACAAAACCGGTCTCCTGGAGTTTGCCCGGGAACTTTCGACCCTCGGGGTCGAAATCATTTCCACCGGCGGCACCGCCAAGCTCCTCCAGAGGGAGGGAATCGCCTGCACGGAAATCTCCTCCTTCACCGGCTTCCCCGAGATCATGGACGGCCGGGTAAAGACCCTTCACCCGAAGGTGCACGGCGGCCTGCTTTTCCTGCGGGGCAACGAGGATCACGAAGCCCAGGCGAAAGCCAACGGCATCGAGCCGATCGACCTCGTGGTGGTGAACCTTTACCCGTTCGAATCGACCGTGGCGAAGGAAGGAGTCACGCTGGAGGAAGCCATCGAGCAGATCGACATCGGCGGCCCTTCCATGCTCCGGAGCGCGGCGAAGAATTACCGCTCCGTCACGGTGGTGGTCGACCCCGCCGATTACGAAGACGTCCTCACCAGCATCCGCGATAACGAAGGCGGCACCACGCTGAAGCTGCGCGAGCGGCTCGCCATCAAGGTCTTCGTCACCACCTCCAAGTACGACGGCGCCATTGCGAACTACCTTAACAAAGAACAGGAGACCACCTGCTCGTTCGCCGTCTCCATGCCGATCGCCGCCCGTCTCCGTTACGGTGAAAACCCTCACCAGCACGCGGCGCTTTACGGCAACTTTGACGACTACTTCCAGAAGCTCCACGGCAAGGAACTCTCCTTCAACAACATCCTCGACATCACGGCGGCGTCGCAGTTGATCAGCGAGTTTTCCGAGCCGACGGTGGCGATCCTCAAGCACACCAACCCGTGCGGCGTTGGCAGCGATGCGGACCTGCGGGCGGCTTGGGACAAGGCGTTTGCCACCGACAAGCAGGCTCCCTTCGGCGGCATCATTATCTGCAACCGCCCGTTGACGGAATCGCTCGCCCGGGCGATCAGCGAGATTTTCTCCGAGGTGATCATCGCGCCCGATTTCGACGCGGACGCACGCGCTCTCCTGCAAAAGAAGAAGAACCTGCGCCTGATGAAGCGCCTGATCGCTCCCGCCAAGGAAGAGCAGGAACTCGACATCCGTTCGGTCGTCGGCGGCCTGCTCGTGCAGGACCGCGACCGCGAGGAGCTCAAGGACCTCGAAAGCAAGGTCGTCTCGCAGCGCCCCCCGACGGCGGACGAAATGCGCGCGATGATGTTCGGCTGGAAAGTCGTCAAGCACGTCAAATCCAACGCCATCGTTTACGCGGGCAAAGACCGCACGCTCGGCATCGGTGCGGGCCAAATGTCGCGCGTGGACGCCTCGCGCATCGCCATCTGGAAGGCCAAGGACGCCGGGCTTTCGCTGACGGGCAGCGTGGTGGCCAGCGACGCCTTCTTCCCCTTCCCCGATGGCCTGATCGCCGCCGCCGAAGCGGGAGCAACGGCAGCCATCCAGCCCGGCGGCTCCGTTCGCGATCCCGAAGTCATCGCCGCCGCCGACGAGCGGAAACTGGCGATGGTCTTCACCGGCGTCCGGCACTTCAAACACTAGCCTCCGACCTCCTGAAATGAACACCTTGCGCCTCGGCGTCAATATCGACCACGTTGCCACGTTGCGGCAGGCGCGCTATGCGGGTGCCTACGGCACGCATAACTGCGAACCCGATCTCGTGGATGCCGCCGCGATCTGCGAACGCGCCGGGGCGGAGGGGATCACGATCCACCTTCGCGCCGACCGGCGGCATGTGGTGGACGAGGATGTTTACCTGCTCCGCAAGAGCCTGACGACGAAGCTCAACCTCGAAATGGGGAACACGCCGGAGATCCTCGACATTGCCCTCCGCGTGCGGCCCGAGGATGTCTGCCTGGTTCCCGAGAACCGGCAGGAAGTGACGACCGAAGGAGGGCTCGATGTCGTCTCGCAAGCCGCCGCGCTGGAACCAACCATCCGGCAGCTCAAGGAAGCGGGCATCCGCATCAGCATGTTTATCGAGCCCGACGCGGCGCAGATCGACGCCACCGTGAAATTGGGTGCAGAGGTTGTGGAACTCCACACCGGCGCGTTTGCCAACGCCACCGGCGAGGCGCAGCTTGCCCAGGTGGAACGGATTCGGGAAGCGGCGGCCTACGCCCACCAGCGGGGGCTGCAAGTCAACGCCGGGCATGGCATCAACTACACCAATATCGCGCTGATCCGCCCAATTCCGTTTCTGGAGGAACTCAACATCGGCCACTCCATCGTTTCCCGCGCGGTCTTCGTCGGGTTGGAGAACGCAGTGGCGGAGATGCTTGCGGCCATGCGGGGCTAGCCATGAAGGCGCAGACTTCCCGATGAGTTCCGATTCCATGACGATTTCGCAGGAAGCCCTGGAACAGCCCTTCACGGCGTCGCGGAGCTCCGCCCTCCGGGTGGAACGCTGCATTACCTCTGACGGAGGGCGGAGCTCCGCGACGCCTCCCCCCTTCGCAATCGCCTGCTGAGCGCCCCATGGAAATCCTCGGCACCGGCATCGATCTGGTCGAAAACGCGCGAATCGCGGCGTCGATTGAAAAATTCGGCGACCGTTTTCTAAACCGCGTCTTTCGCCCCGAAGAGCTGGCGTATTGCCGAACGATGCGGCACCCCACTCCGCATTACGCAGCCCGGTTCGCGGCCAAGGAAGCCGTGGCCAAGGCATTCGGCTGCGGCATCTCGGAGCGAATGGGCTTTCTCGACATCGAAGTGACCCGCAACGAGGCGGGCGCGCCCTCCATCGTCCTGCATGGCCCGGCTCGGGAACTGGCGACGGAACGCGAGGTCACGAAGATCTTCCTTAGCCTGAGCCACACCGACAATTACTCGGTGGCCAACGTGATCTTGAGCGGTTCTACCGGGAAATAAACGGATTAGACAGCGCGACGACAATCGCCGGCTGCCGTCTACGGCTCAATTATTGGATTTAGGTTCTCTGGTGAATTCCTTGGTCTCGATTAAAACCCAAATCTCCTTCGGATCCTGCCCCTTCTCTACGCTCATTGAAAGGTTGTGTTTGCGGGCATAGGCACGGAAGCCGGAAATGAGGTCGGCGGAGTTGCGACACCAAAATGAGACCGACTCGGTCACCCGTTCGTCTGCAATCTCCTGAGAATAGACAGCCCCTCCCCATCTAAAGTCCTTGGCAGGCGGCAGCGGAAGGTTTCGAATGGCTGTTGAAAGCGGTCGATGAAAGCAATCTGCCGACTCACTTCTACGTGCCCAATGCTGTAACACCTGGGAGTAAGACAGCCAACACTGCGTGCAAATAATAGAGTTCTCATCGAAGAGCAGATTGCCGCGGATGCTGCGATTCCAGACGCAGAGGTTCTTGCTTGGCTGAGCTACCGTGCCAGCGCCGGTGGCAACGAATCCAAAACCAAACGTGATCGCTGGCACGGTTGGCTCCAGCGTTCTGGGTAGGCTGCATGCTCATCGGAATAGATCGATGACTGGCCGATAAACACGCCCAAGAGGTTCGAACACTCCGACACGCCTGCAAAGCTCCTCGAAGTGATCGCTCCCAAACATGAAATACTCACCTGCCGCGATTCCGAGTGGAAGAAAAACGAGAACGGGAATCATAACGGCAAGCCACGCGATTACAGGCATTCCCCGGCAAGATTCTGGATGTTTCCGGGTCACGACGTGTGACAGTTCAACCATTCATTTGAATGTGTTTTGAAGAAGAATTTTGAATTGCGCGGGCAAATCATCGTAATGCCCAAATCCCTCCGTCATTCGTGTCAGGGAGGATGAAGAACCCCTTCCTTCAAGAGTTATCTTTTGAAGATACTTCAGCCCAGCGAACCAGAAAGTATGAGAAACATCAGCGAACGCCATGTATGGAAGAAGAAGGATCAAAAACGAGTGCCGCATAATTTCTACCGAATGTTCAAGGCGAAGCATGACCCTTTCGAGAGATCCGGTTCGGTTAGCCTTCGAAGATTGCCGCCCATACTGAATCGTATCCTCCTTCTTCTCTTCTTGCCTTCATAATTGAAACCGATGCGTAAACCGAACTTGTCTCGCTAAAATTCTACCGATTGGCTTCGCGCTGTTTGCAATGAGCATGGTGACTGATGAGGCAAGTCGCGTTTTCATTTCCTTACGGAACGTTTTGCAGGTAGAAAAATATCTTTTGCATTTCTGTAGAACAATTAAAAATTTGGTCGAAACACCGACAGCCACTCAGCAGCCAATGTAATGCTCGCCGGTTTGTCCGGGCCATGAAGTCAGCCAGATCAGAGAATTCTGAAAACCTGGCCATGCTCCGCAACTTTTTGGGCGCTTTTTGGTTCATTCCCGAGAAGATAAACGGCAGTAGACAACGTAACGACAATCGGTAACGTAGACGGCACCCCACCCCCAAATGCCAGAGTTTACCTACGTTGCACGCGGTTCGGACGGCAATCTTGCCCAGGGGACGATCCATGCCAATGACCGGTCGGCGGCGATCCGGCAGATTGAAGCGCTCAAGCGCATCCCCATCAGGATCGACGTGGCAGGCGCGGCTCCCGCCTCGCCCTCCGCCACCAAAGTCGCGACGACCGCTTCATCTTCCTCGTCCGCTTCGGCAGAGCCCACCCAGGGGGTTCCGCTGGCCCAGCTTTTTCTTTTCACCGAACAGTTGGCCCATCTTCTCTCGGCCGGGATGACGCTCGATGAGGCGCTTGGCATTCTCGTCCGCCGCCTCCAGCAGCCAAAACTCCAGGGCCTCTGCCGCTCGCTGCACCAGGGTTTGGTGGACGGGCGAAGCCTCTCGCTGTCGATGCGCGACTTTCCGAAAGTCTTCTCGCCGCTCTACGTCAACATGGTCTCGGCGGGCGAGGCGTCGGGGGCGCTTTCGCAGATCCTTCGGCGGCTGGTCACCCATCTCGCCGGGGTCAAAGCCTTGCGCGAACGGGTGCAACAGGCGCTGGTTTATCCTGCCGTCCTCGTCGTGGTGGGGATTGCGTTGATCATTGTGTTCATGACGGTGATGGTCCCGCAACTCACCGGTTTCTTCACCTCCACAGGCCAGAAGCTCCCGCTGCCGACGGAGATCCTCCTCAAAGCCAATCACCTCCTGACCGGTTACTGGTGGCTAGCCGTGCTCGCGGGAGGCGCGCTCTTTGGCGGCTGGAAGGCTTTTACGCGCAACCCGGAAGGCAGGCTCTCGTGGGACCGCTTCGTCTGGAAGCTCCCGGCCATCGGGCGGATCCCCCGCTACCGGTTCTACGCGCAGTTTGCACGGACGCTGGGAACGCTGGTCGAGAACGGCGTCACGCTGCTCAAGGCGTTAGAACTGCTGGAGGACATCTCCGGCAACGAATGGGTGCGGCTCCAGATGGTGGAAGTGCGCAAGGCGGTGATGGACGGGGCGAGCCTTTCCAACGCGTTGCGCCAGCAGGCGCTCTTCCCGGAATTGTTTCTCGACATGATGGCGGTCGGCGAGCAAACCGGCCGGTTTGCGGACACGATGCAAATGATCGCCGACGTCCACGAACGCGAACTCGACAAGCAGGTGCAATTTGTCTCCTCCCTGGTGCCGCCCGTGGTCATCGTCATGATCGCCGCCGTCGTCGGCCTCGTCGTCTTCGGCATTTTGGCCGCCGTATTCAACCTCACTTCGGGACTGCACCAAAATGTTCGCTAAATCCCTCATGAGAGCCAAAGCGGCACAAGCCCTCTTCGCCCTCCTTTTCCTCGGCGCGGAGCCCGCCGTCCGCGCGCAGTCCCTGGAGATCACGCCGACCCCGTTCAGCACCCTGATTGATTTCGACCAGCTCCGGCATCCCGCAGGCAAATCGCTGGAAGCGGCGCGGAGCCAGCCGATCTGGCTGGAAACCGTGCAGATCGTCGAGGGCGAGCAGGAGGCAGCGGACCGGCAAACCGTTTTTCGCATCCGGCTGCGCGCCCTTCCCGGGCTGAACGACTCCCTTCTGCTGCGGCTTTTTTTCCAGGACAAACCGAACGCGCATCCCATCGTGACCGGCTGGTCGGAAACCGGCGACCGGCGCTATGCCACCCCACCCCTCGGGGCGGGACTGGAACTGACGGCTTCGGAATCGCTCGTCATTCCCACACAGGGGATTGATTATCTGGAGATTGCCGTTCCCGGGGATGGCTCCACGCTCCGGCAGGCGTTCCTGACCTCCCTGCGCAAGACGGAGACGAACGCCTCGTTCGACTTTGCGCCCCCCGCGCCCGTGAGCGACCCTTTTGAAGGCGGAGTCGATGGGTTGCCCGCGCTTCCCGCCGAGAACGACACGTTCCTTTTTGGCAGGACCCGGGCGACGCTGGAGGCCGGGACGGTCAAGCTTTTGCCCCCAGATCACGGCGACTCCGAGGAGGATGATTCGCATACCGTCCATTTCGAGTTCAACCTGGAGAGCGCGCCGCTCATCGCCATGGTCACCTTCCATGTGATCGGCGCGGACCCCGCCGCGCCGCTGCTGGCCTGGGCCAATGGGGACCCGGTGGGAGCCGTTGCGATGCAGCTTCCGGACCTTGCGGATCCCGGGTACAGCGGTGTGGCCCGCCCTCTGGAGAGAATGCGTTTCCAGTACGCCGGGTGGGTGCGTTGCCAGAAGGTCATCCCTGCCCGATCCTTGCGAGCGGGAAAGAATACGTTCACCTTGCAACTCCCGCCAAACTCCGCTCCAGTGGCCCTGCGCAAAATCGAGTTGCAGCTCAAGCATCACTGGCAGAAACTTGATTATACCCTCATCCCTTTCTGAAATGACGTCGCACTCCACCCCTCGCCGACCTTCCGAAACCCAGCCGATCGTTCTCCGCCCCGCAAAGGCCCAGCCCCGGCAGGGTCCACGCCGCCAGGGCCGCCACGCGACAAAGCCGGCCCGGGGAAAAACCAAGGGCGGCTTTACGCTGCTGGAGATCATGCTGGTGGTGATGATTATCGCCCTCCTCGGCGGCGCCGCCGTTTACTACATGGGCGGAAACATCGGCGTGGCCCAGGAAACCCGCGTCCGCAGCGATATTCAGGCCATCTCGACCCAGCTCAAGCTCTACCAGGCGCTCAACGGCTTCCTGCCGACCTCCGAGCAGGGGCTCAAGGCGCTGGTCACCCAGCCGACCACGGAGCCGAAGCCAAAAAGCTGGCGCGTGCTCTTCGACAAGATGCCGCAGGATCCTTGGAGCAACGACTACAACTACGCGGCTCCCGGGAAGCACAACCCGAACTCCTTCGATCTCTTCTCCGCCGGCGCGGACCGCAAGCCCGGCACCCCCGACGATATCGGGAACTGGTAATAGGGGGATGACCGGGTAGACCGCTCTCGCCGAGAGCGCGGGCATCGACTCCCGTAGCTCCATGAGAGCTTCATCCCAGTACCGAGAGCTTATCCTGCGGGGATGAGTACCAAGCGCGACTCGCAAACCTATCCCGCGCTCTTGGCGAGAACGGTCTACCAAGGGCCTCTCCAATCGGGTGCTTTTCCGTGCATCCAGGAATAGGGAATCTGTTGGAATGAGAGGGCATGGGAGGTAGGTTGAATCAATGCCAACCTCTTCCAAAGCGATCTCCCCACTGCTGAACGCACCGGGCGGATTCGTCGGCAGGCGATGGATTCGCGATGCGGCCCGCTTTTTCGCGGTACGCAACCCCGCTACCGGAGAACTGCTCGCGCGGCTTCCCGCGCTGGGAGCCAAAGAGACGGAAGCCGCCATTGCGGCGGCGGATGAAAACATGCACCACGCACGGCTCTCGCCGTCATCCCCGGAAACCCGGGCGCAATGGCTTCGATCCATCGCCGGGCTTCTCCTCGAAAACCGCGAAGAGCTGGCCCGCATCATCACGATGGAACAAGGCAAACCTCTGGAGGAAGCCCGCACGGAGGTCGACTACGGCGCGGGGTTTTTCCAGTTCTTTGGCGACCCGCTCAATGGACGCGAACTCGCCCCCCGGCGATTGAAGGGGAAGATCCGCGGCTGCGGCTGGACGGTGCATCACCGCCCGACGGGCGTCGCGGCGCTCATCACCCCGTGGAACTTCCCGCTCGCGATGCTGGCTAAAAAACTGGCGGCCGCGCTGGCGGCCGGATGTGCCGTCGTCGTCAAACCCTCCGAGTTGACCCCACTGACCAGCGTCGCTCTCTGGAAATTGCTGGAGAAGGTGGATCTTCCCACAGGCCAGGCCAATTTCCTGGTCGGCCCGCCTGCCGCGATCGGCGGCGCGCTCTGCCGCGACGAACGGGTGCGGCTATTGAGCTTTACCGGCTCCACCGCCGTGGGGCGGCTTCTCTATCGCCAATCCGCCGGGACGCTCAAGAGACTGGCTTTGGAACTGGGCGGGAATGCGCCGTTCATCGTTTTCGAAGACGCCGATCTCGACGCTGCCGTTGACGCCCTGGTGGCCAATAAGTTCCGGTGCGCGGGGCAAACCTGCGTCTGCACCAACCGCGTCTACCTGCACCGCCGCATCCACCCGCCGTTTGTGGAAGCACTGACAGAGCGGGTCCGCGCGCTGAAGGTGGGCAATGGGCTTGAGCCAGGCACCCAGATCGGCCCGCTCATTAACCGGGAGGGGTTTCGCAAGGTTTCCGCGCATGTCGCCGACGCCCTGCGCCGGGGGGCAAAGCGGGTAACCGGGGCCGCTCCGAAAGCCCACGAAAAGGAGTGGGGACTCTATTTTCCGCCCACGGTGCTCACCGGAGCGACCTCGGAAATGCGGGTGTTCCGGGAGGAGACGTTCGGGCCCGTGATTTCCATCGCCTCGTTCGCGACGGAGGCCGAGGTGATCCGGGCAGCCAATAGCACCCCCTATGGTCTGGCGGCTTACTGCTTCACTCAGGATGCCGCCCGCGCCGAACGTATCGCCCCGGCGCTTGCCTTTGGGCATCTCGCGATCAATAGCGGCACCGGCCCGACGCCGGAGGCACCTTTCGGTGGATGCAAACAATCGGGCTTTGGGCGCGAAGGCGGACTGGAAGGGTTGCTGGAGTTTTGCGAGACGCAATCCGTAGCGACGGCTGGCTAATTTTAGCCAACACGCTGGCCTGAATGGCTAAATTCTCACCCGCAATCGACCATGGGTCTGGGAGGTTGAAGAGGGGTTCTTCAGAAAATCTAAAATTATAAGTCGTTTATTACAAGCGACTTATAAAATATTCATTTTATTTCCACATCAGTTGGCAAGGGGGCTGCTAAAGGCCGGAATCGCAAGATTCAACCATCCCTTATATGCTCCAACACACACAGTCCAAATTCCTCCTTTGTGCAAGCATTGCAGCGGCGACGCTTTCCTCCTCTCTGTTTGCCGGGACCACGATTCAGAGCAAGGAAACGACAGCACCGCTCGTCGACGAATTAAAGAAGTCGGCCATCACCGGTGACCTCGGCGTCAACTTCGTCTCCCAGTATGTGCTGCGCGGCCTTGTCTACGAAAACCAGGGAGTGATCGCCCAGCCGTACCTCAACCTTTACTTCAACCTCTATGAAGGGGACGGCTTCATCAACAAGGTGAGCCTGATCGCGGGAATCTGGTCCAGTATTCACTCCCGGCACACCGATGCCCACCCCGGGAGCACGGTGCCAGCCTGGTTTGAATTCGACTACACGCCGGGCATTGCCGTGACGTTTGCCAAGAACTTCACGCTGACCTCCAGCTTCTTCTCCTATACCAGCCCGAACGGCGGATTCGACACCTTCTATGGGCTCAACTTCCAGCTCAACTACGACGACACCGACCTGCTGGGAGCCTTCGCTTTGCACCCGCACGTGACTTACCTGCGCGAGTTGGAAGGCAAGGCGGGCAGCGGTTCCTCGGAAGGCAACTACTATGAAATCGGCATCGCTCCGGCCCTCCCGGCCTGGGGCCCTCTGACGGTCACTCTCCCGATGAACGTCGGGTTCGGCTCGCACCAGTTCTACGCCGCGAATACCGGCTTCGGGTACTTCTCAGGCGGAGTCAATGCCGCCATCGCGCTCGGCTTCATTCCCGAGCAATACGGCTCCTGGGCTCTCACCACCAGCGCGACGTACTACTATCTCAACGGCTCGCTCGCGGACTTCAACAACCCGAATGTCCGCCCCTCCCGGCACAACGAGTTTGTGTTCAGTGGCGGCATCGGGCTGACCTTCTAGTCCAAAGGTAAGAAAAAACCTTACACAAAAAGTTCCCTCCTCAACCGACCTTGTCCCAAGCCAGGTCGCAGGCCTCTCTCGCTTACTCCGGGCGAGAGAGGCCCATTTTTTTAAAAGCTCGTAAGTCGCTCATAATAAACACGATACAGGAGATCCAACAGCTTGACGGTCGACACATTCCCCTAGGTGTCTACGGCAACAATCCCTTATAATGGACTAGAAAAAATCCTGAGCGCCCGATTGGGACTTCCCCCTAGGAAAAAAGTTCCTTTCCTCGGTCTGCCGAGTTTGGTAAATGGCTCGTTAACCCGGGCTAAGCCTAGCCTCCGGTTCCAACAGCAACAAACCAACACACACACACAATGGTTAAATCCAACAACCTCAAACTGACGCTCTGCGCCAGCATCGCTTTGGCTGGCTCGGTCCTCCCGGTTCTCGCTGGTCCTACGGTGACCGCTTCCGCCAAGGAGACCCAGACGTTGGTCGAAGAAAGCCAGAAGTCGGCCATCTCGGGCGACCTCGGGTTCAACATCACCTCCCAATACATCAATCGTGGTGTCGTCCGGGAGAACCAGGGTGTCATCGGTCAGCCGTACATCGACCTCTACTTCAATGTGTACGAGGGCGAAGGTTTCCTGAACCGTGTCAGCTTCGTTCTCGGCGCCTGGGGGAGCCTCCACTCCGCCAAGACCCACGCCATCGCCGGCAGCACGACCTCCGGCTGGTATGAGTTCGACTATTCCGCCGGCATTGCCTTCACGGTTGCCCGGAATCTGACGATCACCCCGAGCTATGCGGAATTCAACAGCCCGAACGACGCGTTCAGCGCCTCGCGGAACCTGAACGTCCGTTTGGACTACAACGATTCCGAACTCCTCGGCGCGTTCGCTCTGCACCCGCACTTCACCTACCTGCGTGAGCTGGAAGGTAAAGTCGGCAATGGCAAGAGCCAGGGTAACTACTACGAAGTCGGCGTGGCCCCAGCCCTCCCTGCCTTCGGTCCTGTGACGGTCACCATCCCGCTCACCACCGCCTTCGGTTCCAACCGCTTCTACGCGGGCAACCAAGGCTTCGGTTACTTCTCGGGTGGCGTGAACGCCGCCGTGGCGCTCGACTTCATCCCGGCTGCCTACGGCTCCTGGACGGTCAACGCCGGCGCGACCTACTACTACCTGAATGGCTCGCTCTCCAAGGCGAACAGCATTCAGGCCCAAGGAAACAACACGTTTGTTTTCAACGGTGGTCTGAACCTCGCGTTCTAAGGAACCCTGTTCCTTCATGGGTTTCCCCGGTTCATTCCGGGGAAACCTTTTTTTTGGCCTTTTTTTGGCTCAGCCGATTTTCAACCTGAACTCCGATTTTGGAGCGGAAGAGATTGCGTAAAATCTTGGAGCAGAAACGGTTGAGGAGATGCGAAAGCGTATCTTTAGATACGGTGAGCTTCGACGATACCGTTTATGCCCAAGAGGTTACGCAAGACCGCAGCGATCAACTTCGGAGTTCAGGTTCAACTCTTGAAACCGCTCTTTGAGCAACTCCGCCGGCCACTGCCCGGGAACCTGAGGCTTGTCGAGATAGCCGTAGTTCAGCACCGACCCCGCCGCGCCCAATGCCACCCGGGAGATCTTCCCGAATTCCCCCATCCCCATCACCGCGAGTTGCAGATTCGCCCGACGCCGCGGCCCCCGGCCGTCCCGACGCTCGATATACTGGGTCAGAAATTGAAGCAACGTGGAGAAATCACCCGCCGTCTTCGCCGTCGTCGCGACCTTGAAAACCGTGGCTCCCGCCGCTTCCGCCCTTCCGGCAAGCTCCTGAAGACGCCCGAGCGACGGCGTCGCACGAAAGTCGTGATGCGAGAGAATGACGCCCACTTCCTGTTCGCGCACCTCCTCAAGAAGACTGACAAACCCGGAGGCCAGGGCCGAGCGAAGCTCCACATCAACCAAACTGGCATAGGGCAAAAACTCGCGCATCAATGCGAGCCGACGCGGCGCAGGGAGAGCGTTTGCCCCCCCCTCCTTCGGATCGCGCACGGTCACGACCAGAGGCGCAGGCAATTTGTCCGCCGCCTTTTTCAATTGAGTGAGCAGAGATTCACTTTCCGCGAATCCATCCACCCTCAATTCAAGAAAATCGACAGCTCCCTTTCGCAGTTTTTGAGCGGCTTTCAGGGAAGCCGGGCTGTGAATTGTTCCAATAACCGACCCTGAATGCAGAGCATTGGTTGTTTTTCTCAAAGACATAATGTTATGGTCGAAGGCTTCTGTTGTTCCAACAGGCCTTTTAGAAGACGCCATTCCACGAAACATGCAGCCAACAGGTTACTTTCATCAAGGATTTACGGTTCCTTTCGGGCCGCGAGTCCCCCTGATCCCCCCCGGATGGTTGGTTGATTGGGCGCAGTAACTTCTCTCCCGCAATGATCGGTCGCAAACAAGAAATCAACCTTCAGTTCCAGCAAATCGTCGATGGCGCGCTTCTGGTAATCGCTTTTTGGGGAGGGCACCTCCTTCGTTATTTCGCCACCGACTGGTTCGGCCTCGATTGGCAGATTCCAAAATTCGACCAGTTCCGCTGGCTCCTTTTCATCATCATGCCGTTCGGCCCCATTCTTTTGGAGCTTCAAGGGTATTACACTCACGCGCTTCAAAAGACGCTTTGGCGCTCATTCTCCCAGATGGCTCGCGCAGCGTTCTGGCTGAGTCTGATCATCGCCGGGTGCGTGATCTTTTTCCGCCTGGAGGTCCCTAGCCGCGCAGTCATTCTCCTTTTCGGCCTGTTCGCCATGGTCCTTCTGCTCCTTCGGGAGCAATTGACGATCCTCATCATCCGCACCCGCGCCCGAAGCGGCCACTACCGCGAGCCGGTGCTCCTGGCGGGAACTCCGGAAGACATGAAGGCGCTGCGGAAGACATTCACCCCGGAGCAACTGCTGGAAATGGAGATTACCGGGGAAATCGACATCGAGAAACAGCCGGTGGGCGATCTGGTCGAAATGCTGCACAAGCACTCGATCAGCCGCGTGATCTTCGCGGGCAACCATTCCCACGTCAACCGGCTCCAGGAAGCCATCGGCGCGTGCGAGATCGAAGGGGTGGAGGCATGGCTGGTGGCGGACTTCATCAAGACCTCCATTGCACGCCCCGCTTTTGACGTGCTCGGGGGACGCGCCATGCTGGTCTTCCGCACGACTCCCGAGGTCTCCTGGGCCCTGATGGTGAAAGGAATGATCGATCGCGTGGGCGCATTCCTGATTCTGCTCGCCGCCTCCCCCGTGCTCCTGGCGGCAGCGATCGGCATCAAACTCACCTCGCCGGGCCCCATCATTTTCTGTCAACAGCGCGGCGGCAAACATGGGCGGCCCTTCAAGATGTATAAATTCCGCACCATGAACACCAACGCCGAGATGCTCCGGGCGGAACTCGCCGCGCAGAACGAGATGAGTGGCCCGGTTTTCAAGGTCGGCAACGACCCGCGCATTACCAAACTGGGGCGCTGGCTGCGCAAAACCAGTATCGACGAGCTCCCCCAGCTCGTAAACGTTCTGAAGGGCCAGATGAGCCTCGTCGGCCCAAGGCCGCTGCCTCTCTACGAGGTTGAGCAATTCGAAAACTCCGCACAACGGCGCCGCCTGAGCGTCAAGCCGGGCCTCACCTGCCTCTGGCAGATCAGCGGACGCAGCAATGTAACCTCTTTTGAGGATTGGGTGAAACTCGACCTCGCCTACATCGACAACTGGTCCATCTGGCTGGACCTGAAGATTCTGCTAAAAACCGTTCCGGCCGTACTTTTTGGAATGGGCGCGCGATAAAAGCAAAAGCCCTTGCGTGTTTCAGCGGCAGGCGTTAATATCTGGTCCAGATGAGGGTTGTGCCCCGGCCACCCGACATCCCGCCGAACCAAAATGTTGGCCAATATTAAGAATAATAATATTTTTTATTGCCACCCCAAAAGTTCGCGGGTATTTTCATCACAGATTTAAGAATTGTTCTGGGGGGAACATGAGCCCTTCGCGACCACTCGGTCGCGGGGGGCTCAATTTTTTGCCCTGAAACCGAGGGACCCCTCATCGATTTTTCATGGATTTCTTCCATCTCACCCTGGAGCAGTGGCTCCTCGCGATTCTCGCCGCGCTCTTTGTGGGAATCTCGAAGGCTGGATTCGGCGGGTTCGGAATGCTGACGGTCGCCCTGATGGCCACCCTCATGAAGGGGCACGAGCTTGAATCAACCGGCATCGTGCTTCCCATGCTGATCTGTGGCGATCTTCTCGCGGTCCGGGCGTTCCGCGGGCACGTTCGATGGCCGATCCTTCTGGGCCTTCTTCCTCCCGCGGTGGCGGGAGTGCTTGCCGGTTTTTTCTGGATGAGCGGCTTGAGCAATGTGGGGTTCAAGCCGGTGATCGGCTGGATTGTCCTCGCCCTCGTTGGGCTGCAACTCTTCCGACAATTCCGCCCCGTCCTTTTTCAGCATGTCCCCCACACCCGGACCTTTGCCTGGCTGGCGGGGACAAGCGCGGGATTCACCACCATGGTCGCCAATGCCGCCGGACCGATCATGACGCTTTACCTTCTGGCGGTCCAGTTGCCGAAGCTCGCCTTTGTCGGCACAGGAGCCTGGTATTTCCTGATCGTGAACCTCATCAAGGTCCCTTTCAGCGCAAGCCTCGGCTTCATCACCCCCAACTCCCTCCTCTTCAACGCCGCCCTCATTCCCGCCGTCGCCGCGGGGCTTTTCACCGGGCGATACTTCCTCCACCGGATCGACCAGACGTTTTTCGAACGCCTCCTCCTTGCCCTCACCGCTCTCACGGCGCTCCATTTGATTATTTTTTAAGAAACCGCGCGAAAGCTCTTGCTTCCCCGCGGTTTCCGGCTACCTTGCAAAGACCAGATCGCGGGGTGGAGCAGCCTGGTAGCTCGTCAGGCTCATAACCTGAAGGCCGCGGGTTCAAATCCCGCCCCCGCAACCACTTTCAAAGCCCGTAGAACCCCGTTTCTACGGGCTTTTTAGTTCCCCTCATTTCCTGGTTAGTGCTTCCCCTTGGCTTCCGCGGCAGTAGCCGTGGATATTTTGTCCGTCAACGCCAGGAAAAGCGCGGAGGCCACGAAGGTGACATGAAGCACCACCTGCCAGAGGACGGCGTTGTCCGGCACCGGCTTCGAGCCGATTTCGATGAAGGTCTTGAGCAAATGAATCGATGAGATCCCGATGAGCGCGGTGGCCAGCTTGACCTTGAGCACTCCGGCGTTCACGTGCGAGAGCCATTCGGGCTGATCGGGATGCCCCTCAAGTTTGAGCCGCGAGACAAAGGTTTCATACCCGCCGACGATCACCATGATGAGGAGGTTGGCGATCATGACGACGTCGATTAACCCCAGCACGGTGAGCATGATCTGTTTCTCGTCGATCTTATGCGCGCCCATGAGGAGGTGCGAAAGCTCGAGGAAAAAGTGATAAACGTAGACCCCCTGCGCCACGATGAGGCCGACGTATAGCGGTGCCTGAAGCCACCGGCTCAGGAAGATGAAGTTCCCCAAAAGCCGAAGCGACTGCTGTTGCTGAGATGATACCATAGAATTGACTAGTGCTTTGCCACTAGGAGAATTGCTCATATAGCGTTGGATTTCTGGTTCAGGGCTCTAGTTCACGGCACTAGTCCAAGACCACCTGCTGCCCGGCACGGACAGCCTCGATCACTTCGTCCGGCTCGGTGGCCTTCCGCAGTCGCTCGGTGACGTATTCGCTCTCGATGATGCCGACGATATCGGCCAGCAATCGGGGCTGGATTCGCGCCATCCCTATCGGCGTGAGAAGGAGGAAGATCAGTTCAACGCGATCGCTGCTATCCAGCATCGGCACCCCTTCGTCGGAGCGCGCGAAGATGAGCACCGGCTGCTCGATGCCGTCAAGGCGGC
Source organism: Chthoniobacteraceae bacterium (assembly GCA_037190965.1). GTDB lineage: Bacteria > Verrucomicrobiota > Verrucomicrobiia > Chthoniobacterales > Chthoniobacteraceae > DATMFV01. Next base: position 91,396 of record JBBCKI010000030.1, read on the forward strand.
AGTGCGGGATCGCGAGGCCGCTGCCGAGATAGGTATTCATTACCTGCTCGCGCTGGCGCACCGCCTGGACAATCTTACGAGGATCGCCCGGGAGGCTTTGTCGCGGGATCTGGCTGATGATCGTCTCGATGGCCTCGTTCATGGAGCGCGCGCTAAGCTCGAAAATCACCCGCTCGGGTGTCAGCGCGTCGGCCAATGATACGAACTGCCCGCTGCGGGCGACGTCGAATTCGTCGCCGATCTTGCCCACCAGCTCTTCCAGAACGTCTTCAATCGTGATGATACCGGTCCACTCGCCCTGCGCGTTGGAGACGATCGCCATCTGGTTGAAGGCGCTCTGGAACTTGGTCAATGCTTCCTCCAGCGGGAGGTCTTCGCGCATCTCCAAAGAGGGCCGGGCAATCTCCGCAATGACGGCGTTGGAAACCGGCGACGCTTTATCCCAGAGCACGATGTCCTTGAGGTGCAACACGCGCGTGGGCCGTGTCTCGCCATTTTCCACCATCGGGTAACGGGAGAACCGCGTTTCCCGCAGCAACTTGAGGTTTTCCTCCCACGGCAGGTCCATGTGCACCACGCGCACGCCACTGCGCATTCGCATGGCGTCGCGCACGGTCAGATCGGCCATGTCGACGATGTTTTCGATCAGCAACAACCGCCGGAACGGCATGAGGCCGAGCCGCTGAGGCCGCTCGAACATGGTCTTCAAATCCGCCCGGCGCGGACGCAGCAGCGAAACAATCACGCAGAGCAGAAGGATCACCATGATCAACACCAGCGAGACCGCCACGGGGACCTTATAGAACTCCGAGAGGAGCATCTTGATGCCAAGGATCAGGATGATCGAGGCGAAGCCATAATGCAGCAGGTGGAACATCCGCATGAACCCGGCGACGCCGAAATACAGGGCGCGCAAACCGAGCATGGCGAAGATGTTCGAGGTGTAGACGATGAACGGATCTGACGTGATCGAGAAGATCGCCGGAATGGAATCGACGGCGAAAATGATGTCCGACGACTCCACCGCGAGGAGAACGAGGAGGAGCGGAGTGGCCAGGCGTTTCCCGTCAACCCGGGTGAAGAAACGGTTGCCGTCGTACCGGGTGGCAACCGGAAAGTGACGGCGAAAGAAGCGGATCAGCCAGCTCTGCTCCGGGTCAAAATCGACATCCTTCTTGTACAACATGCCGATGCCGGTAATCAGCAGGAACCCGCCGAAGAGATAAATCATCCAGTGGAACCGCTCCAGCAGGGACAGCCCCGCGACGATGAAAATGATCCGCAAAAAAATCGCGCCGACGATCCCCCAGAACAGCACCTTGTGCTGATAAGGCTGCGGGACGCGGAAGAAATTGAAGATGAGGATGAAGACGAAGATGTTGTCGACGCTCAGCGACTTCTCGACAATGAACCCCGTAAAGAACTCCAGCCCGGCCGTCGTCCCCCGCTCATGGAACAGAATGATGCCGACATTGAAAAGGAGGGCAAGGCCGGTCCATACGCCGAACCAGACCATCGCCTCCTTCATGGTGATGGTGTGAGATTTCCTCTGGAAGACGCCCAGATCGAGCGCCAGCATGCCAAAGATGAAAAGGGTGAACCCGACCCAAAGGGGCCATTGTTCGGTAATCATAGATAATGATTTGCGGGCTGAAAGAGGCAGCCTACGGGAACACCGCAGGCCTTTCAATCATTGCGTGGCCCGTCGTTATTCCTCGTCACGCCCGCCCATCAGCAGGGGCAGGAGATGCCAGAGCATGTAGGCAAACGAGGTGATGAAGGCCGCCACATAGGTCCAGGCGGCAGCGTCGAGGACCTTGCGCACGGCGGTCATCTGGTCGGGGGTGGCCACATGCCCCATTCCCCCGAGTATCTGCTTGGCGCGGCGCGAGGCATCGAATTCCACCGGCAATGTGATGAGATTGAAGAGCATGATAACGCCCCAGGCGGCCGCCATGATCATTGCGCCCGTCCACATCTGGATAATTCCGGTAAACATGCCGATGAGCGGCAGCCAGAGCACCACCTGGTTGGCATAGGTCGTCACGCCCACCGAAGCCATGCGCCAGCGGAGCGGAGCAAAGGCAATTTTATCCTGAATGGCATGGCCGCACTCGTGGGCGGCAACACCCAGCGCGGCACAGGAAGTGCCATGATAATTTTGCGACGAAAGAACCAGCCGTTTGTTGATCGGGTCGTAGTGGTCGCCAAGCATCTCGTCGTGCTCCACAATATCGACGTTATGGATGCCCGCGCGGTCGAGAATCTGCGCGGCCACCTCGGCGCCCGTCTCTCCGGAGGCGGCGGGCACTTCGCTATAGCGAGCGTACGCTGCCTTCACCCGCCACGTGGCCAGGAGCGAAAGGAGCATGGTGCCGACAAAGAGAAAAATGGGTAGGATCATATCGCTAGAAGAAGTTCTAACGAATCAGTTAGCACCACCGGAAAAAGTGACAACTCGGCCACCGCCGACTTGGCTTTGCCGGAGAGTTTTTTGAGCCGGGCGTAAACGTTGCTGCGGCGGCGGCGCACCATTTCCCGGGGCAGTTCACTCACGGAATGGAGTGACTCCTTCAACTTGCCCATCGCCCGCTCGCCGATCTTGCGGATCCACTCGCGGCTTTTGCCGAAGCGTTGCGCCATGGCTCGGTACGACTCGGGCTCTTCATCAAAAAAGCCGAAGCGAAGCCCCAGAATCCGGAGTTCCGTGTCATCGAGCCCCTGAAGACAGGCGGCGATTTCCTCCAGCAACTCCTCGCGGGAAAGCTGCTCCAGAGGGTGCTCCGTTTCGCTCGCGGCTTTTCCGGCCAGGGCCCGCTCGAAATCGTCGGCGGTCTCGAAGCCGGTTACGGAAATCCGGTCGGCGGCGATGGAGGCAAGATCGTCCTCGGGAATGCCAATGCGTTCCGCGAGTTCGGAAAGCTCGGCATCGCGGCCCAACTCCGTATTCAAACCCTCATGCAGCCGCGCCAGTTTGCGGAGCCGTTGGGAGCGCCAAACGGGGATGCGAACGACGCGCGCCTGCGCGGTGATGGCCCGGTGCATCCGTTGTTTGATCCAAACGCCCGCATAGGTGGAGAAATCGACACCGAACTTCGGATTGAAAAGCTCCGCCGCACGAAGCAGGCCGATATTCCCTTCCGAAATGAGATCAGCCAGCGGCAGTCCATAACCGCCATACTGGCAGGCGATTTTGACCACAAGCTGGAGATGAACCAGCACCAGTCTTTCGCGCGACTCGACGCAACCGCCGGCGGCGGCGGTGTAGATGGCGGCAGCTTCGGTTTCCGAAAGCGGAGCGATCCCGGCAAGTTCGGCCAGGTACGGCTCCAGCCCTTCGGCGTGAGGTGAGCGGAATGAGGTTGTTGCAGGCACTAAGAAAAACTAACTGGGACGGGAACGGGAACGTGATTGCGGACTTCCGCCTTCGCGTTTGGGGCGAAAGGGGCGGCGTGGTTTTGCGGTTTCGGAGGGCTTTCGGGCCTTAGGAGCGCTGAAGCGTCTGGCTCCCGGCGCTTTTCCCTCTTTCGGGACGTTCTTCGGCTGCGGGCGATGGATCTCCTTCTCCTCCGGCACGGTTCCGGCGCGGAGCAGCGCTTCGATCTCGCGGCGTGTGAGCACGCGGCACGTCCCGATCGGCATTTCCCCAATCTGGATTGGGCCGATGCGGGTGCGAGTGAGCTTGATGACCTCGTACCCAAGCTCATGGAACATGAGCCGGATCTGCCGCTTGAGCCCCTGCCGGAGCACGACCTTGATCTTGTTGTTGGCGAGCTTATGAGCCGACTCCGCCTTGGCCCACCCTTCCGGGGTGTTGATGCCGTGCAGAAGTTTGGGCGACAGCGAGAAGTCGAAGGCCTTGTCGACGACCACCTCGTACTCCTTCTCCACCTTGTAGCGCGGGTGCGTCAGCTTGAGCGAAAGGTCGCCGTCATTGGTCAAAATGAGCAGCCCTTCGCTCTCCTTATCGAGACGGCCGACATGAAAGAGCCTCGGATAGTTCGGCGGCAGGAGATCAAAAATCGTGCGGCGACCGTGGGTGTCGGAGGCGGTGCAGACGAACCCCGGCGGCTTGTAAAGCAAGAGCGTCACCTCATGGGCGGCATGCATCACCTTATTGCCCACTTTCACCACGTCCTCAGGCGTCACCTGGGTGGCGAGATTGGAGCACAGCACGCCGTTGATCGTCACCTGTCCGGTGCGGATCAACTCTTCACAGCTCCGGCGGGAGCCCTGCCCGGCGGCAGCCAAAAAACGGTTCAGTCGCATTTCCAAGACGTTCGATGGTTATCCGGGGAATGTCGAGAGCGCGTTACGAATTGCGAATTACAGCGTTTCTAGAAAAATAATAAGAGACGCTCTACCCCCTCGGGGAATCCCGCATCTGAAGCCCCACAACGGCAAACCATTTGACCCGGTGGATTAAAACATTATTTTCAACGCACTTTTTCACAAAAAATGGCGAAACAGGAAATTCCACGCAAAGCGGTCTACCGACTCTCGCTCTACCTGCGCGTGCTCCATCAGTTGAACCGCAATGAAATCGAAACGGTCTCCTCCGACGCGCTCGCAAAGGCGGCGGGGGTCAAACCGACCCAACTCCGCAAAGACCTGGGCTATTTCGGACAACTCGGCACCCGCGGGCTTGGATACAATGTGGATCTCCTTACCGCCAAACTGACGGAGGTGCTGGGGGCCGCGCGGCTGCAACCGGTGGTGCTCGTCGGCGTGGGACATCTCGGGGCGGCGTTGGTTCGCTATCGCGGTTTCCAGAAGGAAGGATTCGAAATCCTCGCCGGGTTCGACATGGATGCGGGCCGCAAACGGGCCGCCGACCTGGGGTTGGAGGTCTTTCCCATGACGCGGCTCGACGAATTTGTAAGAGACCGGCAGGTGAAACTCGCGATTTTGACCGTACCGGTCACGGTGGCGCAGGAAGTCGCCAACGGATTGGTGCAGGCGGGCATTCGCGCGATTCTGAATTTCGCCCCCACGATTCTTCAGGTGCCCGACGGGGTGGTGGTCAACAACGTCGATCTCGCCATCGAACTGGAAAACCTGAGTTACTTTATTCCGAATTCCGATGAAGCGGTTCTCCCTGGTTGACGCGACGGTGTTCGACCTGCAACGGACGCTGGAGAGCGGGCAGGTCTTCCAATGGGTTCCCGAGGGAGCCGGTTTTGCCGGGGTCATCGGCTCGACGCCAGTTTATGTGGAACAAGCGGGCTCGCAACTGAAGGTGACACGGGGCGCCGAGGCCCTGGTGACGCGGTATTTCGCGCTCGATCACCCGCTGGAGACCATTTATGCGACATTCCCGAACGACCCCGCGATGGCGGAGGCCTTGGCTGCGTGCCGGGGGGTGCGGATCATCCGGCAGCCGCTTTGGGAATGCCTCGGGACGTTTATCACTTCTTCGATGAAGCAGGTGAAGCATATCCAGCAGATGTCGCACGCGCTTCGGCGGCGGTTTGGCGAGCCTGTCGGCGGCGGCTTTTTCGCTTATCCCACGCCGGAACAACTGGCGGCGGCCAATGAGGAGGCGTTGCGTGACTGCGGCCTCGGCTTCCGCGCCAAGAGCCTTCTCGGCACCGCTCGCGCCGTGGCTGAGGGGGAGGCCGATCTGGAAGCGATTCGCGACCTGCCCGACGACGCCGCGCTTGCGGAGCTTTGCCGCCTGCCGGGGGTTGGCCCGAAAATCGCCAATTGCGTGCTGCTCTTCGCCTATGAACGGGTAAAGGCATTTCCCATCGATGTCTGGATCGAACGCGTCCTGCGCCATCATTATTTTCGCCGCAAGCGCGCCGTGACGCCCCGGCGGCTCGCGGAATTCAGCGCGACCTATTTCGGTCCCTACGGCGGCTACGCGCAGCAGTATCTTTTTCACCACGCGCGCAATCTCCCGCGCTCTGTCTGGAAACAGTCCCGCCCATGATCATCGACGCCATTCTCTCCCCGCCGGAAATCGACCTGCTCCCCGGCAAAGACCTGACGCAAACCGTCTGCGTCGTTTTTGACGTGCTGCGTGCGACCTCCTCCATCGTCACGGCGCTGGCGCATGGGACCGAAGAGATTCGCCCCGTGTTGACGATCAAGGAGGCGCTGGCGGAACGGGAACGCTGGCCGAAGTCCATCCTTGGCGGCGAACGGCACGGCGAACGGATCGACGGGTTCGACCTCGGCAACTCGCCCATGGAATATTGCCGCCCTGGCTTGCGCCGGATCATCACCACGACCACCAACGGCACCGTCGCGCTCCGGGCCTGCGCCGGAGCCGGGGAGGTGATCGCGGGAGCGTTGCTCAATCTCGGCGCGCTGGAAAATGAATTGCGCCGCAGACAGCCTGAGCGAATTGCGCTCGTATGCGCCGGGACGGGACGGGATCTCGCGCTGGAAGATGTGCTGGCGGCAGGGATGCTGGCTGCCGCGCTGCCCGAAGCGGACCGGACGGACGCAGCCCGGACAGCGGTAGCGCTCTATGAAAAACATGCCGCCGATCTCCTGGCCGCGCTGCGTCAATCCGCCAATGGGCGGGTGCTCGTCGAACGCGGACGCGAGGATGACGTCGCATGGTGCGCGGAGGTGTCGAAGTTTCCGGTCATCGGAGTGATGCGCGACGGGGTGATCTCGGCGCGGTCCCTAGAATAGCCCCGGAGGGTGGTGCGAGCCCGTCCTGCGGGGATGGACGCCGAACGCGACTCCCCATCCACTCCCGCGCTCGACGGCGCGAGCGGTCTACCCGTCTTCCAGATCGGACGCTTTGCCAACCGAGAGGGTTCGCGCCAAGGGTGCCAGGCCCGCCAAGGTTACAAGATTCTGAAACTTGGAGAGCTTGGCGTCCTTGGCGCGAGGCAAAAGCCTTTCCTTCAAAATTGGTGCGGCAGCGCCGGTAGTCCGCTCGCGCCGTCGAGCGCGGGTATTGGCACCCGTGGCTCACTAAGGCCCCCGCAATCGACAGCCTTCCTGCAAACAACCCGAACCATTCCCCGCGAATTGTCGTTTGCGTCGAAGGCCGGGCCTCCGTAGCATCCCGTGAGTTTTCATGCTGCCCTCCCGCCGAGTTGTTATTGCGTTTGCCGTCTCGCTGTTCCTGCATGGGGTTATTTTCTCCGTGCTGGCGCTAACGTCGCAGATCGCACCGGCCACGCCCCGGCAGCAGGAAGAGATCGCCGACGAACCGCTTGAGGTTGTTTTCCAGGCCGCACCTCCGGAACGGGCGGTCGAAAAAATGGCGTTTCGCGTGGAGGAGAAAGAGAAGGAGGCGCAGCCGCTCGCGATGCAAATGGAGATCGCCGTTGAGAGGACGCAACTCGACCCGGATCATCTCAAAAAATCGGAGAAAGCCCCGGAAAACGCGGAGTTCCTTGCCTCCCATCACTCCCTACCCGGCAAGGCGGCCAAGCCACAAGTTACTGCCGCTTTGCCACGGCCCACGCCCGTCTCTCCCGGGCAGGCCCCCTCATTCCGCACCGCCCTCCCGGTGCCTTCCACGGAGGCCGCACCCCCGCAGGAAAATAAAAGCGAAGGCGAAGAGGAAGAAGGAGGCGTGGCGGCCATCGGCGCGTGGAAAAAAGCCGTGGCCAACGCCATCGGTTCGCGATGGGATCAGTTCCGCAAATCAAAATTGGATTTGCTGGCCGTAGGGAGTGTGCGTATGAAGTTCGCGATTGACGAACACGGGCGCGCAACCGATGTGCGGATCGCCTCCAATACGGCGGGCCCGGCCAACGCCTCCTACGCCGCGCGCTCGATTGCCGAGGCGGAGATCCCGCCAATTCCGCCGGAGCGACTTGCCCGATTGCCCGGTGGCCGCGTTGAAGTAGAGTTCACCTTCACCATTTACCCTGCCCATTAAGAAACTCATCAAAGCCCAAGCTCCCTAAAACCTCATGTTTGTCGCCTTTTCCTTTTCCGGTTTTCTGCTGCATGGCGGGTTCTTCATGTACCTGCTGCTGATCTGTTCCGTGGTGTCGGTGGCTACGATGATTCTGCGAGGGTGGGCGCTACGGCGCGACACGGTGATCCCGCCCGCGATCCTCGGCGAGATTGAGGCGCTTCCCCCCGGCGAAAGCAAACGCTCGCTGACCCGGCTTACGCAGTTGGTGGAGAATGATCCCTCCCCGCTCGGGAATGTCGTTCAAATCTGCCTCAAACACATCGAATGGCCGCGCAGCGAGAACGTGGAGGCCGTCCAGACCCGCGCCCGTGCGGAGGTGATCCGGATGGAAGCCGGGCTGGTGGTGCTTGAAGTCATCGTCGGCATCGCCCCGCTTCTCGGCCTGCTGGGCGCGGTTTCGGGGTTGGTGACGGTTTTCGGCAATCTCGGCGCGAGTGAAACCGTCTCGGACCCGCGCGGGATGGCCGCAGGCATCTCGGAGGCGCTCAACACGACGATCGCCGGGCTGGCCATCGCGATCCCGAGCTTGATCGCGCACTCCTATTACTCAAAAAAGGTGGAGACGATGAGCGCGCAGATGGAGTCGATTTTAAGCGAACTGCTCGCCAAGTGCTACTCGCGCAAGAGCCGCCTGGGACCGGGACGCGCCTCGATCGCTCTTCCCTCCGATGATGAACCCGTCGGCCCGCTGCCGAAGTTCTAGAGATCTAGATGAAATTTTACACGCGCAAACGCCGGACACCTGCGGTCATCATCGTCGCGTTGATCGATATTTTCGCGATCCTGCTCATTTTCGTGATCGTCACCACGACCTTCAAACGCGCCCAGCCCGCCGTGGTCATCAGGCTGCCGGAATCTTCCAATGCGGAACCGGCTCCCGAAACCAAAGCCACGGAGGCGGCGGTGGTTTCCGTCTCCGAAAAAGGGGTCATCTTTCTGGATGCCCGCGAAGTGGCGTCGGAGAACCTGACGGCGGCGCTCCGGGAAGTGGTGGCGGCAAAGCGAACGCTGGCGCTTGAAGCCGATACGAACGCCCCCTTCGGCGTCGTGATTCGTGTAATGGATTCATTGAAAGAAGCCGGGGTTAAGGGTAACTTGCCCGCGTTTACCGAAATCAGAAAGAAAGGTCTTTAACCTGTGGAGATTGTACAATACGGCGACCCGGTTCTCCGGGCCAAGGGGGCTCGCATCGAAACGATTACCGACGATATCCGGAATCTGGCGGACGCCATGATCGGAACGATGCGCAAGGCCAATGGCGTGGGCCTGGCCGCGCAGCAGGTCGGCTACGCCCTGCAACTGACCGTCATCGACGTGGCCGGAGTGGAAGACCGCCCCAGCACCATGAAGATCGGCGGCGAAGAGGTGAACATCGAGGAATGGAGCCCGATGGTGCTCCTGAATCCCGTGCTGGAACTGGGGACCGAAAAGGAACTCGGCGCGGAAGGATGCCTTAGTTTTCCGAACATTGTCTCCGACGTGCAACGGGCCGCCACCGTGAAGGCGAAGGCCCTCCTGATCGATGGCCGCGAGGTGGAGTTTGAAGCAACGGGCCTGCTCGCACGCGCGCTCCAGCACGAGGTCGATCACCTCAACGGCGTTCTGTTCATCGACCGGATGAACTCCGCCGCGAAAGCCAGCATCGGCGGGAAGCTCCGGCGGATGCAGAAGAAGCAGTCGCGGTAGCTCGCACCAAGCGCATAGGAATTTTCTCGCGCCAAGATCGCCAAGGCCGCAAAGAAGGAATTTGGTGCGGCAGCACCGGCCTGTATTCCAAATCGGCAGCTTGGCGTTCCTGGCGTCCTTGGTGCGAAATCATCCGGGCCTTCGGTGTTTAGCCGCTATTTGGCTTCTAAGGAAGGGTCGGGGATTTCCACAAACTCCTCGATCAAAAAATAGGTGGCGAATTCCATAATGGCTGGAATTCGCTCTGTGCGAAGGGGCTTTTTCATCCCGGCTCCGAGGGTGAAAACGATGCGATGGAAGGTCGGGGTCGCCAGGCCGTCGAGCCACCCGCGTTTTGCGATCACCACAAAGCGTCCCTTTTCCTCCCTCCAGCTTCCTTCCAGGGTTCGACCGCTGGGACCGAGCGGGCCTGAATTGAAATCGCCCCCCTTGGAAAAAATGTAATACGAAGAGCCATCGGTCAGGGCTATGCTTCCGTCGGCCTCGATCGTCTTTGCGGGATCGAGCAGCGAATCCTCCGCATACAGGGCGCAGGTGAGAATGAAGAAGGCGGCAAGCACGGACCGCCGGAAAAATCGGCAAAGCATGGTCTTCATGGGAATGATGGATGCGCCAATCCGGGGCCCAAGTCAATGATGCCAAGATTCACCCAAGATTGACATTGGCGGGAAACCGCCTGATTTTTGAAGGTATGCCTCTGTTCGATCCATCCTGGTTGTCTCTGGTGGGAGTTCTTTGTGTCGCGGGAATGGTCGTCTCCAGCCACGCCGAGACGCAAAAACAAGAAAACAAGGAACGCGCGACGTTTGCCGCAGGCTGCTTCTGGGGCGTCCAGGCGAAGTTTGACGCGATCAAAGGCGTTCTCAATACGACGGTCGGTTATACCGGAGGAACGGTCAAGAACCCGACCTATGAACAGGTCTGCACACACACGACCGGCCATGCGGAAGCCGTATTGGTGGAGTTCGATCCCTCCGTCGTGACCTACGCGCAACTGGTGGACGCCTTCTTTACCATGCACGACCCGACGCAACTGAACCGGCAGGGGCCGGACATTGGCGACAGCTATCGCTCGGCCATTTTCTATCATTCACCCGAACAGAAGGCGGTCGCCGAAGCGGCGAAACAGAAACTCAACGCCGAGGGCAAAACAGCGGGCCGGGTCGTGACGGAGATTGTCCCCGCCGTGGAGTTTTACCCAGCTGAAGCCTACCACCAGAAGTACCTGCAAAAAACCGGGCGCGTCTGCCATTAGTATCGCTAAACCGCCCAGACCATCGAAGCTGATCCGCCTTCGACCGACTTCCGCTCCAAAGCCCAGAACTCGCGCCGCATCGACACGAGGGCGTAGCCACAAAAAATCAACGCCGCCATCGGCTGGACCGACATGGTGGTGACATTCTTCGGCAGCTTCAAAAAGCTGTTCAAGCCCAGTGCCGCCAATAGGATTGCAACCACCGCCGCGATCCAGCAACGCATGATGGCGGGGTAAGGCCGGGCGAACGCCTGGACCAGCGCGAATGCAGCCGCAGGGGCCAGCAGAACATAGGTGGCCGATTCGGTGGCAGGCCCGCAGAGAAGCATCCACCCGCAGACCAACGCGAACGCGCTGCCCAGAAGGCGTTCCTCGCTCCATTGCCGCCAGCGGGCCACCAGGACCAACCCGCCGATGGCTATCCCGCTCAGGAGCTGAAGCACCTGGTAAGCCTCTTTTGTAATCGGGAGATGAAAGAACCGGAAAAGCATCCAGAGATCGCGCGGAGCAATGTTGTTGCCGTAGGCAAAGCGGTCATCCGCCGCTCGAGTGGCAAACCAGATGCGGTATTGCTCGGCAACGTAAGCCGGTTTCTGCAACACGAAGGAAAGAAGGCCGAGAATCACAAGCGCGGCGAGGAGCCTCCACGCAAACTGCCGCGGGTACGCCAACGCAAGAAGAAGCCCCGCCGCGAGCGGATAGATCTTGAAATAGGCGGCCACCGTGATGCATAGCGCGGCAAGCCACCATCGTTCGGTGCGGCAAGCCGCAAAACCGGCCATCAGTAGTCCGATCACCATCGGGTTGACCTGTCCGATATTGAGATTGCCCAGCGAAAGCGGCAAAAGCAGAAGAAAAATCCAAGCGTAGTTCCGTTTGGGAACCCCGGGGGAAAGCCCGGCCTTGAGCCACCAGGCGACGCCGCCAAGCAATAGCCCGACGTTGAGCAAACGCCAGAGGATCTCGGCAGGAACCTTCGGCAACACCGCAAGCGGGACGAAGGCCGCAGCCGTCGGAGGACTGTAAACAAAGCCCCGCTTTCCCTTGTAGATGTTCTTGGAAGCCATCCACCGCTCGCCCGCCTGCCGGTAGGTCGTCAGGACGGTATTCTTATCGGGGTGCACCGCAGCGCGCACGAAGATACCCAGCATGGCCGCCGCCCAAAGGGCCACCACCGCGATATTAAGCCATCCGGATTTTCTGAGCAGGGAGAGAAAAGGCGCTTCATGCGACGGCATGCAGGGACAAGACCACAGGGTATCGATGGCGTCCATCGGGAAAACCCGGAACCTCGCTTGAGAGAAAATACAAAGGCGCGCGATTGGGCCTTTCGATGAAGGAGCCCGGTTCGAAGAGTAACGGCGTGCAACTGATCTCACCCTCGCTGTTTCGCTTCGAAACACGGCATCCGGAGACGGGCATGCTGATCGAAGTCGAGGCGGAACATTTCCCCGCCCGTCGCGGTTCGCGCGACCGTGACGGCGTCCTGCTGGAGCCGGACGATCCCGAGGAGATTCTCATCCGCCATGTTCGCACCTGTGCAGGAACGCCGGTGCCGTTCGGCGATTTCGAGCCTTGCCTGATCGAGCAGGCGTTCTCACTACGTCTCGACCGCCCCCCGATCAAAGCGACCCGATGACGCGGCACTGACATGGCCGTCGAAATAGACACTGACAGCGCGCGGAACTCCAGTTGCGATGAGACTAATTTGGTAACGCGCGATTTTCACGAAATCGTGAATTGTTACCGCTCGACGATTTTTACCTGCTCGAGTTTCACCTCCGGCAGCTTCCCTTTCTTCGGGATCACACGCAGGTTGGCGACGGCATTGTGCATGACCCATTTTCCGGCGCGGTCGGGCGCATTGAAAATCAAAATAACGCTGAGGTCGTCCCCGTTCCAAAGCCCGGCTTTGCTGAGGCACGGGAAGGTCGCCTCCGTGGCGTCGACGCGGCCCAGGGCGTTTTGCACATAGTCAGGCACCGGGAGCCGCACCGGTTTGCCTTGGTGAAGGGCGTAGATGGACAGGCTGGTGGAGAGCTTGTGCTCGTGGTCAAGCAACGCAAACCATTGGCCGCCGGGATGCCAGACGACCTCGCAAGGAGGGACATCCGCATCGGGGATCCGCGGGCGGCCCAGAGGAATGCGACCGATCTCCCCGCCGGTTTGGGTATCGACCAGGCGGATGAAATCAGGGGTCGGCGAGTCGGGACGGCGGAACTGGTAACGTCCATCGCCGGAAGCCCCACCGTCGACGACGGCTTCCCTGTCCTCTCCACGGGCGGTGGCGGGTTGAAGAAATCCTGCGGCGGCGGCAAGCATGGCAGCGGCGGCCAGGACTCTGGCAAGCCGCGTCGGCGATGGATAAAGCATTGCGGCTGAGCATCGCAGCGGTAAGCGGCTTCTGCCAGCACGAAGAAGCCGAAGCGGGAAATTCGAGCTTGGCTAGCGTTCTGACAGCTGTTCCAGTATCGGCCCTTTCGCCACTTCTAAAACTGCCATGCAAACCATCGTCATCGGACATCGCAATCCGGATATGGATTCAATCTGTGCCGCCATCGGCTACGCCGAGCTAAAACGGCTGATCGGCACTCCCGATGTGATTCCCGCGCGCGCGGGAAGTACGAATGAGCGCATCGATTTTGTCCTGAACAAATTTGGCGTGGAGGCTCCTGTCTTCATCAGCGATCTCCTGCCGAGAGTGGCGGATGTGATGGAGCGGGACGTGATCTCCATTACCGCCAATTCCTCGATCTACGAAGCAATTCAGGTGATCGAAAGCAACCAGATGCGGGGGCTGCCCGTGGTGGGGCCGGACTCCCGCTGCATCGGGTTGTTGTCCGCGTTCAAGGTTCTGCACCATCTTTTCCCGCCACCCGGGGAAACGGAGAACGCTCGGGTCGTCATGGCTTCTCTGGCGGAGATTGCCCGCACCTTCGGCGGGCGGACCCTTTCCGGCGAGGCCTGCCAGACCGTGGAGAAGTATCGGCTCGTCGTCGGCGCAATGGCCGCGGAGTCGTTCCAGGAACGCTTGCAGCGGCATCAGGCCAGCGGAGTCGTCGTGATCGTGGGGGACCGCGAGGAAATTCAATTGGCGGCGATTGCGGGAAGGGTGCGAGCGGTGGTGGTCACCGGCGATCTTCCGGTAAGCGACGCGGTGTATGAGGCGGCAGCCCGGTTCGGAGTCACGATCATCGGCTCTCCCCGCGATACCGCCACGACGATGCTGCTGGCGCGCGGTGCCGCCAATGTGGAGCAGAAAGTGGAGACGGAATACCTGAGCTTTGCGCCCGACACGCTGCTGGAGGCCGCGCGCGAAGCGGCTGCGGTCAGCGGGCAGTTCCTTTTCCCGGTCATCGAGGAGGGCCGCCTTGTCGGCATTCTTTCCAAGAGCGACTTTCTGAAAACCGTCCCACGCCAATTGATCCTGGTCGATCATAATGAGCTTTCGCAGGCGGTCACGGGAGCCAGCGAGGTACCCATCATCGAGATCCTCGATCACCACCGACTTGGCGGCTTCTCCAGCGATACACCGATCCTTTTCTGGAACAATCCGGTGGGGTCCACCTCCAGTATCGTCGCCATGTGCTACCGGCAGCACGGAGTGGAAATCCCCAAGTCGATTGCAGGCCTGCTGATGGCGGGGTTGATCTCCGACACGCTCAACCTGACTTCTCCCACGGCCACTGCCGCCGACGCCGAAATATTGAAGCACCTCTCCATGCTCGCCGAGACCGACCCGGCCGTTCTTGCCGAGGAGATTTTCTCCGTAGGCTCGCCGCTCATGACGATGACCCCCGAGCAGGCCGTCAACGCCGATTGCAAGGAGTACTCCGAAGAGGGGCTGCGCTTCACCGTCGCCCAGATTGAAGAATTGAGCTTTTCGCATTTTCGCGAAAAGGAGAAGGCGTTGATTGAAGCGCTCGACCAGCATTGCCGGGCGGGGCGTTACCTCTTCTCCGCCCTGCTGGTGACCGACATCAACACGAAGACCTCCATCCTGCTCGTTTGCGGGGCCAAGGCGTTCTTGGAACGGATCGACTACCCACACTTGGGCCCGAACCAATGGGAACTGGAAGGGGTGGTTTCGCGCAAAAAACAGCTTTTGCCATACCTACTGGGGTGCCTGCACGGGCTGGACCGGGCGGAAATCGAGTAACCGCCGATCAATTTAATTTTCTCGCGCCAAGCCCGCCAAGCTCGCCAAGTTTTGGAAGTTACCTCCTGATCTTGGCGGCCTTGGCGGGCTTGGCGCGAGATATCTTCCGGCATCTATCGCATCCTCACCGCAAAAACCGGCCCAAATTCTCCGATTCCCATCGGCGGGCGCGGGTATAGAGCGGAAATAGCCTTTCACGGGCCTTGAATCGCTCCGTGTGGACCAACCGACGGCCGTTTT
This sequence comes from Chthoniobacteraceae bacterium, assembly GCA_037190965.1. Classification (GTDB taxonomy): domain Bacteria; phylum Verrucomicrobiota; class Verrucomicrobiia; order Chthoniobacterales; family Chthoniobacteraceae; genus DATMFV01. The sequence continues at coordinate 106,633 of JBBCKI010000030.1, forward strand.
GATCGAATTCGTCCGGAATAACGGCATGAAGCATCTCGTGGTACATGACGTACTCCATGAACCAGAGCGGCACAAAAGAGGCATCCAGAAGGGGATGCACCCGGATGACGCGGTCTTCCTCCTGGATGGAGGCAAAAACGAAGTAGCTTTTGGGACGCCGCCTGCGCCGCCGCCCCCACATGACCCGGTAGCGGGGAAGGGCCATGGCAAAATACTTCGCGTTCAGCTTGTCGAAAATAGCCTTGAGATCGAAGTACTTCCCTTCGTGATCCACTACAAGCTGCCGCTGATAGGGCAGCGATAGACAGGCAACTTTACGTTTCCGCCTAGGCATGGCGGAGAAAATTACCTTCCCCGCAGCCGGTAGCAAGGTTTACGTATCGGTAGAGACTTTTTTAACAATTGAGTCCAAAAGTTGCTCCAGGCGCTTCACCCGCTCCCAAAGTTTGGGGAGACGGTTAATGTAGGCGACTTTTTCCTTCTCTTCACGAAGCGGAGTAGCCGGGATTCCCCAGACAACCGATTTGGCTGGCAGATTTTTGCTCACCCCGCTCTTGGCCGCGATGATCGACTGGTCACCAATCTCGATGTGTCCGACAACACCCACCTGGCCCGCCATGGTGACATAATTGCCAACGCGGGCACTCCCGGAAATTCCCACTTGGGAGATAATGAGCGAATGCTTCCCGATCACGACGTTGTGGGCGATCTGCACAAGGTTGTCGATTTTGCTCCCCTCGCCAATCCAGGTTCTGCCGAAACGCGCCCTATCGATGGAGGTGTTGGAGCCGATCTCGACGTCGTCGTCGATCTGGACGATCCCTGTCTGAGGGATCTTCACATGCCGCCCCTGGGCAAATTCATACCCGAAGCCGTCGCTGCCGACGACCGTTCCGCTGTGGATGACGACGCGGTTGCCCAAGACGCACCGTTCACGAACCGTCACGTTGGGGTAAAGATGACATCCGGAACCGATCTTGGCTCCATGGCCGACATAAACATTGGCTCCGATGACGGTCCCTTCGCCGATGACTGCACCGGGCTCGATGACGGCATGGGCTTGAACGGAGACCGAAGCGCCAAGGCAGACGTTCTCCCCGATCACGGCGCTTGGATGAACGCCGGGCGCGAAAACGACGGGAGCCGGCGCAAGATGTTCCAAAACCTGCGCGAACGCCAGCGAGGGGTTGGCAACCCGCACCGCGATGGCAGGGATCGGCTCGGCAAAATCTTCCGGAACCAACACGCAGGTGGCGCGCGTGGCCTTCAAGGCGGGAAGGTACTTGGCGTTGCCAAAAAAAGTGACATCGCCTTCGCCGGCTTCAGCGAGCGAGGCGGCCCCAGTGATCCGCACGGACACCGGATCCCGTTCGGAGGGAAGCTCCTGTGCTGATTGAACCGATTGGGCGTTGGGGCTACGCACGACTCGCCCGCCGACAAGGCGGGCGAGTTCTTCGACAGTAAAGTCCACTCCGTTAAAAAGAGCTACTTCTTCTTGGAAGCGGCAGGAGCGGCAGCCTCGGAGGTTTCCTTCGGCTTGTTCTTGTTCAGAACGGAAATGATTTCTTCGCTGAAATCGCTGGTCTCGCGGGAGTAAAGAACGACCGGAACGCCGTTGATGCTGTTCCCGGACTTATCGAGGACGAGGTCGAACTGGCTGGCCTTGACCTTCTCCTGAATGACCGCGTTGATTTCCTTCACGATGCCGTCGCGCATGCGAACGGCCTGCTCCTGGAGGGCCTGCTCGCGGGAACGCTTGAATTCGTTGATGTCGCGCTCCATTTCGATGCGCGCGGCGATCTTCTCATCACGCTCCTTGGCTTTCTTCTCCTTGGCGTCTTTGCTCAGCTCCGGCTTGCCAAGCTCTTCGTTGAGCTTGTTAATTTCGGTGCCGTTCTTGGTGTAATTCTCCACCCGCTCGTCCAATTCCTTCTTGGCGGTGGCGCGAGCTTCGTTGACCCGGTTCTCTGCTTCCTTCGTCTTGTAATACTTGCTGAAGACTTGGGCCATGTCGACGTAGCCGACCTTGATGTCTGCCTGGGCAGACACGACGGAGCCGAAGCCGAGCGCAGTGATAAGGGTGGCGAGTGTAAAGGTTTTGTTCATTGAGTTGATTTAGATGGAAGCGATTTCAGTTAGGGTGAGACTTCGAAGGCGTATTTTCGTTCAAAATTGGTATCCGATGTTGAAGTTAAATTTACCGCCTTTGCTGCTGTCATATCCTTTTTGGACCGGAATCCCGTAGTCAATCCGGACCGGGCCGATCGGAAGATCGAGCCGGACGCCGAGACCGACGTCGGAAGCAATGTGACCAAAACCGAAGTCGTAAGCACCGGAATTGACGATGCCGGTGTCATAGAAAACCGCGCCGCGCACCCGGTCAACCACAGGGAAGGTGTACTCTGCCGTGAAGCGAGCGAGCGACCTGCCGCCGATCGGCTCCCCGTTCTTGTCCTTCGGGCTGACGTTGCGGAAATTGAAGCCGCGCAGGTTGTTGGCGCCGCCAAGGTAAAGCCTGTCGAAAATCGGCACGCCTTTGCCATCACCCCCGCCCCAGGAATCAACCACGGCCACCTCGCCGTTCAGGGTGAGGATGGTATCCCACGGAAGCGAGATGTAGTGGCTGGCCTCCAGGTCGAACCCGTAGATCTTCACGTCGCCGCCAAGCGGGCCGCCCGCGACGTAGGTGGTGAGTTCGGCACGGGTTCCCTTGCGGGTCAGGAAGACGCTGTCGCGCGTGTCGTAGGTGAGCGAGGGCGAAAGCTGGCTCTTGAGGTGATTACCCTCCTGGCTCTTGATCTCGTCGGATACATCATGCGCCATGTTGTAAAGCGTGATGTTCTCCAGCCGGTAGTCGAGCCTCCACGACATGAACGGGTTAATCGCCTTGCGCGTAAAGAGATTGAACCCGTAGTTGCGCTGGTCGTACACCGAGCTCAGGAAGGTGGCGTCGTGGTAGAAGAGCTCTCCGCCAACGGCCAGTTCGTAATCGAGGAAGTACGGCTCGGTAAGCGAGACGACGAAGTCTTTACGCCGGGCGCCATATTGCACGCGGGTGCGGAAACGCTGACCGCCACCGGTGAAGGTGGGCCAGTTGGTGATGTCGAAGTTCGCCTGGGTCACTTCGACAAAGCCGATCAAGCTGTCGATGGAGCTGAAGCCGGCGCCGAAGTTCAGGGAGCCGGTGCGCTTCTCGGTGACCACCACATTGAGATCCTTTTTCCCGGGGATCATCGTTTCCGACGGGAAGACGTCGACGCGATCGAAGTAGTTCAGGTTCTTGAGGCGCTCCTTGCTGACGTCAACGCGAACCGTGTTATAGATCTCGCCCGGGGCAACGGCCAGTTCGCGGCGGATCACTTTGTCCTTGGAGCGGGTGTTGCCGCTGATCGTGACATGGTTGACGTACGATTGCGTCCCTTCTTCCACGCGGTAGACGACGTTCTGAAGGAGCGTCCCGCCCGGCGTGGTTTCAGGGATGACCTGCACGTCGATGTAACCGCGTGCGCCGTAAAGATCCTGGATGCCTTTGACGTCGGCTTCCAGCCCAAGGGGCGAATAGGTCGAACCCGGCTTGAGCCTGAGCTTGGAGATCACGTCCTCGGGCGTCAGCACTTCCGTGCCGACCACGGCCACGGTGCCGACTTTGTATTGAGAGCCTTCCTTGATCGTGAAGATGAGGTCGACATCAGCCTTGCCGGGAACCCGCTCGATCTGCGGCTCTCCCACCTGAACGTCGAGATAGCCGTTGTTCTGATAGTGATCCCGGAGGGCGGCAACGTCGTCGAAGAGCTGATCGTTCTGGAGCCTGCCCGCCTTCGTGATGAAGGAGAGGAAGGTACGCGTGTTGGTCTTGATGACCTTGCGCAACTCGCGGTTGGAAAAAACGGTGGCCCCTTCGAAGCGGATACGACGAACGACCGTTTTGCTGGCCTCGGTCACGATATAAGTGACGATGGCACTGTTGGTCTTCTCGTCCGTGGAAACCTTGGCCTCGACGGTGGTGTCCGTGTAGCCGCGCTCCTGGTAAAACGCGAGGATCTTCTGGCGGTCAGCCTCCAGGTTGGATTCGGTGAGCTGTTCGCCAGGCTTGGAGAGAAGCTCCTTGCGGAGCTTCTTGGTCTTGACCTGCGTGACGCCTTCCAGCCGGACCTCCTTGATGGTGGCCTTGGTCTGGACAACGACGATGACACGAACCCCGTCCTCGGTCGGTTCGCCGAAGATGCGGACGTTGGAGATGTTGCCCGTGGCGTACAGATTGCGAATATCTTCCTCCACCGCCGCGTCCGAATAAGGACGGCCCACGCTGGTGCGCATGTTAGCCAGGATCCGCTGTTTGCTGATCGTTGCCGGGCCGGCGTACTGGACTTCAATGCTCTTGACCGTGGGCAACTGCCCGTTCTGCGCGAAGAGCATCGGCGAGGTGGCAACGCTAAAAGTTGCTACCGCGGCGAGAAAAAGATGGCTGGGTCGCATAAATCGCATTTGTCGCATTTAGGGAATCGAAAAGAAGATCAAGCAGTCAAGGGCACGCGGCTTCCAGAAAACCTGACATGGAGTGGCGGCTATGAATGGAGGTTTACCCCAGAAAGGTCAAGAATCCTTTACCTTCGGTTAAACAGGATTTCGGATGAGCCAGGCATCAGGGAAACCACTATTAAACCTCACGGCTAATGACCTACACCCATTCGATTAACAATCCTTATCTCCCATAAAACCGGCGTTCATCGAGGGTTTTCCCCCGGGGTGTTGAGGAGGCGATACCAGTTATCGCGGACGCGCGGTTCGTAGCCGGCTTGCGAAATCAGGACTTCGATCTCTTCCTTGGCGAGGCGGAAGCTCGTCCCGGCGCTGCTGACGACATTTTCCTCCATCATGACGGACCCGAAATCATTGGCTCCATAGTGAAGCGCGATCTGCCCGATCTTCGGCCCCTGTGTGACCCAGGAGCTTTGCACGTTCTCGAAGTTGTCGAGGTAGATCCGCGAAAGCGCCTGCATCCGCAGGTATTCCGCCGAGCCGACAGGGGTACCCTTCAGAACGGTATTCTCCGGCTGGAACGTCCAACAGATGAACGCCGTAAAACCGCCGGAGCGGTCTTGTTGCACACGGAGTCGCTCCAGGTGTTCGAGCCGCTCGTCGATGGATTCCACGTGGCCGAACATCATCGTCGCGCTGGAGTTGAGGCCGAGCCCGTGGGCGATATCCATTACCTCCAGCCATTGGTCGGAGTTGCATTTGAGCGGCGCGATCCGGTTGCGCACGCGATCCACGAGAATCTCCCCGCCCCCGCCGGGGATGGAGCCAAGCCCGGCTTCCTTGAACTTCGCGATCACCTCGCGCAACGGCATCTTGAAGACCGTCGAGAAATGGTTGAACTCCGGCGGGCTGAAGCCGTGGATATTGATATGGGGGAACTTCTCCCGCATATGCGAGAGCATCCCAAGGTAAAAATCGATGCCCAGCTTGGGGTGGTGCCCTCCCTGCAGAAGCACCTGCACGCCGCCGATATCGGTCAACTCCTGCAACTTCTGGTCGAGTTGCTCCTGCGAAAGGACGTAGTGGTCCTCGTCTCGCTCCGTGCGATAGAACGCGCAGAACTTGCAGTAAACGTTGCAGACGTTGGTGTAGTTAACATTGCGATCGATGATGTAGGTGACGATCTCATTGCCGCGACCGCCGAAAGCCGCGCCCCGGGCCAGTTTGCGGCGGGCGTTGGCAAGCTGCCCCAGCTCTTCCAGCGGGGCGTAGTAAAGCTCCTTTGCTTCGGCGGCGGTGATCCGCTCTCCAGCGAGAACTTTGTCGGCGATCGATTCGTCCAAACGGGGTGCGACCATGGTGGTTGCGGGTTTAGCAGATGAGGCGACGGATGTCAGCGTTCTTTCAGTGAGGCGCAGATTTCCCCGATCAACGCGGGGCCCCGGTAGATGAACCCAGTGTAGAGCTGCACCAGCGCGGCTCCGGCATCGAGCTTCTCCAGCGCGGCGTCGGCGTCGAAGATACCGCCGACGGCAATGACCGGGAGCGGTGTCCGCGCGGTGATGAAGCGGACAATTTCCGTGGAGCGCGCGCGCAGAGGGCGCCCGCTGAGACCGCCGGTCTCGTCCTTCCCGGCAGGAACCGGGGAGTGGTCGAGCGTCGTGTTGGTGGCGATCAACCCGGCAAGACCGTTCGCCGTGACCAGTTCGAGGATCTCTTCGATTTGGGCAAACTCCAGATCAGGCGCGATTTTGAGCAATAGCGGCTTCGGGGTCGGTTTCGCCCGGTTGGCCGCCTGCACCGCGCCGAGCAGTTCGGCAAGTTCCGCCTTTCCCTGAAGGGAGCGAAGCCCGGGGGTGTTTGGCGAACTGACGTTGAGCACGAAATAATCGCCCAGGGCGAAAAGGCGTTCGAAAGAACGAAGGTAATCGCCGGTGGCCTCTTCCAGCGGCGTCACCTTCGATTTGCCGAGGTTGATCCCGACAGGAATACTCGGCCAGAGCCCGGAGAGTTTTAGGCGCTCAAGCCGTTGCGCGACCGCCTCGGAACCGTCGTTATTGAACCCCATCCGGTTGATGAGCCCGCCAATCTCCGGCACGCGAAAGATGCGCGGCTTCGGGTTGCCCGGTTGAGGCAACGCGGTGATCGTTCCCGCCTCGATAAACCCGAACCCGAGCGCCTGCCACGCCGGGAGCGCGACGCCATTTTTGTCGAACCCGGCGGCAAGCCCGACGGGATTCGGAAACCGAAGACCGAAGACCGTCCTGGCTAGTTTAGGATCGTGCGTGGGCCGGATCGGCAGCTTCGACAACACCCGCAAACCCGCCATCGCGGCATGATGGATCGTCTCCGCGTCGAAGCGGAACAGAAGGGGACGCAAAAGGTGATCGTAAATCGCAGACGGGATCATCGGCTTCTTTCAACCCGAAAACCGAGGCTGGAGCGAGCGGAATTGTGCAAGACCGCCCACGTAAAGGATGCGGGAGGGAAAGCTGGTGCGGCAGCACCGGTAGCACGCTCGCGCCGCCGAGCGCGGGATTCGGCTCCCGTCGCCTCCTGCAGGCCGCATCCCAACAGCAGCAGCCGTCCCGCGGGGATGAAGGCCAAACGTGCCTCGTACGCCCATCCCGCGCTCTCGGCGAGAGCGGTCTACCTAATGTCCTCCATGTTCCCGCCGCGAGGCGTTACTCCACCGTCACGCTCTTGGCGAGGTTGCGTGGTTTATCCACGTCGCAACCGAGCTTGACGGCAAAATGGTACGAGAGCAGTTGCAACGGCACCACCGTCAGGAGCGGCGAGAGGTAATCCGGGCAGCGCGGGATGTAGATCACATCATCGGCGACTTTCTCCAACTGCGTGCAGCCTTCGGTGCCGATGGCGATAACCGGGCCTTGGCGCGCCTTGACCTCCTCGATATTCGAGATGTTTTTCTCCAGAACGGAGTCATCAGGGGCGATGAAGACCGAAGGCAGCTCCGGACTGATGAGTGCAATGACGCCGTGCTTGAGCTCCGCGCTGGGGTGGCCCTCGGCGTGGATGTAGCTGATCTCCTTCATCTTGAGCGCCCCTTCCAGGGCGACCGGGTAGTTGAACTGCCGCCCCAGGAACATCATCGCCTTGGCGTAGGAATACTTCTCCGCAATCGCCTTGATCTTGTCGTTCTGCTTGAGAATGGAGCGGACCTTGTCCGGGATGGCTTCCAGCTCATGGAGCATCGTGATCCCTTCGGACGTGGAAAGATGGCGAATGCGGCCGAGCAGAATGCTCAACAACGTAAGCACGGTCACCTGCGAGGTGAACGACTTCGTGGCGGCGACGCCAATCTCCGGCCCGGCGTGCATGTAGACGCCGCCGTCGCTCTCGCGGCCGATGGTGCTCGCGACGTTATTGCAGATCCCAAGCGTCCGATGCCCCTTGCGCTGGCTCTCCCGCAACGCGGCGAGCGTGTCGGCGGTTTCACCGCTCTGGCTGATGGCAAGGACGAGGGTATCCTTGTTCATCGGCATGTTCCGGTAGCGGAACTCGCTGGCAAACTCGACCTCGGTGGGCAGATGCGCGAGCGATTCGAGCAGGTACTCGCCCACCATCGCGGCGTGACAGGCGGTGCCGCAACCGGTCAGGACGATCCGCTCGATGTCGCGCAGTTCCTTGGGGGTCATCTCAAGGCCGCCCAGCTTTGCGGTGGCTTCCTGGTGCGAGAGCCGCCCGCGCATGGCGTTCTGGATCGAATCGGGCTGCTCGAAAATCTCCTTGAGCATGTAGTGAGGGTAATCCCCCTTGCTCGCCTCATCCGCGTTGAAATCGACGGTGCTAACCACGAACCCGGAGGCATTCCCGCTCACCGAGCTGATCTCGAAATCTTCGCCGTCGAGGACCACGATGTCGTAGTCGTGAAGGTAAACCGCCTCCCGCGTGTGGCTCACGATGGCGCTCACGTCGCTCGCCAGGAAATTCTCGCCCTTGCCGATGCCGAGCACCAGCGGGCTGCCGCGCCGCGCGCCGACGAGCACACCGGGAAGATCCTGGTGCATGAGCGCGATGCCGTAAGTTCCCGTCACTTCCTTGAGCGCCTTGCGAAGGGCTTCGACCAGCCGCTTGCGGGAGGGCTCGCCCCCGAGGGCGTCGTAATGCTTGCCAACCCGGTGCGCCAGCACTTCGGAGTCGGTCTGCGAGAGAAATTGATGCCCTTGAGCGATCAGCTCTTCCTTGAGGGTCTGGTAGTTTTCGATGACCCCGTTGTGGACGAGCGCCAGTTTTCCGCTCCGGTCAAAATGCGGGTGCGCGTTTTCGTCGGTCACGCCCCCATGAGTCGCCCAGCGGGTGTGGGAAATCCCCTGCGAACCGTTGACCGGCTGCCGGTCCACGAGTTCCGCCAGGTTGGCAATGCGCCCCTTGCACTTCCTGACGGCCACATCGCCTCCGTTGAGGATTGCGATACCAGCCGAATCATACCCCCGGTATTCGAGCCTTCGCAGGCCCTCGAGCAGGATGGGAGTTGCTTCCGATTTGCCAATGTAGCCGACAATTCCACACATATTTTTTTGGATACTGACAATTTTTATTTAGCCGGGCAACATGATTGCCGTTCGAAGTTCGGAAGACACGTAACGTAACGCACCGCAATTGTATCCAAGGTACCAAGGCAATCAACGGCAACATGAACTCCACGAACCTCTCTTCTTTATCGGCTGCAGCTAATTCCACACTGGCAATCATCATGGGTGGTGGCGCCGGTTCCCGGCTCTTCCCTCTCACCAAAGACCGCTCCAAGCCCGCTGTCCCTCTCGGCGGCAAGTACCGCATCGTCGATATTCCGATCTCCAACTGCATCAACTCGGAGCTGAGGAACATCTACGTGCTGACGCAATTCAACAGCGTCTCGCTTCACCGCCACATTGCCAGCGCCTACAAGTTCGACCGGTTCTCCCGCTCCTTTGTGGAGATCCTCGCCGCGCAGCAGACCCCCTCGGGCTCGCACTGGTACCAGGGCACGGCCGACGCCGTCCGCCAGAATCTCCAGAACTTCCTGAGCCGCCCTTACGAATACTATCTCATTCTGAGTGGCGACCAGCTCTACAGAATGGATTTCCGAGACCTCCTGCGCCAGCACATCCAGGGGCACGCGGACATCACCATCGCCACGATCCCCGTGGATCGGTCCATCGCGCCGGACTTCGGCATCATGCACTCCGATGCCAACCGCAGGATCACCCGGTTTGTGGAAAAACCGACCGACCCGGCCACGCTGGATGAGTTGAAGATTCCCTCCACCCTGCTGGGCGAGCTTGGCCGCGACCCCGCCGCGGAGCTCTATCAGGCGTCGATGGGCATCTACATCTTCAACCGGAAAGCGCTGGAGGAAGCGCTTAACAATGATCTGGTCGACTTCGGCAAACACGTCATCCCCCGCTCCATCGAAGGCAAGAACGTCCAATCCTACATCTTTCAGGGGTACTGGGAGGATATCGGGACGATCCGCGCCTTTTTCGAAGCCAATCTGGCGTTGACCAACCCGCTGCCGCCTTTCTCGTTTTTCGACACCACCCACCCGATCTACACCCACGCCCGCTTCCTCCCCGCCAGCAAGATCAACGGGGCGACGATCAAACAGGCGATCATCTCCGATGGGTGTGTCATTTCGGACGCCACCATCGAACGGGCCGTCGTCGGCATCCGTTCTTTTATCAACAGCGGCACCACCGTCCGGCACTCGATTATCATGGGCTCGGACTTTTACGAAACCGATGTCCCCCACCAGCGCGAAAGCGGGATTCCGCTCGGGATCGGCCGCAATTGCGTGATCGACCGCGCGATCATCGACAAAAACGCCTGCATCGGAGACGGCGTGGTCATCACCGCGGAGGGAAAACCCGATTATTTCGACGGCCCGAACTTTCACGTCCGCGACGGCATCGTGATCATTCCCAAGAATGCCGTGATTCCGGATGGGACGTGGATCTGATCCAACCCCCGTCCTGCCCAGAACTCAGCGATACAGCGGGCTCGGCTCGGGCCAGAGCGTCTGGATCTCGGTCGGCAGAACGTTGCGGATCTTCTCGGGCTCCCCGGGAGAGAGATGATGGTTGAGCAGCTCGAAGACCGACCGCGTCAGCCGGATGGGGTCGATGTTCTCGGCCGAGACGATTTCATGGGTGATCCCGTCCAGAAACTCCTGCCGCGAACGGCCTCGCACGGGCACCGCCGCTGGCCGCCACCCTTCGTAAAAAAACCCGCGAATCAGGACCGGTAACTGGGCTCCGAAATGCGCGGCAACCTCCACCGTCAACCGATCGCGCAACGCGTGCAGCACGGCCCGCAACGCCTGGAAGGCGGTGTGTTCATCAGACAGATGGGCAATCTCCTGCAATTCGTGCAACCACAGATGGGTCTTTTGCACGGTGGAATCAAAAACCTCCAAACCTGGTTGGCTCATAACAACCTCCTTTTAAAGGAAACGGATGCGACCGGGGAAGAGAGGGGGCGATTACCCTAAAAGAGCCGCCACTTCCATCTGGACCGACTCGATCTGGTCGAGCCGCAAACGGGGATCGGGAATGACGAAGACCTCTCCCGACGCCCGGTGTTCGTAGATGAGAAGGCGATTCCCCTCCTCTTCCTTGGTTTCGATCGGTTTGAGGAGTCGTTTGCGCTCCAGCATCAACGCGAGGATATAGCGGACGTTGGCGTGCTGGTCGCCGGGCTCCTCCATGAAGCGGCGCAGGAGATCCTCCGCCGTCTGCTTGCCGAGGGCCTCGGGAGCGGGCGGGGGCGGAACTTCATACTTCGATTTCCATGAAGAAAACGGGGTCTTGCTCGTATCGCGCGCCTGCCATGCCTCCTCGCTCAGGTCCTCACGGGAAAACCCGTCCTGTTCCCGAAAGAGCAGGGTGTGAAAAACCTCCCCGTCGGCGAACTGGCGCTCCGTGACCGAGCAGCGGTTGCCCCGGCTTTTGATTTCCCATTCGTTTGCCATAAGAAAACCTCAAAACCCTACCGAAAACCGAACAGCCGCCCCACTTTCGGGAAATCGCGGTTCGCCGACCGCAGATAAAGGAGGTAAATCCCGATCAACCCAAACGCGATATTGGAGCCCCAGGCGGCCACAAAGGGCGACACGAGCGAGCCCTTGCCAAAAGCCAGCATCAAGTAATTGAGGAAGGTGTTGGCGGCGAAGAGGAAAATCGCACCCGCGACCCCGGCGAGAACGCCACGGCGGGAATACACGATCCCGAGCGGCCCGGCGAGGAAGACGATCACCAGGCAGCTCCACGGAAGCGCCCAGCGGTATTGCAGGTGGGAACGATAGGGGGCGAGCTGGGCGTCCGGGAAATCGGCGTTATGCCTCAAATAATCGCGCAGGTCGGATACGGAAAGCCCCTGCGCATCCACGTTGGAACTGGCGATGCGCCACGGCGTTTCGTTCCAGTCGGCGACTTCGAGCTTCTTCCAGATAGCCTCCGAAGCGACATCCCCATCGGCCTCGAAGTGCACCGTCTTCCCTTCTTCCAACACCCATCTGGCCGGAGCCCCCTCCCTGGCCGGGCGGAACCGTGCCTGCCGGGCGTACCATTTGGTGGTGATGTTCGCCTCGGCATCCTGCTGGGTGATGTGAATCCCCTGCAAAACCGACTTGTCGTTGGCCCGCACCGGCATCTTGCGGACAAACCAGGTCCGGTTCGCGGAGCGGTTGCGGAAAAGCTGTGACTCCAGGAACGCGTTTTTCTCCTTTTTTTTCCCCAACTGTTCCAGAAGCACCTTTTTGCGCGACTCGGCGCGCGGCGCCATCGAGTAATTGAGCGCGAGGCAAACGAGACTGAGCAGCACTCCGAAGACGACCAGCGGCATGAGCAGCCGCCCCAGGCTCTGGCCCGCCGTGAGCATCGCGATGATCTCGTTGGACCGCGACATCCGGCTCATCGCGTAAAGAAGCGCCAGCAAAAGCCCCACAGGAAGGCAGATGACGGCGAACTGAGGGAGTTGCGAAAGGTAAAAATTGACGATGAAGCGGGGCGAGGCATGCCCATCGATGAAATCGGAGGCGTTGCCCGAAAAATCGAATACAAGCCAGATCGCCAGGAACCCAAAGAAACAGAGCAGGAAGGGAACCAGGAAATTGCGAAGGATGTATCGGTCCAGAAGGCGCATCGGCAAAATAGAAGAGGGAAGTATTTATCGCGGAAATGCCCTCGGGGGAAATGGAATCTTTCTGAGGTTGAATCCCGCTGGGGTTCGGGGGCAAAGTAGCCGTTTCCCATGATCGCCCTTCGCGAAACCATTCAAGACGAGTTTGTCGAGCGCGTCCGGCAGATGTTCTCGCCGGACGGCCTGCTCGCGAAGGCGCGTAATTTCGAATACCGGAAGGAACAGCAGGAGATGGCCGTGGCGGTGGCCCGCTCGCTTTCCGAGGAGCGGCACCTTGTGGTGGAAGCCGGAACGGGCGTGGGCAAATCGCTCGCCTACCTGGTCCCCGCGATTCTCTACGCTCTGGAGCACAAGAAGAAAGCGGTCATCTCGACCTACACGATCAATCTCCAGGAGCAGCTGGTTTACAAAGACATTCCGATCCTCCAGAAGCTCCTCCCGGTGGAATTTGAGGCGGCGCTCTGGAAGGGGCGGCAGAATTACCTCTGCTGGCGGCGGCTGGAGCGGGCGATGCACAGCCCGGGCGATCTATTCACCTCGCCGGAACAGGAGGAACTCAAGCGCATCTGGGACTGGGCGCAGACCACCAAGGACGGCTCGCTGGCGGATTTTGCCGTGGAGCCCGACCCGGCGGTCTGGGCACAGGTATGCAGCGAGCAGCACATCTGCACCGTAAAAAGCTGCGGCACCGAGAGCCGCTGTTTCTATCAGGCGGCGCGCAAGCGGCTGATCGGCGCGGATGTCGTGGTAATGAACCACACGCTCTTTTTCCTGAACGCGGGGGCGCTCGATGAAGACCAGCGCTCGGGGTATATTTTTTCCAACGATTTCGTCATCTTCGACGAAGCGCATACGCTGGAAGCGATCGCCGCCAAGCAGATCGGAATGAACGTCTCGCAGTTCGGGCTCAAGTACGTTCTCCAGCGGCTCTACAACGAACGGACAAAGAAGGGGCTCTTCACCGTCCTGCGCCATGCCGGAGGGGTGCGCGAAGTCGCCGTTCTCGCGGAGGAAACCGACAAGTTTTTCGAGCAGGTCTCCGACCGTGCCGTTTCCAGCAAAGGCCGCGAATTCCGGGTGCGCCAGCCCGATCTGGTGCCCGACACGCTCACCGCCCGGCTCGCGGAGCTTCAGACTCTGATCGTCTCCGTCCTCAAAACCGTGGAGGATGAAACGACGAAAGCCGAGTTGCAGGACATGGGCCGCCGCGTTCGCGAAGCGCGGCTCGGCATCGCCACGTTCCTCTCCCAAAGCCAGGACGATTACGTCTACTGGGTGGAGAAATCAGGCAAGACGAACCAGTTCTGCTCTCTCAACGCCGCCCCGGTCGATATTGCGGCGCATCTCCGCGCGATGCTTTTCCGGGAGAATCACTCCTGTGTGATGACCAGCGCCACGCTTTCGGTCGGGAACGAAGACCTCGACTACTTCCGCAGGCGAGTCGGCGCGGAGGAGGTCGATGCCGAGCAGGTTGGCAGCCCGTTCGACTACGCACGGCAGATGAAGCTCTATGTCACGCGGAAGATGCCAGACCCGCGCGACGCCGGTTACGAAGAAGCGCTGGCAGGCCAGATCGAAAAGTTCATCGACCTGAGCCAGGGCCGCGCCTTCGTGCTTTTTACCGCCTACCGGACGATGCAGTCGCTCGCCGAGCGGATGCGAAAGTCTTTTGACAAAAAGAAGTGGAACCTCCTCGTCCAGGGGCAAGGCATCTCGCGCCACCGGCTGGTGGAGGAGTTCAAGAAAGAGGGACGCAACGTGCTCTTCGGCACCGACAGCTTCTGGAGCGGCGTGGATGTCCCCGGAGAGGCGCTTTCCAACGTCATCATCACCCGGCTCCCGTTCGCGGTGCCCGATCACCCGCTCATCGAGGCGCGGCTGGAGGCGATCCAGGCCCAGGGAGGCGACCCGTTTTCGGAGTATTCGCTCCCCGAAGCGATCCTCAAGCTGCGCCAGGGCGTGGGTCGCTTGATCCGAACAAAGACCGATACCGGAATCGTCGTGATCCTCGACCCGAGGATTTTGACGAAGTCTTACGGCAACGCTTTTTTAAAGGCGATCCCGGAGTGTCCGTTGGAAGTGGAATAAATCGCACAGTTCACCCAGCGCCCTTCCCTTCAAAACACTTGACCCTCGCCAGAATCGCCCACTAAACAAAACCATGTCCCGTGCATTATCCCCCTTCGGCCCCGGAGTTCTGCGCTTCGCGCTCGCTTGGGTGGTCGTTTTGACTCATACGTGTCCGCTGAAATTGGGGGGATGGGCCGTCTATGTGTTCTTCGTCTTGAGCGGTTACTGGATCACCGCGATGTGGAGCCAAAAATATTCCCTTTGCAAGGCTCCCTATGCAACGTTCCTCACCAGCCGGTACTGGCGCATCATTCCCCTCTTTCTGGTGTGCAATGCCATCGGGGCCGCGATGGTTTTCCTTGCCCCTCACTGGTTTCCCGCGAACGCGGCGGAAATCTATAATCCCGTATGGTGGGTTCGAGCGGTCCTGCTGGCGGGCTCCTCGAAACAGTTTCTTCTGCTGCCCCCGGCCTGGTCACTCGACATCGAGATGATCTTTTACATTATCGCTCCCTTCCTGGTCACCGGAGGGTTGATTTCGTCGCGCTGGATTCCCCGTTCGAAGATGCCTCTTTTCCTTGCCTCGATGACGATCGCACTGCTCTGCGTCTGGCTCTTTACCGGGATAAAGACGGGGCGCAATCTCTCCTGCTTTTTCGCAGGAGCCCTGGCCTTTGAATGCCAGTGGCGCCCGTCGCGCAAAATGGCGCTCTCATCGGCCGGTTTTCTAGGAGGCGCCATTGCTCTGGGGCTGTGCTTCCCCACCACGCGGGTCTTCATCTGGAGCGCGGGCGCTCTTCCAAGCGATCAATGGATGAGCCGGTTGTGCCTGGTCGTCGCCGCTACCTTCGTGTTTATCCCGTTTGCGATTCATACCGTTTACCAATCCAGCTCCAAACTGGACCGAACGCTGGGCGACATGGCATACGCCGTCTACATTTCCCATTATTTGGTCATTTTCGGATTCGAGAATACGTTCCGCGGCAGCACTTCGACGTCCATCTCCCTTCTGATCCAGTATACCGCAATCCTGTTGAGCTCCTTCCTTCTCTATCGCTATGTCGAAGGCCCCTCCGAGCGGCTGCGGCGCAACTTTGTGAGTTCACGCAAGAAGCAACCCGGCACATTGGCTCCCAAAGCGGGCGTATTGGCTCACGAAGCCGAAGCAAAGTAGGTGCGCGCACGCGCTGGCGCTGCGCAAAATCCCCACGGCAGTACTTGCGCCGCATCGAGGATTTACACACTGCCCGAGCTGAAGGGCTGAGCAACGGCCCGCCGTCGCAAAGCAATGGCTACAGAATTAACTAGATCGCTCTAGTGTCCTGTCAGGGATGTCATTCAAATAAACAGGGGGCATCATTCTGTCGTGGAAGGCGCCACGAGAGAAGCCAAGCACTCTGCCAAAGCGGCGGAAGGGCTGCCCCTTGTGAATAAAGTTAACTCTTGATGCCGCATTCAATCCACTGTGATCTGGATCACGCGATACCCGTGGATTGATCAAAGAACTTGCCTGGTAGGACACTAGGGCTTCAGTGCTTCCAAAACCGGTTCCGCTTCTTCTGCGGGGGATCGGCGCGATCTCAGGGCAGCAAATTGGTTGCTGAGGATTTTTCCAAGCCGAATGCCCGGTTTCTCCACCAGATAATAAGAAATGGTGGAAAGAATGATCGTCAAACCCAGCATGATTGCCAGGGCGATAAAGCGGATCAAATTATCTCCCTGCACCCCTGCGTTATTGAGCTGCCGGATGCAAAAGGGCGTCACCGTCAGCAAAATGGTGAAATGAAACAAATAAACGCTGTATGAAATCTGCCCGAAAAAGCGAAGTACGCGGATCGACAAAAACTGCTGAAGCGTTCGCATCTGAAGCACGCACACCAGAAGGAGAGCGACCCCGACTCCTCCAACGTACCATTGGAGGAATTTTCGAAGGCCATCGGTCTGCGCGCAATGGTGCGCTTCGCATAAAACCACGGCGAACAGCAAGCAACAGGCCGGCACCCACCGTGGCCAGCGGCGAAAAATCCGGTCAAGCTGGAGATGGTGTTTGGCGATCAAAACCCCCAGGGAAAACTGAAACAAAGCGGAAGACAGGCGGAATCCACCAATCGCTAGCGCGCAGAAAACCATTAGCCAGACAGAGCTGCGCGTCGCAATCAGGATAAGAATGGGCATCAGGAACGAATACCGAACTTCCTCCCGCAAGGTCCAATCCTGCGGCAACAGACGATGCGGCGTCCCCGCATTCAAAGTGGCCTGCTTCAGAACGTCCACCAAGCTGAAATCATGGCTCCAGATCCCTAGCGCCCATTCCGATGCCGGCGGTCGGGTCTCGTAAGGAACATAGAGATAACGGTAGCACACCGCGCTCAAAAGAAGGGCGAACCAGAAGGCGGGAAAAATCCGGGTAATTCGCAGAATATAAAACGAGCCCAGCGAGAATGACTCGTGCCCTTTCAAGCCAAGCGTCATCTCATGCCTCCAAGCCAGCACGAATCCACTAAGGACGAAAAATAACGAGACTGCTGTCGCCCCGTCGTAAACGATCCTCAGCGGGTGTATGATCGGCGCGTTCCCCCAATTGAAGAACCCGCCGTATCCCCCAAAAAAATGGGAAAAAATGACGGCCAGGGCGGCCAGGCCCCGGAGACTGTCGAGATATTCGATTCTTTTTCCCATAATTTGAGAAATCGCGAGAGCATCCCATCGCTCCGTGAAGGCCGAAGCCGTGGCTGTAATTAGTCTGCCATCCCGTGAACCTGTGCGGCGACTTTGAGCCGGAGAGCGTTGAGGTTGATGAACCCGGTGGCGTCGGACTGATTATACGCCTTGGTGGGGTCGGCTTCCATCGTGGCGATGTGCGGGTTGTAGAGGCTCACCGGACTCTTGCGGCCTGCGGTGATCAAATTACCCTTGTAGAGTTTGAGGCGAACCACACCGGTGACATTCTTCTGTGACTCGGTGACAAGCGCCTGCAACGCCTCGCGCTCGGGAGAGAACCAGAACCCGTAGTAAACCAACTCGGCGTATTTCGGGATGAGGGAGTCGCGCAGATGCATGACCTCGCGGTCCATCGTCAACGATTCCACTTGCCGATGACCGTAGTGCAGAATCGCGCCGCCGGGAGTTTCGTAAACGCCACGGCTCTTCATACCGACGAACCGGTTTTCCACAAGATCAACCCGGCCGACGCCATGCTTGCCGCCGAGCTTGTTGAGAACCTTCATCGCCCAGAGCGGCGAGAGGATGGCGTGGCCCTCCGCGTTGAAACGGACTTCCTCCGCATAGCCGAGGCTCTTGAGAAGTTCAGCGATGCCTTCGTATCCGATGGCGGTGCAGATTCCTTTTTCAAACGAAAGCTCCACGTACTCCGCCTTGTCGGGCGCGTCCTCGGGAGAAACCGAAAGGACATACATATCGCGGACCTCCGGAGCGCTGGCGTCAAACCACGGGTCCTCCAGAATGCCGCTTTCGAAACTGATATGCAGGAGATTGCGGTCCATCGAGTACGACTTCTTGGCCGAAGCCGCGACCGGAATTTTATTGGCCTCCGCGAAGGCGATCATCTCCGCACGGCCGGGAAACTGCTCACGGAAGCGTTCCTGCCGCCATGGGGCGATCACTTGGAGGCTAGGCGCGAGCGCGGCGGCGGTCAGTTCGAAACGCACCTGGTCGTTCCCCTTGCCGGTGGCCCCGTGGGCAACCGCGTCGGCTCCCTCGGCCTTGGCAATTTCGACCATCCGCTTGGCGATCAGCGGGCGGGCGATGCTGGTGCCCAGAAAATACTGGCCCTCATAAATCGCCCCGGCCTGGATCATTGGGAAAATGAAATCGCGCGCAAATTCTTCGCGCAGGTCGTCGATGTAGCATTTCGACGCCCCGGTGGTCAGCGCCTTGGTGTCGAGCCCTTCGAGTTCTTCCTCCTGCCCGACATCGGCACAGAAGGCGATAATCTCAGCCTGGTAAGTCTGCTTCAGCCACTGGAGAAGGACGGAAGTATCGAGCCCGCCCGAGTACGCGACGACAATTTTCATAGAGGCGCGGATTGAATCCGAAATCCCGTGCTTGAGCGAGCGGAATTGCGCAAAATCATTTATCTCATGGTCGCCTGTTTTTCACCGAACTCAATGCGATAAGTTCGACCCGGTGTTTCGACCTCCACGGCCGGGTCTTTCATACCGGGGATGCGTGAGACGCGGGTGACACCCGTTCCGTCGCCCGAGAGATCATAGACGGCGATGAACCGGGTGGAGCGGGTGTTGCGCCGACGGATGAGCGTCGGTGTTTTATCGGTGAGACCGTAGCCGATGCCATGGCAGGACAGGAGTTGCTCCCCCGGCTCTCCCAGAAGGTGGACCCGGAGCTTCCCCTTGTCGGCAAGATAATCCCACTGCGTATCAACCTCCACCTTGCGACCCGTAACGTCGGTGAGATGCGGATAGCCGTCCGAGGTTCCCGCCGCCTGCGGCTTCGCCTCGGGCAAACCGGAGATCGCCGGCTTCAAGGCAGTGGCCGTTGCGTGAGCCAAAAGATCGATCTGTTCGTCGCGGGAGGCGGTCACGTCGAAAATATCGACCAGGAAACGCGGGGTCAGCAAAAGATGACGCCGCAACCGGCTGGAAGGATAAGCTCCGTCAGATTGCGCCACCGCCGCCGCGAAGCCGTTGCCTTCGTGCAAATATAGGAGGCTGCCCGTGGTCGGATGCTGGTTACGCCCCCCGAGCGTGACCGTATTATGCGCCGCCGTGGTTTTGACCCAGGTGGAATATTCTTTGTTCGAATAAGTCAGGCGGCCCGGGTCTAGCAACCATTCGCGCTCGTTGGCGAAGAGCAGGAGATTGAGTTTGTCGAAATGTCCATGCCCCCCGCCGTGGGGACCATAATCCATGAATACGCAGACAGCGTCCTTGCCTGCGCCCAGACGCAGAACCGCCAAACCGGCGTCGGGCAGATCCTCCGAAGCCATCTGAGGCGGCCATTCCGGTTTGATCAATTCAGCCGGAAGCTGTGTGAGGGCAGGCCCCAGCAATGACTTTAGCACTTTTTCATCACCCCTCGCCAACACCTGCGCGTAAAACGGGTCGCGATAAACGTTCCAAGCCCATCTCCAGGAGCCATCGAACCCACGAATATTGCCGGGATCGGAATCGTTGATGGCGGGCAGGGAGCCGTCGGGATAAGCCGCGCGGAGAGGAGCCCTGAAAAGAAGCTTGAATTTTGGCTCTTCCTGCAAAGGCAATCCGAGCCTGCGCGCAGCGTCGACCTGCTCGATCAACGCCTGCAATGCATACCCATGGTAAGCCAACGTTCCCTCGCACCAGAGCCCTTCGGCTCCGACAGCGCGATCAAGCTGATCGAAAAAACCGCCCCGCATCGTCAGCACCTTTTCAACCAGCGCCTCATCGGCCAGGACCGAGGCAATGCACATCAGCCCCGCGTTGTACCAAGTCTGGTGATTGCTGATGTCCTGATTGAAACGAAGCAAAGTCGCGGCGGTGGGCCGGAAAAAATCGTTCTCAATCGTCGCGCGATCTTCGTCGCTATAAACCGGCGAACTGCGAGTAAGATCATAGGCTTTGGTAAGATGAGTCGCACCGACGGCTTCATCAAGCGATTGCACATAGCGCCGCCCCCCCAGCGGCGCCAAAAAACCACGCATCCCCCACCGGTCCAGACGGCCGGGATAGCTGGAGTAATCCTTCGCCAGTTTCAGAAAAATGCGCCTTACCTCGGCGGCATACTTGTCGTCTCCGGTATAAAGATAGGCCCAACCCAGTTTGAGCGCTGCCGACTCAAGCGCGTAGTGGAGGACCGTCCGGTAAGCGGCGACGGTGCGCGCGTCGGTGAAGATCTTTCCCGTTTTGGGATCCTTGTGCTCCGTCAGCGAGAGCGGCTCAAGTCGCTCGCCGTTCTCGGGATTGGCATAATAGAAAATCCACGAGCCGTAACCCTCAGGAAGCTCGACCGGATTTGCGAGCAGTGCATCTCCCTCCTTGATCGCGGCAGTTTTCTTTGCCTCGAACGCAGCCGATGCCCTCTCTTTCCCAAGTTCAGCGGCGGTGGTTGCCAGACGAGGCGGTGGCTCAAATCGGGGTGCCGGGAGTTCTCCCGCCTGCGCCGCCAGAGGAAGCGCGCCCAGCACAATCGCCATCCATGCTCCCACGGCTCCTCTGCCAAATCCAATTTTTGCAAACATCTGCGAATCCCTTCGTTTCTATCGGGTCAACATGGTTGGACGCTGATCGAGGAGCGCCGGCATCACGCTCGGCCGCTGTGCCATCTCGGCCTTCTTTTCTTCGAGATACCGGTTAAAACCCCGCTCCAGCAGCCTTAGGAGACCGACATGGAAAATGGCATTGGGGAGATCAAGCGAGTAACCGCCGAAGATGAAAATGAAAAAGAAAGGGGCAAAAACCATAGGCACCCCGATGAACAGGACGGGAAAGAAATAAGGTGTCCCCCGGCACCGAATAATCAGGTCATGAGCCGTCTTCACGACGATAAAAGCAAGCAACAGGTATAAGACCAGCCCCACGCCGCCAGCATACCGAATGGTCGAGAGAGGCCCGCTATGAACTTCGCCGGTGATCAGAAAGGTTTCCTGAATCGCCCGATAATCCCCCCCATTCGCGGCAGCCACATTCTGTTCGAGGGTTTTCCGCGAGTAACCAAACCCGTCGCCCAGCCACCAGTTCTTGAGGTACTTCTCTTCCTCCCACATCCACTGCCACATTTCAAAACGCCATTCCGAGGAGCCGTCGGCGCTTTTCTGGGCAGACTCCTCCCATTGACCGGGAAGAAACGACAAGGCCCGTTGGATTGGAAAAGGCAACTGATAGAGGACCCCTTGTCCCGCGATGAACAGCACCAGGGCAGGGACGGCAATGACACTGATCTTTATCATATCGCCGATCTTCCCCCGATAAAGGCAGGTGACCGAGAAAATCAGGCCAGCATAAATAATGAAGCTGCGGAACCCGGAGAAGAGAACGCAGATCATCACGCAGACCATGGCAAGAAAACGCCCCAGATAAAGCGGGTTGATCAGCGTAAAAGGCCGATAAATGCAAACGAGAAGCGAAAGAAGGCCACCGGAAATCCATCGAAGAAAACCGAGTCGGGAACCGCCGGTGGAGGACAAATCGAGGTCTCCACCAACGGCTTCGATGCCGGCATAAATCCGTGCCAGGGGCATCACGGCGGAGGGTGCCAAAAGGCCGCCGAGACTGAATATGAACCCGGGGAGATGCCCGATGATCGCCAGATACGGCAGGCGCCGTGCCATCGTAAGGCTCACATCCGCTCGCACCAGCACCCAGTAGGCCAATGCCGCAATAGCGACGTTCACATAAGGACGCCCGCCGACCGTATCCGAATCCAAGGCCAGACCGCCTACCGGATTTCGAATGAACATCGTCACCACATAAAGCAGGTTGATGAAGACAAGCACGTCGGCAAATCCGTAATTCGGCTTGTTCCTGATCCGCTTGAAAGCCTTGAAGATCAGAAACCAACTGAAAGCCAGAAGCACCCCGGCATCGTGAAGGGAGAACGGTGTTGAAAGCAAACGCCCGTTGCAGGCCCAGAACAGGAAGATCAGGACCCAGATCCGCTCCTTAAATAAAAGCCCGATTGCGACAAAGCCGAGCCCTCCGGCGATCAGCATCAGGTTACGGGTGTTCCCCGAACCGATCAAATTCCCGGCATAAAGGGCGAAAGCGAGGCCGAGGATGGTGACCACGACCGAGAGCAGATATTCCGGGAGTCGTTCGAGCTTCATGGAATTGGAATATGAAAGGCTGTCCTCAAGAAACGGGACACCTCATTCCGCGCAGGCGAAGCGCAGAAAGACCGGAGGGGGATGAAATCAACATGGGGCGAGCCTCCCTGTTTTTGCCAAAAGCGCAAGCGGGATTATGGCCGACCCTCATGCTGAACCTGGAAATTTGCGGACCTCCGCGTCGCGCAGCTTCAACGCGGAGGCCGTAACTTTCTATGAAATATTGGGACAGATCGTCCCGATCCAGTTCGCCCTATCGAACCACGCCAAATTCGGCGCGGCGGTTCTTGGCCCATGCAGCCTCGCCAGAACCTGGGTCAGCCGGCATCTCGGCGCCAAAGCTGGTGGTCTGGATGCGGCTGGCATCCGCGCCCCGGCTGAGCAGATAGGACCGAACGGCCTGCGCCCGCTTCTCGCCGAGACCACGATTGTATTCGGCGGTGCCCCGCTCATCGGTAAACCCTGCGATGATGAGTTCCTGCGAAGAATTCCTGAGGAAGCTCGCCACGGCATTGAGTTTCCCCTCTTCCGACGACTCGACCGAGTAACTATCGAACCCGAAATAAACGGGGGAGAAGCGGCTCTTGTCGACGCTCTCGCTCAGGAACGAAGAGCTCTCATTGCGATCGGGCAACGCGCTTCCGCTGATGAAGTCTCCATCGGAGCTTCCGGCGTATTCGGGCTTTTTCTTGAAAGAAGCGCAAGCGCCAAGGGAAAGGACTACGGATGCGGCCAATGAGAGCCGCGCGATGCGGGTGATTGTAGCAAAACGGGGATTGGACATGATAGGACGGTATTAAAGTAAAGACGGGCAGGACAAGCTGATCAGCGTAAGACGTTCCACGAACGCACTCTCTGCAAACGGGCGGCCGGCAAAAAATCAACGGGACCAGGCTGGCTCGGAAATCGAGCCCAGGCCGTCGAGAATCTTCACCGTACGACCGTTTTGAGCGTCAAGCAGTAACAGATTACCCCCCCGGGTAAAGAGCAAATGCCGCGAATCAGGGCCCCAGATGGGGTCCCGTGCGTCGTCGCCGCTCGTCAGAACGCGCGTGGAGTTACTGGCCAGGTCGAGGACGGCGATCCGGAAGACACCGCCTTCGCGAATGTTGAACGCGATCTTCTTCCCGTCAGGCGACCAGGTTGGCTTGGTGCAATACCGGTATCCCGTGGAAAGCAGTTGCCCGCTGCCGCCTCCTGCGGAGATCCGATAGATCTGTGGACCGCCGCGATCATCGGAGGAATAGACCAGTTCGCGCCCATCGGGAGACCATGACGGACTGGACTCCACTCCGGGCGTCCGGGTCAATCGCCGTGCACCCGAACCGTTGGCATTGACGACATAGAGCTCCGGATTGCCGTCACGGCTCACCGTACAGGCGATCTGGCTGCCGTCCGGCGAGAATGCAGGGCCGCTATTGGTACCGGGAAACTTGACGATGCGCTGCCGCGCGCCACTGGCGAGATCGATTGAATAGATATCCGCATATCCCTTGAGATAGCTAGTATAGGCAAGGCGGCGACCGTCGGGACTCAACGCGGGCGCGACGCTAATACTCCCGTCGTGAGTCAACTGACGAACGTTGGAGCCGTCATAATCGGCGGAGTAAATCTCCTTGCGGCCACTGCGCGTCGCGGAGAAGGCGATGGTACTGCCCGCCATGCCGCGATGGCCAGTCAAGGTCTCGATGATGTCGTTGGCGAAAGCGTGGGCCTTTTCCCGCGCTCCGCCCCGGTACGCGCGCGCCAGCACCGTCCCGCCGGAATGGTCGAGCACCTTCCCTTGCAGCGAACCGCCCGCATCCGCCCCGCCCACCGTCATTGCGGCGCGGTTGGCGTCCGCGATGCTGAAAAGGCCCGACAGCGTGAGATCGTTTTGCACCACCTTGGTGATGAGCGCGCTATCGGGGCCGCCGATAGGGTTCAAGGCCAACGCAATGGTGTCGCTCTTGCTGATCGTGATCGTCGGCGTCTCTGCCGCGAAGCTAACAGGCGGGAGCGCCAAGCCGCAAAGAGCGGCACCGGAAAGGGCAAAGAGAAGTTTCCGCATCATAAAGCGGGCTGAGACTACCTGCCCCGCTTTGAAAATACAAACCGCTCGGGGAAATTTTTTCCTGAATGCCGTTTTAGAGGGCCGCCTTGTTTAAAGCCCGTCTTGTCTCAACTTGAATTCAATATTCACCTTGTACCCGGAACTCTCCCCCAGCCCGCGGGGCAACGGGTCAACCTGCGTCACTCGCCGGGCCGCGGCCATGACAGAGTCGTCCATCGTGATGCTGCCTGAGGACTTGGCAATGCTGACACCCGCAATGTGGCCGTTTCTGCCAATGCGGATTTCCACCAGCACGGAAAACTCCCCGCCTTCCTGGATCAACGAAATGGGCTGATCCCATCGAGCGTAGAAACGATCGTGCAGCATGGCGTGATACCAGCCAAAGTCGGACTCCGTGCTGCCACCGCCTTCACGGCCCGCCCCCTTGCCGCCACCTATGCCCGTGCCGACGCCTCCCGGCTTCCCCTTGTCGGAGCCGCCTGCCTGACCGCTGCCGCCCGTCTTGCCCGCGCCTGCATTGCCGGTCGACGCGGTCGATGCTCCCCCTGTTTTAATCGAGGTCTTTGAGCCCTCGGCTTTGGAGCCGGCAGCCTTCTCCTCCGTCTTGCTGCCCTCGGTCTTCCCCGCTGTTTTATCGGCGGGCTTTGGCGATGCCTTCGGCGACGCAGCCGGCTTGGATTGGTTGGGGCTGGGCTTTGGACTTGGCTTGGGAGTCGGTTTTGGAGTCGGTTTGGGGGTGGCCTTCGGAGTCGGTTTCGGAGTCGGTTTCGGAGTCGGTTTCGGAGTCGGTTTTGGAGTCGGTTTTGGAGTGGGCTTCGGCGTTGGTTTTGGAGTCGGCGTTGGAGTGGGTTTCGGCGTAGGGGTCGGCGTGGGCGTCGGTTTTGGAGTTGGAGTTGGAGTGGGCGTCGGCGCAGGGGTCGGCGTCGGC
The DNA here is from genome assembly GCA_037190965.1 of Chthoniobacteraceae bacterium. Lineage (GTDB taxonomy): Bacteria > Verrucomicrobiota > Verrucomicrobiia > Chthoniobacterales > Chthoniobacteraceae > DATMFV01. The sequence goes on from JBBCKI010000030.1 coordinate 132,085, forward strand.
AACGCGATTTCACTCTCCGCTTCTTGAGACACCTTGGTTGGGGCTGCTTCCGGCTTCTCCCGAGGCTCGGGAGCGGACTCTTCCTTTTCCTCTTCCTCCTCCTTTTGGGATTCGGGACCGGCCGCGTCAGCCGGTTCTCCACCTCCGGCTGGAGGCGAGCCGCCATCGAGCCAACTGATCGATTCCACCCGAACCGGCGGTTTCTCACGGCTCAGCACAAAAATAAGAGCGAGCGCCGCCAGATGAACGGCGGTGACAATCCCAACGTTGCGCTTGAAGGGACTCATGCCGATAAGCTAGCGCGGCTCCGTGCTGACCACGCCGATCTTGGCAATTCCAGCCTTTTTAAGAGCATCCATCACATCGATCAGCTTCTGGACGGGTAACTCGTTGTGAGCGCGCACAACCACAGCCACCTTGGGCCGCTCTTCTTTCAGTGAGATGAGTGCGGAGTCCAGCGCCTCGGGAGCGATGGCGATGTTGTTGAGCTTCAAAACTCCGTCGCGATCGACGGAAATCGTCTCCACATCAGAAGGCGAAACCGCCCCTTCAGCCTGCCGGGAGGTGGGAACCACCAGTTCGCTGGAGTTTTCCATGAGCGGCGTGGTGATCATGAAAATGATCAGCAGCACGAACGCGAGATCGAGTAGCGGAGTGACGTTCAGTTCCGAGAGCGTCGTCAGTTGATGGCGGTCGGAGAAGCGCTTCACCGGTTACTCCTGGGAATCGTTTGCCCGTGATCGACATACTGGTGCTCGAACTCCGAGGAAAGCTCCGCCGCGAAGTTATCCATCTGCACGGCCATGGCGCGGATGGAGGTCACCAAGAAATTGTATCCGAACATGGCTGGAATGGCGACGAGCAGACCCGTGACGGTAGTGATCAACGCAGCCGAGACACCGGGAGCCATGGCGGCCAGGCTCGCGGAACCGGCCGCCGCGACGCCGCCGAAGGTCTCCATAACTCCCCAGACCGTTCCAAGCAGCCCCAAAAACGGCGCGCCGCTGACGGCGGTAGCCAGCAAAATCATTTGCGACTCCAGCCGCAGCGCGGTCTCTCCCACTGCACGCTCCATCGCCGTGGAGACCACCCGCATTTGCGAAGGCGAGATTCTCGGCGCATCGTCGAGTCGCGCGCGGAAGGTTTCATCCACCTCCTGCGAGCCCAGCAGATGAAACGTCAATTCCTTGCATCCCGCCCGGTAGACGCTCCAGAGAGGCGACCCGTTGAAGCGGAGCTTCGATTCATAAATATGCAGAGGCTGGCGGTGGCTGCGAAAAAGATCCAAAAAATGCGCGGATTGCTTTTTGGCAAGCGCGACCATCCGGATCTTGGTCACCATCACCGACCATGAAAAAATGGAGCCGATGAGAAGACAGAGCAGAACTATTTTGCCTGGGAGCGTAGACGTTTCATAGGCATAAAACAGTCCTCCGTCGGCGAGGATTGGCGCGAAAGGTAGCATTTTCGTCGAAAAGCGGTATTAGAAGACGCCCCCACAATGCCTTCATGAAAACTTCCTGTCCACTCTTGCGTCTCTTTACCGCATTTCTCTTTTTGGCGGCAGGCTCGCTGCATGCCGCCGGGCAGATCAACCCCTACGACCTGCTTGGGCGGACACTAGTGCCGATCGCCTCGATCTTCAGCCCGCAAAATGAGCAGCACGCCCTTGCGGCCACCCTGGTGCTGGAGAAGATGACCGGCCTGCCCACGGAGCAAAGGGGCGGGAGGCTCGACCTCCTGCTGGAGCCGCCAACCCGCGTCCTGCTGCGCGGTTCTTTTGCGGGCCAGTCGCTTGCCGCCTGCCGCGTGGGCGATGAGATCTGGCTGGAGCCGGGACAAAAAATCGCCGCTTTGGTTCCCCCACCTACCCCACCCACCCCGGGCAAAAAGAAGAAAAAGAAAAAAGGGGAACGCCGCCTGGCCCCGATGGCACTTCCCTTCCCGCCCCAGCAATTGGCGCTGCTCCCGGTGCTCTTTGTGGTCAAAGAGGGAAGTCCGGTCGACGGATTGCGCGTTCTGGAAGTGCAACTCATGCCGCCGCTTGCCGCGAGCCTTGGCGTGGCAGAATGGAGCGCGCGGCTCTATTATCAGGGCGAAGATCTGGCGCGGCTGGAAATCCTCCGGCCCGGCTGGCACCTCGTCGTCGGGGTGGAGCGGCTCGAATTTCAGAAGACGCTACCGCCTGAAAGTTGGAACCCCGCCTCGGAAGATGTCCTCCGGTTGACCGGCGAACAAGCCCTTCGATGGCTGGAGCAAGCGGGTGAAACGCTCACCCGGCAGGCGATTCCGGGCCGATAGGCGGGAATGCGCCCTTGAGGAGAGACGGAAGCCGATACCCGCGCTCGGCGGCGCGAGCGGACTACCGGGTGCTACCGCACCATTTTTCTTTCCGATCTCCGGTTTCTCAATGCCTCCGCCAGGGCAAACGCATCAAAATTTGAGTAAAGAGAGAAGATAGGGATGATTCCAGGCAGCATTCTTTTGCTTTCCCTTGATACCGCGTTTTTTTGGTGGCAACTGCCTTGAGAATATTAAGGGTCATATTGGGCAACAGCCCGTCAAGAGTTGACCTCGTAGCTCGACAAGAGTTGCCCCCGTAGCTCGAATTAATTTTGGGGATTTCCCTCTTCTGGAAATCTTGATTTCAATAATAAAGGTTTCCCAACGATGAACCTTTCAGGGTACTTAATTCCCCTAGGGTCTGCAGCTGTTTCTCGTAACCCAGACTGAGGCTTTAGGAGTCCTTCTATATCCGCCCACTCAACAATTCCTCCAGTTGGAATATTCTTTTCATAGGCACATTGCTCGACTGCGGTATTTATAATGGCTAGTTCTTTCGTTAAAAATTCCATTTTTTCAGTTCCGCTCAATCGGGAAAATTCTTCACTCGTTAAACTAGTGTAGCTATCTTTACTGGATGCATCTTTCATAGTGGAGTTGGTGCCTGATGATTCTTCTATCTTAAACTTAAACATGGCGATATGCGGCTCTAGTTTCCGTGCAATTTTTTCGAGGTCGTCAAACTTTATGAGAATCGAAGAGGCGTAGATTACTGCGCTTCCCTTTCGATACATAATCCAGCCTCCCTGTGAAACTCCTGGTTCCTTGCTGTAGTCAAAGTAAAGCGTTTCATCGCCAATGAAATTTTTAACCGGCGTCATGATGCCACTGCTTAAAATGCCTTTGCTGCTTAAGTAATTGCTAGCTAAATCATTTGATGAGAATAAACTTACCGAGATTCGCAAAGTTCCTTTGCGTCCTTTTTCAGCAAATGTTAACATTGCTGTATTTCCGGATATGCTTAATGGTGAGGGGGTTAAAGAGGAGATCGAAGGATGTTTGATGGTTTCAATTATAGTGCTTCGGATCTTGGAGGGGGCGATATCCGGGGTTTCGGTACTATAGGTCTTAGCGGTCACTCCCCAGAAAAAGAGAGCCCAGATCATATATTGAATTAGTTTATTCATCGCGTGTATTAATGACCGCAGATCATTGGGTGGAGGAGTCGAGTTGATGGAATGTTATCGCTTTCTTGCCAAGATACTCCCGGAACACACTCAAGAACCGTTGGCCATCCAGCCATACCATATGACGGATCATTGGGGAATCCATCTAAAAAATAAAGCGCGTGATAGGCAAAATGAGGGCTATATGGGCGATCTATTTGCATTGTTACGTTGTTGCTTAGATTGCTGGATTGGCGATATCCAATCATTTGCCCCGGCAGACCACACCAGGCTACCTTTTTGCTGCCGGGGGTTGCTCTGACAGAGCGATATAATAAGTCTAATACTGCCACAAACTCATCGCAGTTGGCAATAACATCGTCATAAGCGGCAAGTGGGTCGTTTATATGTTCGGGTATTTTGCTGGAGGAGTATAGAAGATCTTGCCGGATTTTATCGTTTAGCGATGCGAGAATTAAGTTTGAACCATCGATATATTTGGTTGCATTTTCTAAGGCGAAGTCGAAAAGTGGTGATGCTGATGGCGTTGCTGCTGTTGAGTAAAAGGTAATGGGCCCTGTTGAATTCAACGCTGTATAGGTCGATCCATCAAGGGAAATTTCCCAATCCAGCGTAATGTTCTCCATTTTTACAGAATTGGGAACTAAATTCGAGAGTGACAATCCCGTTACATTGGCCTCCGATCCTGCTAGGTTGGCGCTGGAGCTACCAAGTACAGTTCCTCCCTTTTTCGCGCGTATCGTGGCGTTGATTGATGTTCCTGCAGGAAGTGTCGGGGTTACCTTCAGTTTAGCGAAAGCCGTCGCTGCCGAACCTTTCGTATAGGCCACGGGAAGATCAGGAGAACCAGTTTTCTTCCAAACAGGAGAAGAATCGGATGGATCAATAGCCGATTTGTCGGACCATTTTGTTATTTTATGATCGCCAGAGAATCCTAACTCCTCAAGCTCTACCTTCAAAACATAGACGCTTGCCGAGCGCTCCCCAGTGCTGAAGCCTGAAATAGATGCGTCCACCTCTTTTTTGGAAGCTGCTCCTCGGCTAACGGTTGCCTGCGTTTTGTCATTTTCATCTACAGTGGCTCCAGTCCAAGTTAGCATGTCGGTGACGGCTTGGTCGTTTGGCAAGGCTGTGGCCTTGAGCTTTACATTCCCCCCGCCCTCTGCTGTAACAATGATGTCCGTCTCATTGTCTTCCCCCATGTAGTGGGAACCGCTGTCGGAAGGATCTACGGAGATTTTTGTTACGGCAGGAACTATGATGCGATAGTCTACTGTTTTCCCGCTTACACAGGTTACGGTTGACCCGCTGACCTGGGTTGAATGACTAATCGTCAGTGTGCATTGAGCTTCAACACCCGATTGTTGAATCGTAATCGTTGCCAAAGGCCCTCCGTTGCTCGGTTCCCCTATGGGGGAACTCAAACTCACCGAGGCTGTTACCGTATCCTCAGGAGCCCCGGTGACACGTGCTTCAAAGGTCACCCTCTTACCTGATTCAACGAGAATCGTGTTGTCTGGACCAAAAGGTTGTGGAGTTACGATAATATCACCCCCAAGAACTAGATTGTTTGCAGCCAATAAAATGCTTGCAACTAATGTTATTTTCGTAAGAGCGAAAGCGGTGACTCTCATTTGTGTGGATTTTCCCTTCCTGGTCGATTTTCTTGATTTGGTGATGCGATACTTAGCATCGATAACTCAAATTGTTTCTCGGTCTCGCGGTAGGTTCTGATGAGGAGTTCCAAAAGCTTGTTTTCCTCTGGGTATTCCTGAAGTAATTTGGTGAACTGCGCAGCCTTTTGATACCCGTTGAACGAAATATTTTTCTCGATGGCGTGGGTGCGAATGTTAAACTGCTGTTGTCGATTCGACATCTGAGGAAGAAGGTTGAGGGCCTTCTCGTGATCACCGACTTTGTGGATGTAAAAGAAGCCTAATATTTGCAATGCATTTCCTTTGGCTTTCTCAGTGGTGGCCTTGGCGACGGCTTCAAGGAGAGCGGCTTCCTTTGTTGCCAAAGCTTCCAAGATATTCTTGTCGGTTGGACGAGCGATTGTCCTGCCTAGAAATTTGCCATCTTTCCCGAAACTATAGGTAGTCGTAAATCCGTCTTCATCTATTTCACGAACAAGTCTTCCAATTTCGTCGAAAGATGCCTTGTAAACGGTTTTTTCACTCTGCTCTGTTTTCCGAATAATTTTCTGGACTTTGCTGTATGCCGGACCAGGTTCATGGATGGTGTAGGTGATGGTCTCTGCTCCTGCGCCATCCAGCTTGGTATAGATGCCGAGAGGGGCATCTACCGCCATGCCTTCTTTTTTGCCATCTGAATTGACTCGATATACGGCGGGGAGAGCGGAGGGCTCGTTCATCTTGCCAACGACTTCGTACTTCCAGTCTCCTTCCGTGAGAAGTCGGCCGGTAGCGGCATCCCAGGTGTATAACGTTTCGATTTTCTCGCGATCCGTGAATACGAGTCTTGGCGTCGCGTCTTCGGTTGTGTTGAACTCAAATTTCTCGGTTTCCCCGTTCGGCCAATTCCATGAGCCCAGACTTTCTCCGAATCCTTCAATCACTTTTTGCCCGAGGACCACACCGATTTGTGGTCGCTTGTCGAACGTGACCGTATGTTGGCGCAAGTTGGCTACGAATAAGACTTCTTTTGGGCGCACCTCCACTTTCAGGAGCGGTTTCACGCCCTCATGAATGGCCATTGCCTTGGCTCCATTGGAAATCCATTTGAGCTTGCGCCCGGTGTCAGTCGTTAAGGAGGTAAGTCGCCCATTGTTATACTTGAGCTCCCATCCGTCATCCCTGGATATCGTAATATCCGCGCCTGTTAAAATGCCCGTCCATTGTTGGTCGAGGGTTCGGAATTTATTCCTTTCTTTGGGATCCCTGCGTAGATAGAGCGTCTTTCCGCAAAGAAGGTTCGCCTTCATGATCGTCGGGCGCGTAAGGAGAGCGTGAGACTCCATGAGCGGGCACCAGAAGCCTTCTCCCAGAACGCCTCGGACTCCTTTTTCGCTGGTGAACTTGAAACGGAGCGGTAGCTTTAGACCGTCTCCAAGGTCGATCTTGTCCACTTCACTCCAGATCTCAAGATAGCCGCGAAAGCTGGCTGCGCCGACTCCATTGGAGGGCGCAGATAGATCGACGGGGCGAGCGCAAGCGGTCCGCGTAATTAGGACCGGAACTCCAACGGCCAAGAGCGCCAGAATCCTGAAAGCAGCCTTAATGTCCACCTGTGATTATTCGAAGCGGGTGTTCTCTTCCGGTTCCACACTTGGATCACATGCCGCTTTGGCTGAGCCGTTAAAGAAGAAG
>JBBCKI010000031.1:0-100338 GCA_037190965.1 Chthoniobacteraceae bacterium
GAGACTGTGTGAAAACTCCAAGTATGCTCGATTCTGAAAAACTCCGACGCTCATATTTGCCCTACACGGCCTGTTTCGAAGGAGGGCAATGATTTATCATTCCCAAAAATCGAGCATTTTACGACGAAATTAGAGTTTTCACACAGTCTGTGGAGTTTGGGAACGAGAGAACGAGGAAAAAGAGCGCTACCGCGCGATGGGAAGACGCTTGCCACGCCCTCTCCCGCCACGCAAACCTACGCCGCGAAGCTCTCGCCGCAGGAACAATGCGCCACGGCGTTGGGGTTGGTGACTTTGAAGCCACCTTTTTGCAAATCGTCGCTGTAGTCGAGCAGGGAGCCGCTGACGAAGAGCGCGCTCTTGGGATCGACGACAACGTTCACGTTCTGCGAAGAGACAAGGATGTCGCGGTTGGCGGGGCCGTCCACGAGATCCATCTTGTATTGCAACCCGGAGCAACCGCCTCCGATGACGGCGACGCGGAGCGCGCCGTTGGGGCGGCCCTGCCGCGTGAGCAACGAGGTGAGCTTGCGCGCGGCGTCTTCCGTCACGCGCACCAGCTTCTCGTTACCGATCTTGTATTTGATCTCAGGCTGCATCTCTTGAGACTCTACCCCTCAAACGCCTTGGCGACCAGCGTGGCGTTGTGCCCGCCGAAACCGAAGGAGTTGTTCACGGCCACGCGCACCTTGTGCTCACGGGCAGTGTGAGGAACGTAGTCGAGATCGCACTCGGGGTCCGGGCAGTCGAGGTTGATGGTCGGCGGGACGATCCCTTCGCGGATCGCCATGATGCACGCCGCCATTTCCACGGCTCCGGCTGCTCCCAGGAGGTGCCCGGTCATTGACTTCGTGGAGGAAACGACGAGCCCGTTCTTGGCGCGGTCGCCAAAGACGGCTTTGATCGCCTTCGTCTCGCAAATATCGCCCAGCCCGGTGGAGGTGCCGTGCGCGTTGACGTAATCGACCGATTCGGGAGCGATCCCCGCTTTTTCGAGCGCCATCTGCATACAACGGGCCGCGCCTTCGCCTTCGGGGAGCGGGGAGGTCATGTGGTAGGCGTCGGCGCTCAGGCCGTAGCCGGAAAGCTCCGCATAAATTCGTGCCCCACGGCGTTTGGCGTGCTCAAGCTCCTCAATGACGAGGACGCCCGCGCCTTCGCCCATGACGAAGCCGTCGCGATCCTTGTCGAAGGGCCGCGAAGCGCGCTCAGGCTCATCATTGCGGGTGCTCAGCGCCTTCATGGCGGCAAACCCGCCGATACCGATCGGAACGACGGTCGCTTCCGCACCGCCACAGAGAAAGACGTCTGCATCGCCATGCTGGATCATCCGCCATGCTTCGCCGATGGCATGACAAGCGGTGGCGCAGGCGGAAACGGTGGCAAAGTTCGGACCCGCCAGCCCGTATTCCATGGAAACGAGCCCGCTCGCCATGTTACTGATCATCATCGGGATCATGAACGGCGAAATGCGCCCCGGCCCCTTGTTGAACATGGTGTGCATCTGGTCGCTCAGCGTCTTAAGGCCGCCGATGCCGCTGCCAATCACCACGCCGAAACGGTTGCGATCCACGGCTTCCAGGTCAATCCCCGAGTCCGCAAACGCCATCTTGGCCGCCGCCATTCCGAACTGGGTGTAACGGTCGGTGCGCCGGACATCCTTCGGGTTATTGAAGAAAGGGGTCGGGTTGAAATCCTTCACCTCGCCGGCGATATGGCAGTCGTGACCGGTCAGGTCGAAAGCCGTAATCCGGCCGACGCCGCTCTTGCCGCCTTTGATCGATTCCCAAAACGACGGCAGGTTGTTTCCGACGGGGGTGACGACCCCGATTCCGGTGATGACGACTTTACGGTCTGTGGGCATAAGCGGGTTATCCTTCACATGCCCCACGAAGGATGCAACCGAAATTCGCTTTCAACCGCATGGAAACCCTCCCAATTTCACCCCTCCAGCGAGGGCTTGGTCATCCGCGCGGGGCTTAGCGCGCGTTCCAACTCCTTCGCCGGCAGAATCTCCCGTTCATGGCAGATTTCACGGATCGTCTTTCCGGTCCGCTCGCTCTCCTTCGCGATTTCCGCCGCTCGATCGTAGCCGATGATCGGCACCAGCGCCGTAACCATCGCCATGGAGTGCTCCACATAGGAGCTGCATTGCTCCGGGTTGGCCTCGATGCCATCCACGCACCGGAGACGGAACGCTTCGCAGGCGTTGGTGAGGAGCCGGATCGACTCCAACAGATTGTGCGCGAGCACCGGCATCATCGTGTTGAGCTCGAAATTGCCGTTGGCCCCGGCCCAGGTGATAGTCGTGTCGTTGCCGATCACCTGCGCGCACACCTGCATAAGCACTTCGCTCATCACCGGATTCACCTTCCCCGGCATGATGGAACTGCCCGGTTGCGTGGCAGGGAGCGAGATCTCGGCAATCCCGCAGCGCGGACCGCTGGCGAGCCACCGGATGTCGTTGGCGACCTTGAAAAGCGCGACGGCGATGGTCTTGAGCTGCCCGCTCGCCTGGACAAGCCCGTCTTTGGCCGATTGCGCCTCGAAGTGGTTCCGTGCCTCGCGAAAGGCGATGCCGGTCTGGTTCCAAAGGTGATGCATCACCTTCGCGGGAAAATCGGGATGACTGTTGATGCCGGTGCCCACGGCGGTGCCCCCCAACGGAAGCTCCTCGATGGCGGCGATGGCGTTGCCCGCGCGGAGGCGCGAGAATTCCACCTGCCGGGCGTAGCCGCTGAATTCCTGCCCCAGCCGGATCGGCGTGGCGTCCATCAGGTGGGTACGCCCGATTTTGATGATGTCCCAGAATTCGAGCGCCTTGCGCTCCAGCGAATCGTGCAACTGCTCCAGCGCGGGCATCAACCCATTGCGCAGCCCCTCGCCCACGGCGATGTGAATGACCGTGGGGATGACGTCGTTGCTCGATTGCCCCATGTTCACGTGATCGTTGGGGTGAACGGGATCGCGCGAACCGATCGCCTTGCCCGCGAGTTGGGAGCAACGGTTGGCGAGCACCTCGTTGGCGTTCATGTTGGTGCTCGTCCCAGAGCCGGTCTGGAACACATCCACGGGGAAATGCTCGTCAAGCTTGCCCTCCATCATCTCCTCGGCAGCCTGCGAGATGAATCCCGCGCGGCGTTCGTCAAGCAGTTCCAGTTCCAGGTTCGCCTCGGCGGCGGCCCATTTGACCAACCCGAGAGCGCGAATGAACTCCCGGCCAAACCGATACCCCGAGATGGGGAAATTCAAAACCGCCCTCTGGGTGGAGGCCCCATAAAGCGCATCGCCGGGGACCTCCATAGGACCCATCGAATCGCGCTCGATCCGTGTCTTGGTCATAGGCTTCTAGGCTTCAGGATTACCGTTTCAGATTGAACCGACTTTGGGTTGAAAGGAAAGCTGATTTTAGGTTGGACCCGAAAACCGGGGTTGGAGCGGATAAGCTGGCGCAAGAGGCATCGCGGCCAGCAAATTGCGTCAGATCGCCGCGATCAACTTCGGTTCTCGGGTTAAGGGTTCTTCAATAGTCGCAATGCATTGGCGATGACCAGGAGCGTGGCCCCGGTATCGGCGGCAATGGCCATCCAGAGGGTGGCGTACCCGGTAAGCGCAAGAAGGAGGAAGACCGCTTTGAGCGCAAGCGCGAAGACGATGTTGGCCCGGATGATCCGCATCGTGCGCCTTCCCAGCCGGACGGCTTCGGCGACTTTGCCGAGATCATCGTGCATCAACGCGATGTCGGCGGTTTCGAGCGCGGTATCCGTGCCCTTCCCCATGGCGATTCCCACGCTGGCCGCCGCGAGGGCAGGGGCGTCATTGACACCATCGCCGATCATCCCGACGACGCCATGCTCCGCCATGAGCGCCCTGACGCACTCGGTCTTCTTCTCCGGGAGGAGATCGCCGAAGGCATCGTCGATTCCCGCTTTCCGGGCAATGGCGCTGACGGTTCGCGAGTTATCCCCGCTCAACATGACGACCGGCCTGACCCCGAGGCGATGCAACTCGGCGAGAGCGGCAGGGGCATGCTCGCGGAGAGCATCGCTGATAGCGAGAATCCCGAGCACTTCGCCCCGGCAGTCGGCATGGGGCCGGTGACCTACAACGACCACCGACTGCGCCTCCTCCTCGATCCCGGCGAGGTGCCGCTCGATTTCCGGCGAGCAGACCGCCATCTCGTGCGTGAACCGGTGATTGCCGACGAAGTAATGATGCCCGTCGATGACCGCCTCCGCCCCCTGTCCGCCGCTGGCCTGGTATTGCTCGCCGCGCGGGAAGGCGATCCCGCGCTCCCGGGCGTAGCTCACAACGGCTTGCGCGAGCGGGTGGGGGGAATGCACGTCAATCGCGGCGGCGATCCGCACGATCTCCTCCTCGCCGGAAGCACCGGCATTGGAATTGATTTGGACCACGCGGGTGACCGCCGGTTTTCCCACGGTGATCGTCCCGGTCTTGTCGACCGCCAGCGCGTTGAGCTTCCCGATGGATTCGAGCGCCGCGCCTCCCTTGATCAGGACACCCCGCCGCGCCATCGCCGTAAGGCCCGAGACGATGGAGACAGGCGTGGCGATGACCAGCGCGCACGGGCAGGCGATCACCAGAAGAACCAGCCCCCGGTAAAACCAGTCGGCCCAGACGGCGCTCCCTCCGCCAAGGAGGAGCGGGGGAATCACCGCGACCGTAACCGCCGCGATCACCACCGCCGGGGTGTAATGATGGGCAAAGCGGTCGATGAACCGTTGCGTCGGGGCTTTGTGCGCCTGCGCTTCCTCGACAAGATGGACAATCCTGGCCAGCGTGGTGTCGTCGCTGGGGCGGGTGGTGCGGATTTCAAGCGATCCAGCGCCGTTGATCGTCCCGGCAAACACGGGATCCCCCGGCTTTTTATCCACGGGAACCGACTCGCCCGTGATGGGGGCCTGATCCACGGTGGAATGCCCGGCGGCGATCACGCCGTCGAGCGGAATTCGCGAACCGGACCGGATCGCGACGACGGAGCCGATGGCAACCGTGTTCACCGGGACTTCGCGAAAGTCGGCCTCCTCTTTCAGCAACGCCGTTTCCGGGGCAAGCTGCATCAACGCCCGGACAGCGTGACGCGCCCGGTCGAGGCTGGCGGCCTCCAGCAGCTCGGAGAGGGCAAAGAGAAACGTCACGGCGGCTCCTTCGGCCCATTCGCCGATCACCAGCGCGCCAGCCACCGCGAAACTCATGAGGACGTTCATGTCGAACGCGCGGCGGCGCACGGCGCTCCAGGCCTTGGGGAAAACGATTGACCCGCCCGCCAAGATCGCGACGGCAAAGGCAACGGCGGCGACGGGCTCCCGCGCGGTGTGCTCCAAGATCAGTCCGAGACCCGCAAAAAGGCCTGAGATTGCCACGGCCACCCGCATTCCCGTTTCCTGGCTCTCTTCGGAAGAACATCCGCATGCGGCTTCGTGTTTCATACTGTGGCTGGAGGAAGATTACCCTGTATCCCCGGCGGGATCAACCCGTGCGAGCGGCGCAGAAGAGGCCTGGCGCACGATTTTACGAAGGGAATCGCTGATTAAATGGAGCATGCCGAAAGCAGCGGTTCCCAAAAGGAGGAAGATTATGGCTTTTTTACCCAATACGACCAGCCGCGTGACTCGGAGTACGGAGCGCCGAGTCAATGAACGGATTCAAAGCGCGGTGCAAAAGAACGTTGAGCGTTACTGCGGCTCGGATTCGGAAACCATCTCCAAGCGGCTCGAAGAGCTCGATGCGGAGTGGGATGTGGAACGGGTGATCGAGACCGCCTCGGCATCTCATATCATCCTCGGCCTCGTTCTCGGCTCGACGCTCGACCGCCGCTGGTTTGGGTGGTCGTTCTTCGTGGCGGGCTTTTTGCTGATCCACGCGCTCTTCGGCTGGTTCCCCGCGTTGCCGATGCTGCGACGCCTGGGCTTCCGCACCGAAGCGGAAATCGAAGAGGAACGCGACGCCCTCCGTATCATGCGCGGTGATTACAGGCCGACCGACAACCCCCGCGAAGCGCTGGCGCAGGCCCGTCTGAGCCTCGGGCCGTCGCTGACCGGCTCAACCATCTCGGATACGAAATAGCGAGGCTTGACGGCAGGCTCGCGCGGCTTATCTTGACGACAGCCACTCGTGCGGAGCGATGGCGGGTACCAAGCCCGTAGCTCCGGAACGCGTGGCTTTCGTGTTTTAAAGACACAGGAAGGCGCGCGGCAACCCTCGTTAAACCCGCAAACACCTTCATGAAAAACGCCTCCTCGACTTCCGGCCCCGTATCCGCCTTCATCGACACCCACTACCGGCACTTCAACGCTGCCGCGCTCAAGGATGCCGCCATCGGCTATCGCGCCCACCTCGAAAACGGGGGAGCCATGTTCCTGACGCTGGCGGGAGCGATGAGCACGGCGGAACTGGGCGTTTCTCTGGCCGAGATGATTCGGCAGGGGAAGGTCGATGCCATTTGCTGTACCGGGGCGAACCTGGAGGAGGATGTGTTCAACCTCGTCGCGCACGAACACTACGAACGGCTCCCCAATTACCGCGATCTCACCCCGGAGGACGAGAAAGCTTTGCTCGACCGCCACCTCAACCGCGTGACTGACACCTGCATCCCCGAGCACGAGGCGATGAGGCGGATCGAAAAGGCGGTGCTGGAGGAATGGATGGCCGCCGATGCCGCAGGCGAACGCCGTTTCCCGCATGAATTTCTCTACCGCATCCTGCTCAGCGGAAAACTGGAGCCCCAGATCGACCCTCGCGACAGTTGGCTTCTGGCAGCGGCGGAGCGCAACCTGCCGATGTTTGTGCCGGGGTGGGAGGATTCCACGCTGGGGAACATGTACGCCGGGCACTGCATCGGCGGCACGATCAGGAATGTCCATACCGTGCGCACCGGCATCGAGGCGATGATGGCGCTGGCTGGATGGTATCAGGAGGTCGCGCCGCAGCGCAGCGTCGGGTTCTTCCAGATCGGCGGCGGGATCGCGGGCGATTTCCCGATCTGCGTGGTGCCGATGCTCCATCAGGATTTACAGCGCACCGACGCACCGCTTTGGGGATACTTCTGCCAGATCAGCGATTCGACCACCAGCTACGGCTCCTACTCGGGCGCGGTGCCGAACGAGAAGATTACCTGGGGCAAGCTCGGGGTGGATACACCGAAGTTTGTCATCGAGTCGGACGCCTCGATTGTCGCGCCGCTCATTTTCGCGTATATCCTCGGACTCTAGTTTAGAATTATGTGGGAAAATCAACGTGTTCTGGTCACCGGCGGGGCGGGCTTTATCGGCAGCGCTCTGGTTTGGGAACTCAACCGGCGGGGGTGCGAGGAGATCGTCATCGCCGATCTGCTGGGGACTTCCGCAAAATGGCGCAATCTCGTGCCGCTCCGGTTTGCGGACTATCTTGAAGCCGACGATCTCCGCCCACGGCTGCAATCCGGCGCGTTGGGGAAATTCGACGCAATCTTCCATCTTGGCGCCTGTTCCGCGACGACCGAACAGGACGCCTCTTACCTGATCCGCAACAACTTCGAGTTCACCAAGGACCTCGCCACCCACGCGCTCGCGAGCGAAGCGCGGTTTGTCTACGCCTCCTCCGCCGCCACCTATGGCGACGGGGCCCAGGGGATGAGCGACCGGGAGGAAATCGACGCTCTGCGCCCTCTCAACATGTATGGCTACAGCAAGCATCTCTTCGATCTCCACGCGCGCCGGCAGGGATGGCTGGGAACAATCGCGGGGCTGAAATATTTCAACGTCTTCGGCCCCAATGAAGACCACAAGGACGAGATGCGGAGCGTGGTGCACAAGAGCTTCGCGCAGGTTCGCGACGAAGGGGTGATCCGCCTCTTCAAGAGCCACCGCCCCGATTATCACGATGGAGAGCAGAAGCGTGATTTTCTCTACGTCAAAGACGCGGTGAAGATGACGCTCGCCGTGGCGGAACGCCGCGACGCCAGCGGCTCCGGCCTTTTCAACATCGGCTCAGGAAAGGCGCATTCATGGAACCAACTTGCCACGGCCGTTTTCAAGGCGCTCGAGCGGCAACCGTGCATCGAATACATCGAGATGCCTGAGGTCCTGCGAGAGAAATACCAGTATTACACCTGCGCCGATATCGGGAAGCTGCGGGAAGCCGGGTACGCCGAAGCGCTCACGCCGCTGGAAGAGGCCGTCAGGGATTACGTGCTCAACTACCTCATTCCCGACGGTCGTTTGGGGAACTAGTCCAACACCGTTCACGGCCGAAGGCCCATGCTTTTGCATGTTAGAGCGGATGAGCCGACGCAGGAGCGCGCAAGGTAGCCCGCTCGCGCCGCGAGCGCGGGATTGATGAAGAGCCGCGTTTTGCGTCCGTCCCCGTAGGACCGGCTATCGGTATTGGATTGGGAAGCGGCCCTCATGAAGCCACGAAGCCGATACCCGCGCTCGACGGCGCGAGCGGGCTACCGGTGCTGCCGCACCGCCTGCTTCTTCGGGTTAATACCCCGCCACCTGCAACCCGCGCATGCATAGCCAGCCAAGCAGGCCGCTAACGGGCAGGGTGAGCACCCAAGCCCACATGATCCGATGGACGATGCCCCATTTCACCGCGCTCAACCGCTTGGTCGCACCCACCCCCATGATCGAGGTGGTGATGACGTGCGTGGTGGAAACCGGGATACCCATGTGGCTCGCGCCCTGGATAATGATGGCCGCCGTCGTCTCTGCCGCGAAGCCATGAACCGGCTGGAGGCGCACCATCTTATGCCCCATGGTGCGAATGATGCGCCAGCCGCCCGCCGCCGTGCCCGCCGCCATGGTGACCGCGCAGATGACGACGACCCAGGGAGCGACGACAAAGTTGGGGGTATGCAGGAAGTGAAGAGGACCGTCCTTCAGATGCTCGAACGCGCCCGCCTGCGTCCCCGTAAAGAGCGCGAGGGCGATGATCCCCATGGTTTTCTGGGCGTCGTTGGTCCCGTGGCTCAGGCCCATCCAGGCGGCGCTGACGAGTTGCAACTTGCCGAACACGCGCTGGATGATGAAAGGGCGCACCCTCGTCAGGCAGGCGGTCAGAATCAGCATCAACAGCGCCCCCAGCAGAAGCCCGAGAAGCGGGGAGGTGACCATCGGGATGACGATCTTGTGCCAGAGTCCTTCGTAGGTGTGTTTGACGGGGTCGAACACCGACCATTTAAGCACTCCCCAGTCACCTCGAGCGGAGGCAAGCGCCGCGCCGCAGAGGCCGCCGATAAGGGCATGGCTGGAGCTGGAGGGGAGGCCGAGCCACCACGTCACGAGATTCCAGATAATGGCCCCCAACAGCGCGGCCAGCACCGTGGCCATGGTGACCTCGTGCTGATCGACGATCCCCTTGCCGATGGTGGTGGCGACCGCCGTCCCGAGAAATGCCCCCAAAAGGTTGAAAAAAGCCGCTAGCATGATCGCCTGCCGGGGCGTCAGCACCTTGGTGGAGACGACCGTGGCAATCGCGTTGGCGGCATCATGGAACCCGTTGATGTACTCGAAGGCGAGCGCCATCAACAACACGAGCAGAAACAGCGTCATGAGTACTTGAGCACCACCTGGAAAACGACGTTGCCCGCGTCGCGGCACCGGTCGATCGCTTTTTCGAGCAGTTCGTAAATGTCCTTATGGAAAATGGCGTCCTTGGCCTCCGCCGTGCCCTGGAAGAGCTCCCGCAGCAAAGCGATCAAAAACTTGTCAGCATCGCCCTCAATCGACTGAAGGAGCGCGTAGTCGTCCTGAATCTCCTCGACATGAGGGTTTTTCCGCAACGCTTTGACCATGTTGACCACGGTACCGATGGCCTGCTCCAGCATCGCGACCTGCTTGGCGACGCTCTCCGCGTGGTTGCTCAAAGGGCAGATCATGAGGCGTTCGCCGATCTTTTCCACCGTCTTGGGGAGCCGCGAAAGGGAGCTGGAGAGGGCTTCGATATCCTCGCGTTCCAGCGGCGTGATAAAGGTTTTGCACAGCTCGGTGGTGATCTCCTGGCTAATCCGCTTATGCTTGCGGCGGCTGTGGGCGATCTGCTCGATGGCATCCTGAAACGCCCGCTCATCGCTGAGTTTCGGCAGCACCTGGCCGAGAATTGCCGCGCTGTGGCGGGCCTCTTCGGCGCTGGCCTCCAGCAAGTTATAGAACTTGTCATCGCGGCCCAAAAGCCGCTTGAGTGCTTTCATATTCCTCGTGCTTACGGGGCAGCCGGGCTCGTGTAAAGCACGGGTTGAAGGCGATTTAGCTCTTTTTTTCGCCTACAGAGAGAGGGCGGCCCGCATGGGAATTTTGAGTGCACCCAAAAGCCGCCACACGAATTCGCTATGATGGGGGGGTGGAAACGTGGATGGCTCCGGCTGAGGGATTTTGTTGGGCGCTTTATCGGGCGCGGAACGGCTTGCGCTTGTCCGACCCGGTCTCATGCGGCGTGCGTCGGGTTGATCGTGGTGGCGGGATGCTTTACGCTGATCATCGCGCCGGATGATCCGTCCGAGCCCATTTCCCTGCCTGAGGACCGTCCCACCATCGTCATCGATGCCGGACACGGCGGCAACGATGACGGGGCGAAAAGCAAAGGCGTCATTGAAAAAGTGGTGACCCTCGACCTCGCCGAACGGCTGGAAACGGCCCTGCGAAGGCGCGGTTTCCCGACTGTGCAGACCCGGATCGATGACCGTTATGTCGCCCTTGAGGAGCGGGTGGCCACGGCCAACCGGCAGGAGGGAGCGACACTCTTCGTCAGCCTCCATTTCAACCAGGCCGGGGGCAAAGGCATCAACGGGATCGAAACATTTTACGCCACCAACAAGAAGCTGCGGCCCATTCAACCGAAGGGGTGGAAGTGGATCGGCTTTTTCAACCCTCCCGAATCGCCCGACTGCGGCGAATACCTGGCCGCCGATGTCCAGAGCGCAGTCGTCGCGAAGACCGGGGCGCGCAATCGGGGGATTCGCGCCCGCAATCTCTACGTCATCCGGCGCACTCGCGGCCCGGCGATCCTGATTGAAGGCGGCTTCATGAGCAACACCATGGAAGGGTATCTCCTCGGGAGCCCCGATTACATGAACCGACTTGCGGAGGGAATCACCGATGGCATCGAGGCATGGTGGCGGATGCAACCCCGCAAGCTTTCTCTGCCGCTCGCGGAGGGCGCGAAACCGGCAAATTGACATCAGCCTAAAAACAGGCAGCAAATGGCGTCAGATCGCCCCGATCCATTGCCGTTTTCAGGCTCAGTGGCGGACCGACCATCCCTGTGCTATGGGTGACTCAGATCTTTTATGAGAAAATTGCTCTTCGCTCCTGTCATCGCGGTGATTTCCCTGACAACATCCCCCCTTTGGGCCGCCGACGCCAAAGTCCGTTCGGCCCAGGAAGCGCTGACGGCTCTCGGTTTTTACATCGGCGCGGCCGACGGGGAACTGAACCCCGAGACCAAAGGAGCGCTCCGGCGCTTCCAGATTTATAAAGGGTTGAGCGCATCAGGCACCCTCGACGCCGCAACTCAAACCGCACTCGAGGAGGGAAATGACGCCTCCGCCTCCGCTCCGGAACCGGCCCGGCCACCGGGCCCGACGCAATCCGTGCAGGAGAGCGATCAGGAATTTCTCGAAAGGGAAAAACCGGTTGCACCACCGGTTGCCCCTCCAGCCCCGGCTCCAGAGCGCAGCCTCTCGGCAGAAGACGCGACGATTTTCAAGGAATGGTATCGCGACACGCCTTACCAAAATGCCCCGCCCGTTGTGCAACGGGAGACATTGCAAAAAGCCCAAATGCTCCTGAAGCAACGCCGGCTCTATGATGGCGAGGGCTCCGCCGACGGTCTGCCCGGGCCGGAGACGGAGGAAGCTCTTTTCCGCTATCAGTCCTCGCGGGGCCTGCGCCTCACGGGCCGCCTTGACTTCGATACGTTGGCCTCACTGCGCCTTCTTCCCGGCAGGGGCCCGGTCTCCCCGGGTTCGCCATCCAATCCAGGGCCGAGACCCACCAAAAAGCAGCATGAGGAACGCCCGGACGCCCCTGCGATCCCCCGTGGTCCGGGAGCCGTGCGAGGCATCCCGCTTGACTAGTCACAACAAAAGTCAAGCTCTTTGCTTGCGCACGGTGGCAAGGTTTGCTTTGCTCTCCCCTCTTCTATGTCCACCGTTTCATCGCCCTGGTCCCGCAAAAACCCGTTTCCCGCGCCTCTGCTGGTCAACCGCAAGCTGACCGGGGCGGCCTCCGAAAAAGACACTCGCCACTACGAGATCTCCCTCGCGGGGTCCGGCCTCTCTTACGAAGTCGGCGATTCGCTGGGCATTTTCCCCTCCAACCCTCCCGAACTCGTGGAGGAAATCATCACCGCCCTTCACGCCACGGGCGATGAATCCGTTCCGGGAGCCGACGGCAATCCGAAGCCGCTGCGCGAAGCGCTCCTCAAGGACTACGCCATCAAGGAAGTTTCCAAACAATTCCTCGCCGCCCTGGTGGAAAAGGCGGGCGACGCCGCTCCGCTCATCCGCGAATTGCAGGATCCCGAGCGCAAGGGCGACCTGGAGGAATACCTCTGGGGGATGGAATATATCGACTTTCTGCTCGATCACCCCTCGGTCAGCTTCGCTCCCGAGGAATTCGTCAAGCTGCTCCGCAAGCTGATCCCGCGCCTCTACTCCATCGCCTCGAGCATCAAGGCGAATCCCGAGCAGGTGCACCTCACCGTGGCCACCGTCCGTTATGAGAGCCATGGCCGCCAGCGCAAGGGCGTTGCCTCGACTTATCTCGCCGAACGCATCGAGGAAGGCGGCACGATTCCCGTTTTCTTCCATGTGGCCAAAGGGTTCCGCCTGCCGGAAGACGGCTCAACGCCGATCATCATGGTTGGACCGGGCACCGGAGTGGCGCCGTTCCGTGCCTATCTTCAGGACCGCAAGGCCACCGGCGCGACCGGCAAGAACTGGCTCTTCTTTGGTGAACAGCGTGAGAAGGAAGACTTCCTCTATCGCGAAGAGTTCGAAGCGCTGGTGCAGGAAGGGGTTCTCACCCGTTTCAGCACCGCCTTTTCCCGCGATCAGGAAAAGAAAGTCTACGTGCAGCACCGCATGCTGGAGAACGGCGCGGAGATCTGGGCATGGCTGAGCGAAGGCGCACATTTCTTCGTCTGCGGCGACGCCGCCCGCATGGCCAAAGACGTGGATGCCGCCCTGCACCAGATCGTCGAGACCCACGGCTGCAAAACCGCCGCGGAAGCCGCCGAGTACATCGAGGGGCTTAAGAAAGAGAAGCGTTACAAGCGCGACGTTTATTAAGGGCGGAGAGAAGCGCGCTGCGTCGGTAGCGCGCCTCCTCGTGGGACGGAAAAGAAACATGGTGCTGCCGCACCGGTAGAACGCTCGCGCCGCCGAGCGCGGGGTTCGGCCCTCGTGGCTTCACGAGGGATTCATCCCAACACCAACAGCCCGTCCTGCGGGGATTGACGCCAAACGCGGATCTTCACCGATCCCGCGCTCTCGGCGAGAGCGGTCTACCATTTCCAGCGGCGTGGCGGGAACTTGCGCATGGCTGCCGCGTTCAACCTGAATTCCGAAGTTGCTCGCGGCGATCCAACATCGGAATTCAGGTTCAATTTCAGCTTTCGGCTTTAATCAAACGCCCCAGAATCCCGATTGCCTGTTCCAGTTCAGCCTCGCTGGCCTTGGCGCAATTGATTCGCATGAAATTCTGCGATCCGTCCGCAGGCATCGCGGCGAAGAATACCTGGCCCGAGGCGAAGACGACTCCCTGCGCGCGCGCTTTGTCGCGAAGACCCGCCATGTCAACCTCCGGCGGCAACTCCGCCCAAAGCATGTAACCGCCCTTGGGAGAATCCACCCGTGTCCCGGCCGGAAAGTGACGACCGATGGCATCAAGGACCAGTTCCCGCCGGCCCTGATTGCGTTTTCTCAACCAGTCGAGGTGTGGATCGAGCGATCCACGGGCGATGAAATTCCGCAGGATCACCTCGGTCACGACCGCGCTGTGCAAGTCCTGCTGGCACTTCTTCGAGGCGAAAGCGTCATGCAGGGCAGTCCCCGGCACGGCATAGCCCACGCGCAGCCCCGGCGCGACGGTCTTTGAAAAACTGCTGACCAGCGAAACGGTCGAACCGTCATCATAAGCCAGGCACGGCTTGGGCGCGCCGCCGTCCACCAGTTCGGCGTAGAGATCGTCCTCGATGAGGCGAACGCCCGTCTCGCGGCATAGCTCCACAAGCCGCTCCCGTTCCTTCTGCGGGAGCGTGGTTCCCGAGGGATTCGAGAGCGACGTGCAGACCACGAAACACTTCGGTTTCCAGCGGGTCAGCAACTCCTCGGCGGCATCGAGATCGATCCCGTCGGCCCCGACGACAGGGATCGGCAACACCCGCGCCTGCGCCTCGGCGATCAATTCCAGCAAGCCGTAATAGGCGGGCGCTTCGCACGCCACGATGTCACCCGGCTTCACCAGCACCGTCAGCATTCCCTGCAGCGCCTGCGTGCAACCGGTCACCGTCACCAGTTCGTCGCCCTTGAGCGAGGGAACCCCGCGCGCCCGCAACCGCTCCGCGAGTTGCTCGCGCAAGACGCGATCTCCCTCGGGGTGATGATAGGCAAACATCGCGGCTCCATCCGACGCGAAAGCCGCCTCGGAGGCCTCATGCAGCGCCTCCAGCGGCAGCGCTTCGAGCCCCGGTACCCCAGCGGCGAGGTTAATGAGGCCTGGCTGGTCGGCCTGTCGCATGAAATCGATCAATCGGGCGGGGGCTTTGAATGAAAACGGCGCTTGCATCCTCTTCAGGTAACCCGCTTCTGCATGAATGAAAACAGACTTTTCTCGTAGCGCGAATCCTCCCCAATCCGTTACCGTGCCGCGCATGCAACTTCTCGACTGTGATCTTCCCGGAATTCGCAAAGTGCGCAGCGGCAAGGTCCGTGAAATTTTCGACCTTGGCGACAGCCTGCTTTTCGTGGCGACAGACCGGATCTCCGCGTTCGATTGCATCCTCCCCAACGCCATCCCCCACAAAGGCGAAGTCCTTTCGCAGCTCTCCACCTTCTGGTTCCGCCGGTTCGATTTCGTACGCAACCATGTCATCACGACCGAGTTCGACGAATTTCCCGCCGTGCTCCAGCCGTTCCGCGAACAGCTCGCCGGGCGCTCCATGATCGTCAAAAAAGCGCAGCCACTCCCCGTGGAGTGCGTAGCGCGCGGTTATCTGGCCGGGTCGGGCTGGAAGGAATACCAGGAGAGCGGCACGATTTGCGGACAGGCACTCCCGCCAGGGCTGCGACAGGCCGAACGACTTCCCGAGACCCTCTTTACCCCCTCCACCAAGGCCGAGAGCGGGCATGACATGAACATCCCGTGGGAGGAATGCGTCAAGCTCGTGGGCGAACGCGTCGCGCAGACCATCCGCGACTACACGATCCGCCTCTACGAAGCTGGCCGCGCCTATGCCGCCGAGCGCGGCATCATCGTCGCCGACACGAAGTTTGAATTCGGCCTGCTCGACGGCGAGGTCATCCTCATCGACGAATGCCTGACGCCCGATTCCTCCCGCTTCTGGCCCGCCATCGGCTACGCCGTCGGCAACAGCCCCCCCAGCTTCGACAAGCAGTTCGTCCGCGATTACCTCGAAACACTCGATTGGGATAAAACCCCGCCCGCGCCCGAACTGCCCGAAGAGATCGTCAGCCGCACGAGCGAGAAATACCAGGAAGCCTTCGAACGGCTCACGGGCGCCCCGCTGCGGAGCTTCTAAACTAAAAAAAGCGAAAGCCTTTGCGGGGAGGGAACTCACTCTCCCCGCAGGTAACTTTGCCAGATTTTCGCGACCGTCTCGTCCGGCAGCCAGGTGGCAAAACGCTTCTTCCCCTTGAACTGGGTCGCGGCGGCCACTTCCAGTGATTCCGTGTCTCCCAGCCAGCCGGCCTGCCGACTGAGTTTCTTGGGTTTCCCCTTCTCCTTGTCGAATGGCCCGCTTTCCGGCAGCCTCAAACGCACTGCCGCAGAGAGGAAGGCAGCAGACAACTCCTGCGTCTTCCCGACCCCATGGCCTTCCTTGGGATGAAGCGCCATCGTCCATAAGGCGTTTTGAGCGAGTCCTTTTTCGTAATTCTCGGTCGCCCCTTTCACCCAGTCGGGCTTGTCCTGCCCGCCCACCAGCACGAGAAGCGGCACCGCTTCCTTGCCCGGAGCCATGCGCCCCGGGCCGCCCGGCGAACGCGTCAATACGGCACCCACTACCCGCTCGGGATGATTCGCCGAGTAATTGTGCGAGACGTTCCCTCCCGCGGAATGCCCCCAGAAGCACAGCGGCGGATTCTTGAGATCGACCTTGTTGTCCTCCAGCACCGCGTTGACTGCCTTGTTGATGAGGTTGGAAATCGCCCCATCGGGATCGTGCTGGTAGGTGTACGGCTCGTCGGCGGGGTTTTTGAGAAAACACCCCAGCAAACCGAATTTGTTAGCGGTGGCCCACGCCTGCCATTCGCGGTTGCGGGCCATGCCCCGCCCGTCGCCGCCGCGCCCCGGCACCAATACCAGGACCCCACGCACCTTCACCTCCGAAGGCGCCCACCAGACGAACTTGGCTAATTCCAACCCAACGCTTTTAGGCAGCGTTCCCGCGTCCCACTCAGAAGTGATCCCCTCGCCGGGAGGCTTCGCAACAGTCGCAGGCGCTGTTGTAGGCAGGGGCACTTCCACATTGGAAGCCGGAGCCGCCTCGGAAGGCAACGAGTCGGGAGATGGATGGGGAGCCGCCAGTTCGTCGGCCAGTTTTAGCGGCCATTGCGGGTCGGCGAAAAAGGAGGGATCGCTTTTGCGACGTTCATTGTAAGCCTCCAGGAACCGCTTGTTAAACGCCGAGTCTTTGTTTCCCAGCTCCGGATACTTCCGAACCGCCTGGACCTGGGATTCCTGAACCGTCATTTGAGCCCCGGCGATGAGCGGCATGCATATCAACGCGGCAAAAAGGCCGACACGCAATCGACCGCAAAAGGCCGAGGTCGATGCAACAAGAGAGAGCAGCCGTGCGATCACGGTCGCTTTGTCTCTCTTTTGTCCGCCGACGACAAGCCTGAAACTACTTCGCCCAGGGGCCGAAGTACGGGAGCACTTCCCCGGGCGGGGTCTTGACGAGATCGGCGTGGATGTCGCGCACTATCCGTTCGACCAAAGCGGGCTCGACTCCTTCGAGGATGGCGTCATGGATCTCCGCGTTGGCGGCGAAGTACCACTGCTCCGTCCGCTCACGCTCAAGAATTATCCCGATTTCCTTGGCCACCAGCCGCGTCAGGCGACGTTCGTTTTCCGCGAGCGTCGGAAGCGCCTCGTAAGTGGATTGCTGAGTCGTCAAAGGCGGCCCGGAGCCTTTCGCCATCGGAAAACGCCCCGACTGGTCAGTGACCTTTTCCGAGAAACGCCCATGCGCCTCGGTGAAATTCATGTCTTCCACCAGTTCCAGCTTCGGCCCCCGGGTTGGGGTTTCAACCACCCGATAAGCCTTCAGCCGCCCCAGATTCGCGAGAATGATGATCGTGTCCATCCGACAAGAAAGGTTCGGGGACCGGCCCTTTCCTGCGTCCTTCCGCCCCTACCGCTCCCTGCCGAAAAGCGAACCCCAGCTCCATTCGCCTTCCTGCTTCTGTTGCTGGACCTTCAGCCGTCCCAGAAGCGATTGCAGCGTCAGAAACACGCGATGCCACTGGCTTTCGACGGAGGCGATGCTGTTTTCGTGATCGGCAAGATACCGGATCGAAGGCGCGCCGTTGATGAGCGCCATGACTTCATCCTTGCGCGGCCCTCCCTGCTCGACCGCCGCGAGGATCACCTCCAGCCCCTGCGTGATCAGGCTCTTGATTTCAAGAAACTGCGCCTCTTCCTCCTGCGAGAAGTTCTTCTGACGGGCAAGGTTCACGTAATGATTAAACTGCTTCCAGCACTCGATGTATGTTTCGAGATAGAGAATGAAATCGTCGAGAGTCGGGTTGCTCATGGCGGGTAAGGAGATGGCGGTTCTGGCGGTGCTGGAACTGAGGCCGCCCGGGTTCAGAAAAACGAGGGCGCCCCCGCGCAGTTCGATCGCCAGAATCTTGATTTCGCGGTAGTGCGTCTCCAGCGTCGTCAGCGGGGCGTGGATCTTTCGCGCGGCGGCAAAGGCGTGCAGGGCGGTTTTTCCAATCTGCTCGACCGCCTCCCGCGACACCGAGCCCGGCAAGGTGCTGGCGACGATCATCCCCGCACGATTCACCACGACGGCACCGGAAGGCGGTCCGCCGATCCCGGGGACCGGCGCTCCACCCGATTTGGAAAAAAGATTCAAGAGACCCATTGCGTCAGCACTTTATGGAATGCGCTCCGGACTTGCTCGGGCTCCAGAGCGGGATCAAACCCGGCCACCAACGTTTTACGCCCTCCAGTCTCCCGGGAGGCTACGGCAAGATGCCGTTGAGGGCCATACCCCGCAATTTGCAACGGGCCCGTGACCCCGAGCGTTGATCCCAGCGCGCGGTATTCCTGAAGCATCCGCTGTGCCCAGCCTGCCACGCCCTCGGGATCCTGACAGGCCCACTGTTCCGGGCGGCCGGACCCCTCCTGAACGAGGAGAAATTCCAGCCCCTTGTCCCGATCAATCGCGGCGAGCTTGGGAGGCGGTTCGGCCGCCTGTGCCTGGGCTTCTGCCGCCATCGCTTTGGCCTCGTCGATGGCCTGGGCGGTATCCAAAAGGAGACCTTGGGTGGAGGTGAAAATCGTCCGGGTGCGCGCAGAGTCGGGCGCAAGCAGGTCGAAACTGCCCACTTTCCAGGAAAGAATCTCCTTGAAGGCCTTCTCCGCCTTCGAGGTCGCCGTCGCCGCGTCAATGATCTCGCCGTTCCTGAACCAGATGTAGCCTACGGAACGTTCGCTGGTGATTTTCACCACGGCGGAACTCTGCGTCAGGCATTCGAGCTGGATAATATCGACCAGCGCCTTGTGCTCCACCACCCCCCGGAAGCCGGTCTGGCGCGCGTCGCGCTCCAGAAGCGACTCGACGCATTCCAGGAAGAGCTGCCGCTCCCGTTGTGACTTCGGTTTCTCAATAAAGAGATCGATCCCGATCTCGTAGGCGCGCGAACGCGTCTGGTCGTCGCTCAGACCGGTCATCACCACGATCCGCAATAACGGAAGACGCTTGCGGACGATGGAGAGCACCTGAAAGCCGTCCATCTGGGGCATTCGCAGGTCGGTGAGCAGCACCGCAAAAGGCTCGCTCTCCAGAAGCGAAAGCGCCCGGGAGCCAGAATTGACCGTCAGGATATCCGGCTGGCTCGGCAGGGCTGAAAACATCTGCCGGCACACGTCCAGAAAGTCCTGGTCGTCGTCGAGAATCAAGATTTTGGGTCGCGACATCCTCTAATTTTTGCCCGTGTTTCCGCCGGATTCAACTTAAATACCTTATCTATATTGATAGTAAAAATTCTCGAATTCGCTATATTTTCCGTGAAGGGAAAGGGAAAGGAGACGGGTCGGCAACAAATTATAGCCCAGCAGCGGCCCCTCGCGATTTCTCGCAATCCCCTGTGGCTTGAAAGCTGCATCGGGCTATATGTAAGCCAACGATGTTTGGATTCCTTAAAAACCTGATCGGTGAACGGGGAGAAACCCCCACGATTACGCCGGAGCCGCCCACGCCTCCTGCCGCCCCTCCCGTTTCCACGGGAACTCCGGCGGTAGCTTCGCCTGCCGCTCCTGTGCCCTCACCACCAGCTCCTTCCCCGAACAAGAGCCGGATGGAGCGGGTTCTGCTCCCGCTGAAAACCATCACCGACCGTTTTCCGCCGCCGCTCCGCGCCGTGCTTGCGGAGGCTCCCGCCGCTTCGGTTTCCATCGCGATCCCGGTAGAGGATATTCTCAAGCGTCTGGCGCGGGGACGGGTCGAGATTTCCGTGCGAGAACTCCGGAGTGTCGCCCCGGCCAATACCTTCGTCTCGGATACCTCCCGCGACGAGGAGTGCGTAGAATTGCCGTTGCAGGAGCTTCTTTCCAAACTCGATCCCACCCTTCTCAAGCCCGCCTCGC
The DNA here is from genome assembly GCA_037190965.1 of Chthoniobacteraceae bacterium. Classification (GTDB taxonomy): domain Bacteria; phylum Verrucomicrobiota; class Verrucomicrobiia; order Chthoniobacterales; family Chthoniobacteraceae; genus DATMFV01. The sequence goes on from JBBCKI010000031.1 coordinate 20,064, forward strand.
AGCGGCGGATCGAAGTCCCCGAAAACATCACCAGCCCTTTCAATCGGCAAGCGTCGCCTTCAAACACGGCGGCCACGCCCTCGACCCCCGCGCCTCAAAAAGAAGCCCCTGCGGAAGAAAACCCGAAAGACAAACTCAAGAAGTCGGGCCTCGTCGAAGCCTCTTCGGAGCTTCAGGCGCTACTGGCAGGGATCAAGAAAGATTCTTCCGCCGCCCCGGTCCCTGTCGCCTCGCCCAAGCTCCAGCCCATTCCCGCTCAGGAACCGGCAAAAGCCCCGGCTGCCGACGCCAAGCCAGTCAAGCCGATCAATCTGCTCGCGCCAAAACCGCAGGCGGCCCAACCGGTGCCCCAGAAGCGGCAGCCGATTATTGACGCCCCCGGCATCAAGCTGCGGGAAGCTCCCCCACAATCACCGCAACGGCCAGCCGCGCCTAAAGCCTCCGCTACCCCACCTGCGCTGCAAGGAAACATCACGCTTCCCCTCGCTAAAATCAGCGTGGGCTGGCCTGAAACGATCCTCGAAGAAACCGCAGCCTATCCACCCGATGCCCGCGTCGAGTTTCCCGCCGCCGAACTTGCGGCGGCGCTAAGGCAGGGGAAAGTCACGGTGCCATGGCAACGGCTCCGCGCGATGATTGTCCCGCAGGTTCCCAAGGCATCCGGCGACTCTCTCTACGACGAGGCGCTTCTGGAACTCCCGCTGCCTGTCGTCGCCCCAATCTTCATGGCGGCCTCTAACCCCCAGGGGGCGCAACAACGCATTAAGGTGGACGAGAGCATGCCCGCGCTCTTTTCCGCAGTCCGCCCCGAGGCCAAGACCGCTCCTCAACCCACGCCCAAGGCCGAGCCAAAGCCCGAGCCAACGCCTCAACCGGCACCCGCCGCTCCTGCACCAAAGCCCGCGCCACCGACCCAGCCTGAAGCAGCCAAACCGGAACTCAAGGCCGAGCCCGCCCCCGTCTCCAAGCCCGCCGAGCCCACGGAAGCCGCAAAACCGCCCGCCGTCCCCGCCGCTCCTACAGTCCCTGCCGCCCAACCGGGCGCGCTTGGGCTGGACGACCGGATTCCCTCGGAACTCGTGGCCCGCGCCTGCGCCCTCAACGGGGTGGCCGGATCGGTCGTCGCGCTTTCGGACGGGTTGCTGGTGGCGGCCACGGTGCCGCCCGAATTCAAGGCGGAGACCATCGCCGCCTTCCTCCCGCAGGTCTTCTCCCGATTGGAGCAGGCTGCAGGCACCATGCAGATCGGCGAGTTGCAGACCCTCATGTTCACGGCGGGCAACCGCCCCTGGCAGATCTGGAGAGCGGGGTCGCTCTTCTTCGCCGCCGTGGGCCGCCCCAACGAACTGCTCCCCGGAGCGCAACTGAAGATCATCGCCGCCCAGCTCGCGCGGCAAATCAAGCTATAAGACTATGGCGCTCATCAATCAGGCCACCAAGGAGCTTCACATCAAGATCGTCTACTATGGCCCCGCAAAGTCGGGCAAGACGACGAACCTGGAGCAAATCCACGCCAACATCCAAACCGCCCAGCCGGAGAAGAAAGGGAAACTGGTGTCGCTCTCCACGAGCGCGGACCGGACGCTCTTCTTCGACTTCTTCCCGCTGGAGGCAACCATGGTCAAAGGCTTTACCACGAAGTTCCAGCTCTTCACCGTTCCCGGACAGGTCATCTACAATACGACTCGCCAACTCGTCCTGCGTGGCGTGGACGGCATCGTCTTTGTCGCCGATTCGCAGTACGACAAGATGCAGGAAAACGTGGAGAGCTTCCAGAATATGGAGGAGAACCTCAAGTCGCTCAACCTGAGCCTCGCGGACATCCCCTACGTCATCCAATACAACAAACGCGATCTCGACAATCCCGCGCCGATCGAGTTTCTTGAGTTCCTGCTCAACAATAAAGACGTGCAGGTTCCTTCCTTCGAAGCCTCGGCGACGAAAGTAGAGGGGGTTTTCGAAACACTCAACGCCATCACCCGGCTGCTGCTCCAGAAATTCATCAAGCAGGAAACCCACTCCGTCTGACCCTCTTTCCCCCATCTCTCCCCGCACCCATGATCCCTCAGCTCAACGAAGACGATCTGGCGGTTTTCGACGCGGTACTCCGCGATCTGGTCAAAAAAAGCGAAGCCAGCGTAGCGCTTATCGTCGAGCGCGCGGGCTATCTCATTCACCAATACGGCGAATTGCCCGGGTTTGAACCCACGCAGGTCGCCACGCTAGCCTCCAACGCGTTTGCCGCCACCGAATTCATGGCGAACCTTATCCGCGAGCACGATTTCTCGGGGATGTACCAACAGGGGAGCACCATCAGCACGCTCACCCTGAACCTCGGGCCTTCGTGCCTGCTCTTTGTCGCCTTCGACTCACAGTTGAGCGCGGGCGCGGTCAAATATTTCGCCAGCGAAGCGGTGGCTCCGCTGGTCCAGCAACTCGAATGCGCGGCGGCGCGCGCTCCCGAGAGTCTCTTCGACCCGGCCGACCTCAACCTTGAGGATGTGAGGCCGCTTTTCCGGCGGGATGCCGCCGGATCGTAAAGAGGCTCGGCAGAATGGGCGAGTGACGGAATAGCGCAAGGTAGTCCGCTCTCGCCGAGAGCGCGGGGTCGATGAAGAGTCGCGCTTGACGTTCATCCCCGCAGGACGGGCTGCTGGTACGGGATGCGGCCATCATGAAGCCACGGGAGCCGATACCCGCGCTCGACGGCGCGAGCGGGCTACCGGTGCTGCCGCACCGACACCCCTGGATTCCTCTGAAAATAAGCGAAGAACCCTCTACTGCAACTCGGGCGGAAGCTTGCCCACGATGGTCTTAATCTTGTCGGCCTCGTCCCGCTTGCACACCAGGATGGCGTCGCCGGTCTGCACCACGATGAGATCCTCCACTCCCACCAACGCCACGCGCACCTTGGGATCGGCAAAGACAATATTGTTGGCCGAGTCGAGCGCCTCCACCGTGCCGCTTACCGAATTCCCCGCTTCATCCTTCCGCCAATAGTTCGAGGCGGCGATCCAGCTTCCAACATCGTTCCAATCGAACGCGGATTCCACCTCCAACACCCGCTGCGCCTTCTCCATGACGGCGTAATCGACGGATACCTTGGGCAGCGCGGGGAACTTCGTCTCCACCAACGCGTTCACGTCCTCCTGGCTCGCGCTGGCGCAAAGCTCACCGACAAACGCCGCCAACTCGGGCACATGCCGCTCAAGCTCTCCGACAACGGCCGGGATCGTCCAGACGAACATCCCCGCGTTCCAGCGGAAGTTCCCCTCCTTTAGAAAGCTCTCCGCCAGTTCCGCGCTCGGCTTCTCCCGGAAACGTTTCACCTCGAAAACTCCCGGGGCTCCCGCCTCCGATTCGCTGACCGAAACCGGGCACCCCTGCTCGATGTACCCAAACGACGGACACGCCCAGGTGGGATTGATGCCGACCGTCACCGGGCAACAACCCTGTTGCGCGGCAGCGGCAGCGACCCTCAACGTCTTCTGAAATCCGGCGACGTCTGAAATCAGTTGATCCGCCGGGAGCACGATCATCGTCGCCTTCGGATCGCGGCGGGCGATCCAGCCTGCACCGAGGGCGATTGCCGCCGCCGTGTCACGCTTGGCGGGTTCGGCCACGATGTTCTCCGCGGGAAGTCCCGTGGCCAGCGCGCGCACCGCCGCTTCCTGGTCGCGGTTGGTCAGAATCAGGATCCTTTCCGGTGGCAGCAGCCCCGCCAGCCTGGAGAGCGTCGCTTCCAGCAGAGTCTCTTCGGAGAAAAGGGAAAGGAGTTGTTTCGGTTTCGCCCGGCGGCTCAATGGCCAAAAACGTTCGCCACTTCCACCCGCCAACACCATTGCGTAAAGATTCGAAAGCATCGACCGCGCAATCTGGCTTGCAACTTGGCAAGGTCAAACAAATAGTGAAGTTCAACGTTACCGCATCATGTCCAAGCCTCTCTTCAAATCCGAAGTGCCCGTCCAAAGTCTCGTCACGATCACGCAGACGGCCGTCAGTTGCGGCATCGGGCTCTTGCTGGCCAGCAAGCTCCAGCGCAACGCCCAACGGAACACCGCCTGGGCGATGCTTTCGGTGGGAGCGCTCTCCACGCTGCCGCTGGTCTACGAACTGATTTCCCGCCGTCTCTCCGGTCCGAAAACCGAACGCGGAATGCGCAGGAGGCTTGAATCGATTCGCGAAGACTCCGGCTTTGCGGACGACGCGGAGATCATCTGATTTTTCGCCGGGGGGCACCGTTTTCGAAGAAGGCACCCCAATACTCTGGCTTGACCTCGTGAAGAGCGCCGGATTCAATGCGCTCTTCAATTTCATCCCGTTTTACCCCATCTTACCCCTCAAAGGAGGCGCTATTGGACATTAAAGACATCAAAATGCTCATCGATCTGATGAGGAAGAACGACCTCTCCGTCTTCAAAATGGAGCAGGAAGGATTCAAAATTACTCTGAAACGCGGGCAGGAGCCGATCATCACCGCGCTCGCCCCGGCCGCTGCAACTGCCGCTCCCGCCATCGCCGCACCGGTTGCCGCTTCGGCTCCCACCGCCGCCGCCAGCGCACCCGCCGCCCCGGCAGAAACTTTCCGGGAGATCGTCTCTCCCATGGTCGGCACCTTCTACGCCTCGCCTTCACCCGATTCGCCCGCCTACATCCAGGTCGGGCAGACCGTCACGCCCGATACCGTCGTCTGCATTGTCGAGGCGATGAAGGTCATGAACGAGATCAAAGCCGAAATCAGCGGCACGATTACCGAAATCTGCGCGGAAAACGGCAAGCCAGTCCAGTTCGGCCAGGCCCTCTTCAAAGTGAAGTAGATTTTGCCGATGTTTGACAAAATCCTGATCGCCAACCGGGGCGAAATCGCCCTGCGGGTCATCCGCGCCTGCAAGGAACTCGGCATCCGCACGGTGGCGGTCTACTCCGAGGCCGACGTCGATTCCATGCACGTCCAGCTTGCCGACGAGGCAATCTGCATCGGGCCCGCGCCCAGCGCGCAAAGTTATCTCAAGATCGACCGCATCATCTCCGCCGCGGAGATTGCCGATGTGGACGCCATCCATCCCGGCTACGGATTTCTCTCGGAGAACGCTCATTTCTCGGAAATCTGCGGGAGCTGCAACATCAAGTTCGTCGGCCCGCCCTCCAGCGCCATCCGCTCCATGGGCGACAAGAACATCGCCCGCGAAACCGCCCGCAAGGCCGGTGTCCCCGTGACCCCGGGGAGCGACGGCTGCGTCGATACCGAGGAGGAAGCGCTACGCGTCGCCCGCAAGGTCGGCTACCCCGTCATGATCAAGGCCGTTGCCGGTGGCGGCGGCAAGGGGATGCGCCCCGCGCATAACGACATCAGCCTGGTACAAGGCTTTCACGCCGCGCGCATGGAGGCCGAGAAGGCCTTCGGCAACCCCGGCGTTTATCTTGAAAAGCTGATCGAGAACCCGCGTCACATCGAGTTCCAGATCATGGCCGACATGCACGGCAACGTGGTTCACGTCGGCGAGCGCGATTGCTCCATCCAGCGGCGCAACCAGAAGATCGTCGAGGAATGCCCTTCACCGGTCATGACCGACGAACTCCGCAAGAAAATGGGCGAAGCCTCCGTCCGTCTCGCGGAATCGGTCGGCTACGTCGGCGCGGGCACCATGGAGTACCTCGTGGATGACAAGGGGAACTTCTATTTCATGGAGATGAACACCCGCATCCAAGTGGAGCACACCATCACGGAGGAAGCCTACGGGTGCGATCTCGTGAAGGAGCAGATCCGGATCGCGGCGGGCGAAGAACTCACCTCCTACGTCCGCGACGCGAAGCTTCGCTACCACGCAATCCAGTGCCGCATCAACGCGGAGGATCCCTTCAACAAATTCCAGCCCAGCCCGGGCAAGATCGACCTCTATTACCAGCCGGGTGGCCGGGGAGTCCGGGTCGATACCCACGCTTACGCGGGCTACACCGTCCCACCGCACTACGATTCGATGATCTCCAAGCTGATCGCCATCGGAACCACCCGTTCCAACGCGATCGCCCGCATGACGCGCGGCCTCGGCGATTACCTGATCACCGGCATCAAGACGACCATCCCGTTCCAGCAGGAAATCATGCGCAACCCGGACTTCATCCGGGGCGAGTACAACACCGGATTTGTGGAAAAAGCCATGACCTCGGGCACGGCGTTCTTCAACCGGAGCTAAGACAGCGCCGCAAACCTTTCAGCAGCCCCCATTGCCTCGCGCGGTGGGGGCTGTTGCGTGACAAGACTCAGCGCTACGGCGTCGCGGAGCTCCGCCCTCCGCATGGAGCGCCCGATTCCACGGCACATCTCCCGTCCTGCGCGCGCTTGCCGCGCGGTTGTCGGCGGGAGGAGTTCCACGACGCCGCAACGGCCAAAGGCCCACTCTTTTGCCTCCTCTACTCAGCTTCCGCTTGGATCAACGGCAGCCGTAGCGCGCTCTATCCTCTTTTATTTAATAGTCAGTCTATCCCTACAAACCGATAATAGGCGCGACCGTGATTTCGATCGTAGGCAATATATTCCGTTTCATTGTAGAATCCTTTCCTTGAGGGCTTGAATTTACCAAGACGAGCGTCTCTCAAAAAGTAAACCCAGTCAGGCGCTAGCTTGTAAGCCCACCAGGATGGGCAATTGTCTTCCTTCTCGGGAATGACCTCTTGCATTTCCGCCATTGATTTCTCAATCAACCCTGCCGGGACCAAGCGCCGGACATCTTCCTCCGATGTTTCAAAGGTCAGAAAAATGCTCCCGGTGTCTGCAAACCAATAAACACTGCTCTTGAGTCCCTTAACGGCAGGAGCAGGAGCTTGTCCAAAAGCGCTTTTGTAAACGCTCTTGGGATTCATCGAGTCGACGATGCCATAGCCGATCACCCCCACCAGTAAAATACCGCAAACCACCATCAAAACCGCCGGCACTCCCGCACCCCATTTCAACCACCCCCACCCTTTCTTCCAACCATACATTGCCAAGAGCACCAGGATCCCCCAGATAAATCCCACGAAGGCGAGCGCAAACAGCCAGAAAAGAATCACAAATGCCGGGCCCATCGGAGCCAGGGTAGCCGAGCAAAGTTGAAATAATCAACCAGCAAAGATCAGCGGCCACGCCCGACGCTCTTGGCGCCGATCATCAGTCCATGCGGTTTCTTCAAACGCCAAAAAGATCACTGCCGCAGCAACGGCAGCCTCAGCGCGCTCTCATCCGGGGCGCTGATCGTGAAGACGCCCGATTCCCCCTCGATCGCTCCCAGGCAACCGCCTCCGGGCGCTGCCGGGCCGAGGATCAGCCGATGCGACTTGCCTTCGGCGGTCTTGAAAGAAACGACACCTGTTTTTTCCCCGGGGAGCTCGCCCCCCTTCCTTCGCATGGCAGTAAGGCCCGCGAGGGTGTTCGCCATGCTCTCGGCATTGACGGCATCGACGGTGCCTGCTGCCCCCTCCGGCAGCTTCCAAGCCCCGCCTTCACGAACCAAAGCCACCGTCCCGGACCCCAACGAAACAATCTCACCGGCCTTATAGCCAAAGAGCGCCAGCGAACGCCATTCGGCAGAGTAGGGACTCAGGACGTCGAGAATGGATTTGTCCATCGCGACCACATACGGCTCGTTCTCGGCGCGCGCGTACACCTGTTCTCCCTCCACGAGGCCGAAGGCCGCCGTCACAATCGGCTGCTCACCCGCGACCGCCTCGGCGGTATTCTCGGACGAGTACGAGGAGAACGTTACCTTGAGCTGCGGCTCGGCGAGCCCATACTTTGGCAGGTCCGAGGCGACATCGGCGACAAACTTGCCGATCTCCTGCGTTTGCAGCGCCTCCAGGAGAGCCTGCACCTTTGCTCCGTTGACCGGGGCCGTGGCGTCACCGTCGCGGAGGATCCAGTCCTCCTGCTGCCGCTGGAGGATCACCTTGGGTTTTCCGGCGGGAGCCAGCGTGATGCGGTCGACAATATCAAGCTCCACGCGAACCAGCCGCCGGTCCCGGAAGTCATTCGGCTGGAGCCCAAGAATCCGCTCCACACGCGGCGGCAGCAGACAAACCGAATTGCGGGCGGGCAACCGGGCATAAATATTCCCCGTCTTTTCGTCCCGCGCGCCCAACTCCAGCGTCACCGGCTGCTCCCGGCTCGTGGCGCGAAGCGTCACCACCGCGCGCGGCTCGCTCAGGCCGTAACGGTTCAGGTTTGCCCCCTGGTCGGGCGCGAAAGAAAGAATCTCGGTGTTGAGCAGGCTCCCGATCAGATCGGTCACGGCGGTCTCTCCAGCGCGCGCCTTCAGCGGTTGGCTCAAAACCCATTGCCCCGCCTGCTTCGCCAGTTCAATCTGCCCCGCCGGAATCTTCAGCGAGACATGATCCACATGCGCCCCTTCCACGTCGGTCAACCGATGATCGCGAAACGCGTCGGCAGGCCGGGCGATCAGGCTCCGAAGTTCGCTGCTCACAATATGAACGTTGTTTGAGCCCTCCAGCCGGAGATACATCTTCCCTTCAACCGCCGTCTCCTTGCCAAACAAAAACTCCGGCGGCGCGTTGCGGCCAAGGAGCTTGAGCTTCAGGTTCGGCTTGGCCACCCCAAAATTTTTGAGCTGCTTCTTCTCCAGCTCTTTTCCCGGAAACGAAGCCTCCTTGCGGAGCACCCCGCAACGGCCCAGGATCTCGGCCACCGCCGCCGCGTCGGCCCGGTCTTTGACGGGCGACTCCAGATCCCAGCGGCCTCCCCGCTTGCGAAGCTCGACCCCGGCCTCGCCTCCCGTGATGACGATGCCATCGATGCCGTCCTGGTCGAACAACGCCACGTACTCCTCCCGCAACGCCGCTTCGCGGGTGCTCGGGCGGCGCATCTCGTAAATGACGATGAACGCAAAAAGCCCGACGGTAACGGCGGTGAGAAGAAATGTCGTTTTCGTCTTCATGACGGAGATCTTGTTAAACCGCTCTAACGCCTGCGTTTAAACCAAGCAATCAACCCCAGAAGCGCGGCCCCGCCGGGGATCGCCCCCATCGTGACCATCGCCAGGGAATTCATTTGGGAATCGGAAAGGCTCAACGAAAAATTGCGGACCGTCTTCGGCGCGATCCCGATCAGCGAATCGCGGTCGAGCAGCCAGTTAACGCCGCTCAAGACAAAATCGAGATCGGCGGTCGTCAATGCCTGGTTGCTTATAAACGCCGAGTTGCCGACCACAATCATGCGGGAAGAATCCACCTGTACCCGCTCGTCGCTCAACGCGCCCTTCTCCACCGAGGCGGCGACCAGCGGCGAAGCGGTGTCCTCCGTGGCGTTGAAGTAGATGCCGCCGCCACCGCTGATGTCGTAGCGGGCCTCCGCCCAGAACCCTTTGGAAGCGACGATCAACGGCGTCACCCGGATGTTCTCTTCCTTCACCCGGTCGCCCTCCAGCGTGAGCGACTGCGTCACCCCCATGAAGGCGGCGCTCACGTTCTGAAGCCGCTTGGTGATGGGAGAGCCCGGGTTGAAATCCCCGGTGATCTCCCTGAGCACTCCGGTCACATCCCCCAGCGGCACCGTCTTTAGCACCCGGTCGTCATTGACCACAACGCCGTGCCGATGCAAGAACGCCGCGAGGTTCGGCGTCGGCGAGGCGGGGTCAAGCAACACGAAAACCCGTCCCTGCTTGTTCCAGTACGCCGCCAGCATCCCAAGTTCGCGCTCCGAGAAATCGTACTTCGGACCGACAATAAAGAGCATCCGGGCATCTGCGGGAATGCCGTCCACATCGGTCAGCTTGAGCGGCGCGACGACGACGTTCTGCCGCTCGATGAAGGTCTTTAATCCGGAAAGGTCTTCGGAGTTGAACGCCACCTCCCCATGCCCGCTGATGGCGTAAATTTTATTTGCCCCTTGCGCGGTCACTTCGATCAACGCGCTCGTCAGCGCCTGCTCTCCGGTGAACGCCTTCAAACGTGGCTTCTCCAGCGGGTTGAAGGAGATATCGAACTCCGCCATCTCCGTCGCGTTCACCAGTTTGTCGCGACCATCGTAGGAGACAATGACAACGTTCTCCTGGTCGCCCAGTTTGTACTGAGAGGCCAGCTCCCGCGCCCGGGTCAGGTTCAGGTAGGGGTTGACGACCTCCACTCGCACTTTTTTCTTCGATACCCCGGCGTATTCGCGGGCCAGCCCGCCGACGTCATTCGCGATGGGCGAGTTGCCCGCGAAGAAGACCGTCATTTCAACCGGCTTCTTCAAATCGCCGATCACGCGTTTGGTCTGTTCGCTGAGCGAGTATTTATGGTCCCGCGAAAAATCCCAGCGCCGGTAATGGTTGAACGCGAAGTAGTTCACCATCATGACGATCAGAAAGACCAGCGCGATCTGGACGACCACATTCGCGCCAATCCGGGAGCGGTTGATGGAAGAGGGGTTGGACATGGCGGAAAAGGGGATGGGTATTACGCCTTCCAGCGGCGGAACTGAAAAATCTGGTGAGTCAGCGTGAGAATCAGCGCGGTGGCCGACAGATAGAAGACCACCCGCCGCGAATCGATGATCCCCTTGGAAAACTCGCTCATGTGCTCCAACGTGGAGAAATAGCTCACGATGTCGCGAAGGATCGGCGAAACATTGGGCGAGAAGAAAGTCAGGAGCCCGGCAAAGAAGTAGAGCGTGAGCAAGCAGAAACAGATTACCGCCGCCACAATCTGGTCCTGCGTCACCACGGAGGCGAGGCAGCCGATGGAGAGGAAAAACATTCCCACCAGCATCAGGATGAGAAAGCTCCCCCAGAAAGCGCCCGTCGCGTTGGCCGCGTCGACCTTGGCGATCCGCTCGAAGGCGACGAAGTAGAGGAAGTTCGGCAGCCAGATCACCGCATAGAACACCAGTGCCCCGCCGAACTTGGAGAGCACCACCTGCCAATCACGCACCGGGGCGGTCATCAGCGTTTCGATGGTTCCCATCTTAAATTCTTCGGCGAAGACCCGCATGGTGATCGGAGGAAAAATCAAAATGAATCCGATCCAGAACGGCACCGAGTTGAAAAATCCTTCCACCACCGTCACTTCCGTCGGCCCGCGAGAGAGCAGCGCGACATCCATGTAAAAGGCGAACCCGGTCAGCAGCAGGAAGAAACAGAGCACCACGTAAGCCGTGGGCGAGTAGAAGTAGGCCCGGACTTCGCGGGCGAGAAGAGTGAGGAATTTCGACATCGGGGTAGGGAAGGGGTTAAAGATCGTCGCCGTGGGTCAGTTCCACAAACACATCTTCCAGGGTGGCCCGGCGGCGGGAAAGCTCGCGCACGGTCCAGCGCCGGTCGTTGGCCAGCCGCCAGATCTCCTCGCGAGGGTCGCGCCCCGCGTCGGTCCGCAGGGTGAAGTGGGTCCACCCCTCTTCCGGGCCCTCGTGCTCCTCCTGCTCCAGGCAAACCTCTTTGATTCCAGGCAGCCCCGCCAGCAGAACACGTCCGTCATCGTTGGGGGCCACTTTCGCCTCCAGGCGGATGCCGCCCGCCGCGCGCATCGCATTCACGAGGTTTTCCGGGGTATCCGCCGCCTCGATATGCCCCCGGTTGATGATGACCACCCGGTTGCACGTCATCTCGACTTCGGGAAGAATGTGGGTGGAAAGCAGAATCGTGTGATGCTTGCCGAGGTTGCGGATCAGCTCCCGCACCTGGCGGATCTGGTTGGGGTCGAGCCCGGCGGTCGGCTCGTCGAGAATCAGCAGGTCGGGCGAATTAAGCAGCGCGTCGGCCAGCCCCACCCGTTGCCGATACCCCTTGGAGAGCCGCCCGATCACCCGGCCCTCTACCTCGCGCAGGGAGCAGAGCTCCGTCACGTCGCCCACCCGCTCGCGGCGACGACGGCCCGTCAACTCCTTGAGCGAGGCGCGGTAGTTCAGGTACTCCGACACCCGCATGTCCTTATAGAGGGGGACGTTCTCCGGCATGAAACCGAGATGCCGACGCACATCGAGCGACTGCGTGAACACGTCAAACCCGGCCACCGTGGCCCGACCCGAGGTCGCGGGCATGCTCGTGGCCAGAATGCGCATCGTCGTCGATTTCCCCGCGCCGTTGGGCCCAAGAAAACCGACGATCTCTCCCTTGCCGACTTCGAAAGACAAATTCTCGATGGCGGTAAAGCCCGCGTACCGTTTGGTCAGGTTTTCAACTTTAATCATGGGGAGGGGTCCCGGCCCAAAGCCGGAGGCACATGGATAAACCGGAACCGGCCTCCTTGCACCGACTTTTTTTTGGGGGAGAGGGATGGAGAAACCGGCCGGTGCTGGCTAAACATGGGGCCAAGCGTTTCTCTTCACCCTCCCGTCGCCGAAGCGAGATGCCCGCCCCCTGCCTCCCTTGAATACAGGAATTGACGTTTTTCGCAAATTTGAGGACCATCGAGTTGTTCGACGAAGTTAAATCTTTCTTCCCACGACAGTTTTACACCCATCACGCCGTCAACACCAAGTAGGCCACGCCAAACAAACCGCTGCAGATAACCCGCTTCGCGGCACCCGCGCCGAATCGTCCACTAACAATGAAGATACTGATGGCTGTCACTCTGATCATGTTAGGAACGGTTTGGCTATTCTATGCTACGCTGATGCCGAACACGGCGGAGACACGCGCCCTAAGCGACGCGATGCAAATTGAACACGACCTGTATGCCTGGGCGGCTGAAAAGGTCTCGGCAGGGAAACTCGAAGAGAGCGATCTTCAGGAGATATTTATCGACAATTACCTCCTTCGCCTTGGCGGAGAAAACCGGAGTCGAAACTTCCACGAAATGATCAAAAACATTGCCCACTCAAGTCCTCTACCAACCTGGCCGGGTGTCGTTTCGATCATCGTCGGAGTCGTCGGCGCGGTTTCGTCGATGATAAGGTCGCAAACAAACAGAGCAAAGTCCTGCATCCAACCGCGTTCCGCGCGATAGCCGAGCTCGAGTATAACCAGCCGCCATGACTCAACGGATCATCAAAAATTCAATTTTCACAGGAGTCCCATTCGGTCTTTTTATGGGGCTCTTCTACGCGTGGAGACAGGGTTCCACGAGCGGACTGTCAATCGGCCTTGCGGGTGGAGTATTTTTTGGGGTCGCAATGGCCATCTTCGCAGAAAATCAGCGAAGAAAAATGGAATGCAAAGACCATTCCTTTGAGGGTGAAAAGATTCTCCTTCAGGGACCCGCCAATCATTTCCAAAATGGTGAAGGCAAGGGAGGCTGGCTAATCTTGACCGAAAGGAGACTAATGTTCCGGTCTCATGGTAAGAATCTACAGAACCAACCAGTTGATGTCATGGTCGCAGACATTGCCAGCGCCGTTCCAACGCTCACCATGGGTTTCATTCCAAATGGCCTTAGCATAGAGAAAAGGAATGGGGTTAAAGCGAGGTTTGCAGTTTCGAAGAGAAAAGAATGGGCCGAACGCATCGAACAGTTAATTTCCCCCGAACAAGGCGATGCAGGCACCCCTCCCTTCGGGCCGAATCTTGATCACTAGTCGTCAGGCGATTCCTCTCCAACAAAAAAGATGCCATCTGATCCCACATCTCTGTCAGAGGCATTGAAGGATATCGACCCGAAGAAATTCCCTCACGGACTCGAACAATACAAACGGTTCGGCCCGAAGACGGTGCGCGCGATTCTTGCCGTTCGTGATCTCGTGATGCATTCTCCCGAGCTCAGCGAGACTCAATTTAGAATTGGGATCACGACTGATCCAAAGACTCAAGAGGCAAAGGATCGCCAAGCAGGCTGTGTGAAGTTCGAGATTATCTTTGAATCCGTTGATTGCGATGAGGGCCGAAGCGTAGAGGCCGACGTCCGATTGAATTTTTTATGGCACTTTCCCGGCCGCTGCCTGAACAAGGGCGATTACAGGGGCGAAAATTTGATAACTGGATTAACCGCGTTTGTCTATTTGGCCTGCTTTCCTGCAGGGTCCTTTACCATCCTCAAAAGCACCTGACAATGCGAGGCATCCATTATGAAATCCGAAGTACTATTCATGGGGCTCCTTCCAACAATCATTGCTCTAATCGCGGTTATTGTTTCTTTGGTTATTTCGTTCAAAATCCGTCGCGCCTCCCACTTTCTGTTAAGTTGCATGGTTGGCGTCGGAGTCGCCTGGTCGCTCATGATTCTATATCGGATTTTCATCTTGGGAGCGTGGCCTACCTGCCTACCGCATTTGGTGATCGGAGTCGTTTTCATCATCGTAATTCTGCAAAGCATACTCTATGGACGCCAAAAGTCCTATTCGCTCGAATGAACACCACTTTGTAAATCATTTCACATGATCACCCAAAGGCTGATAAGACATGCAGCCATGGTCCCATTTCTATTGCCGAATTCGCCGCTCTCGACCGCTCGACCTTCACGCCGCTAGATGAGATTTGTCCGTCCAAAACCGAATGAATATAGCGCCTGTCCCGAGTAACGAAGGCCGATCACGGACCAATCAGACGATGCCTCTATGCGAGCGCTCGCTTACATTCTCATTGCCTCCGGCCTCTTTTGCCTAGCCGATGCGGCATACGACGAGTATCGCGGCGTCGCGGATGCGTTGTCTCCAGGACGTGCGTGTCAGCGCCACGTCATCGCTCGTGCAGACGACCCCAAACAGTTCCGCAACCTTATGGCGTATCAGTGGCTTCGCGGGCCGATCGTTCTTTTCGGCGGTTTCATCATTCTTGGCCTCTGCCTCCGCGCTGATCGCCTTGATCCGTTCTCACCCAATTTCGCCGGATCCGACGCACTCGATGCCTTGAACCACACTCTCGCTGAAGAAGAAAAGAGGCGCCACAGCTCACTGGAATGACAATACTCTCAACATCCGGTCATGTGCTGCACCTCCGCTCGGCATCGACAATAGGAATCCGGTGAACCCGCTCCTCTAGAGCTCCCGAACCATTAGCTCAAGGGGTTCCCGGCGCCGTCATCAGCTTGTCAACCTGGCTGAATAGCCCGTCCACAGCAGGCTTTACCTGATCGCCAACAATAGGCAAAGTGAGCACGGGCTGAGCGGCCGCATGAAGGTTAGCCACCAGCGGACGAAAGTGATCCAGGGCGGCTTTCTGGACTGGCTGGGGAAGTGCGGCCAACCCGGAGCGAACTCCGCCCAACTTCGCGGTAATGTCCCGCAGCTTCGGCACAGCTGCGCCGGCGCTGGCCTCGTCGGTAATGGACCCAATGGTCGCAGTCGCGTCTCTAAGAAGGGACGATCCCTCGTTAATAACTTTCGCGCCGTCCCGCTCAGCAGGGGCCTCTTGTACCTGGCTTTCTCCTACCAGCGGAGGGGTCTCGGCAGTCCTTCTGAACATCCTGGGTAGGAAATAGAGAATCAAAGCCGCTATCACTAGAGGAATTATCCATCTCAAGGCCGACATCCCTGGAGCCACGGGTTCCCGGGGAGATACACCTGACTCAGGGAGTCTACCCACCGGCGGGGTGGCGCGTGAAGGGCCTCCGAGCACGCTGCCGAGGCCGGGCACTGCCGAGGAAAGCATGCTGCCAAGCCCCGCCGGCATGGCAGCGGCAATGTTTTCCTTCTGCCCGGCGAGCATATTGGTGATGCCTGCGGCATCCAGCCCCTTCGAGTGCTTCCCGATGACGCCCAATACGACAGGCGCGAGCATCCCCAACAATTTTCCGATGACGCCTTCGCCCACTCCGGTAAACCGCGCAAGCACGCTGCCAATCTGGCTCACGACCGACCCTCCGAGAATCGAACTGAGGGCGTTGGAGCCCTGTGCGGCAGCGGTAGCCCCGCCGCCCGAAAACAGGCCGGAAATGTTGTCGGTGACTCCAGGGTCTTGTTGCGACAGAACGTTGGCGAGGTTGGCTCCGCCTCCCGGTTTGGAGACAGCGCCAACCAGACCGGCAAGCAGACTCGGCACGGCGGCGCTAACGGCTTTACCCGCCTGGTCCTGACCGATTCCGAGGGTTGAGCCTATCTTGCCTAGAGTGTCACCGCTGGATAACAGATTGAGAATCGTTTGTACGAGGTTCATAACGTGGCGATTTAGTGTTCCTGCATGATGCGCCGGGCGGATATTTCCCTTCTTAATGATTCGGCTGGAAAGCCGAAGTTGGACGGGGGCGGCGGGGGCCCACTCTGTCGCGACAACACGAACCCCCTCCTTACCAACATCGAACTCCCTGGCCAAACCTCAATTCCGACGTTGGAGCAGGTGGATTTGCACGCAGGACACACGGGTGGATGGCAACCCGCTCTCGCCGAGAGTGCGGGACCGATAACGAGCCGCATTTGACGCCCATCTCTGCGGGACGGGCTGCCTGTGCCGGGATGCAACCCTGATGAAGCCACGGAAGCCGAACCCCGCGCTCGACGGCGCGAGCGGGCTACCGGTGCTGCCGCACCATGCCGCGATCAACGTCGGAGGTCGGGTGAAACGGAATCTGAAGTCGACGCAAGTTGACGACGCGACCGATACCTCGAAAGCAGGAATACCAGAACCGCTCCGGTCAATGCTCCGCAAAAGTCCGCCAGCCAATCGCCAAAATCCGCACCGCTTCGTCCAGGCGTGAAAAGCTGATGGATCTCGTCGCCCCATCCAAACAAGGCCAGGGAAAGAACGCTAGCGAACAGGACTTTCCCCCACGCCCAGGGCATGGTTCCACGAACCGCCATCGTCAGAAGAATCGATCCTGGAAAAAACAATGAATAGTGAACCACCTTATCAAATCCCTTGAAGAAATGAGGAGCCGACGCCAACTTGCTTGCGCTTAAAGAGGACAGAAAACAGACGAATATTACCCAGGAGAAAAATCCGCCCCACAAAGCAATCGTTGTTCGCGTCATCGGATAGAACTGAGGCATTCTACAGGCCATGGGGATCCAATATAAAGCTAAAGCGGCAGCATCATCGGAGGGACTCTTTTAGTCAACTCAGATGTCGACTTCGATCGCGAGGCCGGTGATTCCCCCCCTCCTTGGCGACCCAGTAAAGCAGCAGATAGCCGTTCCCTATCGTCTAAACTATTTTATGATCGACGATTTGAAGACCGGGCCACTAAAACGACAAAGAACCATCAACTGCCGTTTCTACATTTAATAATACCATGGGCTCTATCGGATTACGGATCTTTTCATCCATCTTTATCCTCATCGGAGGCGCTGTTTTGTTTTTCGGAGTCAAGTCACTGGTGACGGCAAAGGCGAGCGAAACCTGGCCAACGGTTCAGGGCAAGGTGGTTTCATCCTCTGTTGACTCGAAACAGGGCGATAAGGGGGGCACCACTTACCATGCCGAGGTTCTGTATGAGTATACCGTCGCGGGTCAACTCCAGTCATCCAATAATATCGCCTTCGGCAGTTATGGATCGAGCGATCCATCGCGCGCGAGGGGAACCGTCAACAAGTATCCGGCGGGCTCGGCGGTGACGGTTCATTACTCGCCGACCAACCCGGGAAAAAGCGTTCTTGAAGCAGGAATTAGCGGAAAGACCTTTTTCCTGCCTGCTTTTGGAACCGTTTTCTTTAGCGTGGGTTTGTGGGTGTTCATCTACATGCCGGGCATCATTGCGCGACAGCGTGCTGCAAGCAACGGCCAGAATCCAAGTTTTACTAACTAGTGTAGTAAAAGATCAGTTCGTCCCAGGAAACGCCCACAGGCACGAGTTGTCGAGAAGAAGAAATTGAGGGCCTTTGGGCATCAACGGCGTCGTGGAGCTCCGCCCTCCGTCAGAAGAGATGCGCGACGGAAATCCTCCCGGCGGAGGGCGGAGCTCCGCGACGCCGCACCCGTTGCGGCCGAAGGCTTACTCTCTTTCCTCTATTGATGACCCTCGATTTATCGATGAACTAAGCTTTCACCACAGTAGCCAAACTCCCGAAGCTTAACTTTTCGGCACCAGCGACACGATCTCAATCCTCTGCAGAATCACTCCCCGGCGGCGCTGGGCGATCCCCACGCTCATATCGACGCGGGCGTCCTTTTTTGCCTGAACGAGCAGTTTCTCGGCATCGGCAACGCTTCGAATGGCATAGTTGCCGATCTGGAAGATGACAACGCCGCGGCGCAGGCCGCTCTCTTCGGCCACGCTGCCCGGCTCCACGTCGGAAACGAGCACGCCGCTCCCCGGCTCGACGCCGAAGGCTTCGCTCAGGTCCGGCGTAAGATCCTGCAAGGAAAGCCCGAACCGCTTCCGGGCCGCCGAACCAGCGAGGGTTCCCGCCTCGGGATTGAGGGCAGCCTTGCGGAACTCCTCCACTTTTTGCGCCACCACGGGGGCAGGGATGGCAAAGCCGATTCCCTGCACCGGCACCCCCCTGTCTCCATAGGCCATCTTTGCCGAGGCAACGCCGACGAGCTTGCCGGAGAGATCGATGAGGGGCCCTCCGCTGTTGCCCGGGTTAATTGCGGCATCGGTTTGCAGCAGGTTCTTCAACTCAATCTCCGCGATGGCCAGGTTCCGGTTGGCCGCGCTCAGAATCCCACGCGCCACCGAGTGGCCGTACCCCATCGGGTTGCCCACCACCAGCACCGTCTGCCCGAGCAGATTGGCCGAAACGTTCTTGAGCGAGATGAACGGGAGCGGCTTCTCACTCTCGATCTTCAAGAGCGCAAGGTCGGCCTCCGAATCCCCCGTGACATACTTCGCGTCGTAAGTCTTTCCGTCGGAGGTCGTCACCGAGATTTTAAGGTCTTCGGCCCGCTCCACGACGTGCTCGTTTGTCACGATGTAACCTGCCGGATCGACGATGAAGCCCGACCCGAGGCTTTGCACTTTCTGCCGAAGCTCGCGCGGCCTCGCCCTCGCACCGCCGAAGAACTGGTTAAAGATGTCATCGTAAGGGTCCCGGTAAGTCCGGCGAATCACCCTCTCGGTGTTGATATTGACGACTGCCGGAAGCGCCTTTCCCACGGCGATCACTGCCGGTTCGGTCGCAGGATCCTGGGTATCGCCGGCGGCGGCGCGGGCCGGGAAAGGTGCCGTGCCTATAAAGACGGCTGCCAAAAGCGATGGAAGTGCGAAAAGGAATCGTGATTTCACGCTGGATTCCGACAAAAAAGCTGGAAGGTTGCTCAAAATTTTCCGTTCCAAGTCCATTATTAGCAAAATTTGTGATCCGCTCATTTTTTCATTGGTCCTGCAAAAAACCGGCCTTACATTGCGGGCTGCCAAAGTGCCATGAGAACTTCGCTGGTTAACGCCTTTAACGCCGGTTTGTTGGACGAAAATTACGAACTCTGGAAGCGCGACCCCTCGTCGGTCGACGCTGCCTGGTCCGCTTTCTTCGAAGGATTTGAACTCGGGTTTGTCCAATCCAAAAACGGCGCTCCCCCCAAAGCCGGCGTCGCCGCCGAGCCCACCCTCACAGACGGGGAGCTCCCCCTGCAAACCCGTGTGGAAGGGCTTGTCTATGCCTACCGCACCCTGGGCCATACGATCGCGATGATCGACCCGCTCAACCCCCAGCGCCCGGAGCAGCCGCTCCTGAGCCTGCGGGAGCTTGGCTTCAGCGAAAAGGACCTCGACCTCGTCGTCTCCTCCAAGTTTTTCAAGGGCGGAGAGAAAATGTCCCTCCGGGAGATGATCGCCTCCCTTCAGGCGATCTATGCCGACACGATCGGCGTGGAGTTCATGCATATCCAGAACCCGTATGTGCGGAACTGGATTCGCGAGCGCATCGAATCGCGCCCGCCCGCCAGCGCCCTGCCGGTGGAAGAACAGAAGGCGGTCCTCCTCGAGCTTTTGGAAGCCGAAGCGTTTGAGCGCTTTCTGCACACCAAGTATGTCGGCCAGAAACGCTTCTCGCTGGAAGGCGGCGAGTCGCTGATGGTCATCCTCGATACCCTTTTCGAGCAGTCGCCGCAGAAAGGCGTCAAAGAGATCGTCATGGGCATGGCCCACCGGGGCCGTCTCACGACGCTCGCCAACTTCCTCAACAAGTCGCTGAAGGTCATCTTCACGGAGTTCTCCGAGAACTACGTCCCCAATCTCGTCGGAGGTGACGGCGACGTGAAGTACCACCTCGGATACCACACCAAGCGCACCACGCGCGGGGGTGAAGAGGTCGAAATCCGTCTTGCCGCCAACCCGAGCCACCTGGAAGCGGTCAACCCGATCGTCGAAGGGACGGCCCGCGCCCGCCAGCGGATCTGGGAAGACACCGAAGAACGCTCCAAGGTGCTCCCCGTACTGGTCCACGGCGACGCCGCCTTCGCAGGTCAGGGAATGGTGGCCGAGGTTTTGAACCTCTCCCAGCTTTCCGGCTACAAGGTCGGCGGCACGGTGCACATCATCGTCAACAACCAGATCGGCTTCACCACCCTGCCCGCCGACGCGCGTTCTTCCCAGTACGCGACCGACGTGGCCAAGATGATCGAAGCGCCGATCTTCCACGTCAACGGCGACGACCCGATCGCCGTCCGTTACGTTGCCGAACTGGCCTTCTCCTTCCGCCAGCAGTTCAAGCGCGACGTCGTCATCGACATGTACTGCTACCGGCGGCACGGGCACAACGAGACTGAAGAGCCCGCGTTCACCCAGCCGAATCTCTACGCCAACATCGCCAAGCATCCTTCGGTGGGTAAAATCTTCACCCAGCGCCTCGTCGATTCCGGCGTGCTGACTGCCGAAGAAGCCGCCGCCCTCGATGACGAGTACGAGCGCAAGCTCGAAACGACGCTGGAAGAAGTGCGCCAGGCGGAGAAGCAGCCGCAGGAGAAAGACGCCACGAAGTTCAGCGAATCGACGGCGGTTTTCCAGCCTCCCTACTCGCATGAAACGGTCGATACGACCGTCCCCAAGGCCACGCTCGACCAGATCGTGCGGGTTCTCACCAACGTCCCCGAAGGGTTCAACGTTCTCCCGAAGGTCAAGCGCACGGTGCTCGACCGCCGCGCCAACGCCCACGCCAACAACGGCCCTTACGACTGGTCGTTCGCGGAGGCGCTCGCCTTCGGATCGCTCCTGCTCGAAGGCACCCCTGTCCGGCTCTCCGGTCAGGACAGCCGACGCGGCACGTTCACCCAGCGCCAGTCGGTCATCTACGACGCGCAGACTCGCGAACGTTACATCCCGCTGCAAAAGCTCTCCGATTCGCAGGCCCGCTTCTGCGTCTACAACTCGTTCCTCTCTGAGGCGGCAGTGCTTGGGTTCGACTACGGATACTCGCTGCACTACCCCTCCATGCTCTGCATGTGGGAAGCGCAGTTCGGCGATTTCGCCAACGGCGCGCAGGTGATCATCGACCAGTTCATCAGCTCGGCGGAGTCCAAGTGGCAGCGCCCCAGCGGCATCGTCCTCCTCCTGCCTCACGGCTACGAAGGGCAGGGGCCGGAACACTCCAGCGCCCGCCTGGAACGCTTCCTCCAGCTCTGCGCCGAAGACAATATCCAGGTCGGCAACCTCACCACTCCGGCCCAGTATTTCCACGCCCTGCGCCGCCAGATGAAGCGCGACTTCCGTAAACCGCTCATCCTGATGACCCCCAAGAGCCTGCTGCGCGCGGAATTCTGCACGTCGAAGCTGGAAGACTTCACGGAAGGCCGGTTCCACGAGATCCTGCCCGGGCCGGTTATCGGCAAAGCGGCCGAGGTCAAGCGCGTCATCTTCTGCTCCGGCAAGGTCTACTACGATCTGCTCGCCGCACAGACCGCCGGGAACCGGACCGACACGGCGATCATCCGCATCGAGCAGCTTTATCCGCTCAACGAAGCGGCCATCAAAGAGGCGCTTGCCGGGTTCACCAAGGCGAAGAAATTCGTCTGGGCCCAGGAAGAGCCGCAGAACATGGGCTCCTGGAGCTTCATCGAACCTCGCCTGCGCGCCCTGCTCGGCACCGACATCGTTTACGCCGGACGCGGCGAGGGCGCGAGCCCGGCCGTCGGCGCGATGTCCATCCACAAGATCGAACAGAAGCAACTCGTCGATGACGCGTTCGCTCTGTAAGTCAGGCCTCCTTTTTTACCCCACCTTTTAGCAAACCACCCCACATGAGCATCGAAGTCAAAATCCCCGCGGTTGGTGAATCGATCACCAGCGGCCTGATCTCCACCTGGCACAAGAAGGACGGAGAAACGGTCGCCGCCGGCGACGCCCTTCTCACGCTGGAAACCGACAAAGTCTCCACTGAGATCACCGCCGAACAAGCCGGGGTGCTCAAGATTCTCGTCCCCGAGGGCGAAGAGGTCAAAATCGGCACCGTTGTCGCCACGCTGGAAGAAAGCGGCGCTGCCGCTGCTCCGGCCCCTGCGGCCCCGGCCCCCACCACTCCCAAGGCAGAAGCCGCTCCGGCTCCTGTGGTGGAAACAAAGCCCGCTCCCGTCGCCGCTCCGGCGGCTCCCGCGCCTGTCGTCTCCAAGCCGGTCGAAACGGCCCCGGAAGCCCAGCCCTTGGCTCCGGTCGCTGCCGGTACGCCCGACAGCCGCACCACCCGCAAGAAGATGTCACCGCTGCGCCGCAAGATCGCCGCGCAACTCGTCATGGCCCAGCAGAACGCCGCCATGCTCACAACCTTCAATGAGTGCGACATGAGCGCGACGATGGATCTCCGCTCCCGGATGCAGGAGTCCTTCACCAAGGAATACGGAGTCAAACTCGGCTTCATGTCGTTCTTCATCAAGGCGACCGTCAAGGCGCTCAAGGCCGTCCCCGGTATTAATAGCCGCATTGACGGCGACGACCTGATCACCAACCACTTCTACGACATCGGTGTCGCCGTCGGCACCGAGCGCGGGCTCATCGTCCCGGTCATCCGCGATGCCGATCAGAAGAACTTCGCCGAGATCGAAAAGGACATCATCGCCTACGCCGGGAAAGCCCGCGAAGGGAAGATCAAGGTGGAAGACCTGCAAGGCGGCGTTTTCACCATCTCCAACGGCGGCGTCTACGGCTCGCTCCTGAGCACCCCGATCCTTAATCCGCCACAAAGCGGTATCCTCGGTCTGCACAAGATCCAGGAACGCCCGATCGCGATCAAGGGGCAGGTGGTCATCCGCCCGATGATGAACCTCGCGCTCAGCTACGACCACCGCGTCGTGGACGGCAAAGAAGCGGTGACGTTCCTCATCAAGCTGAAGGAATGCATCGAAGACCCGATGCGCCTCCTGCTCGATCTGTAGGAGTAATTTCTGTTTGCGGCGTGTCTAGGGACACGCATCACGAGGGATTTCAGCCCGGAGGGCTGGTGGAAATTAGCCGGGGGTGAAGCAAAGCGGAACCCCCGGAATCTCATCATAAAACCATCTCCACCCTGGAAGGGTGGTGGAAATCGTCGCTCGTGGTCTCTTCTCTCGCGATCCGCAACGACTTTTGCTCTGTAACTTAAGCATCCATTCCGCTTGGCTTTGGGAGCGCAGGCATGTATCACGCCTGCCATGGCTATCCCCCGCGCGTTTCGATGGACCTCGACCCCGCTGATGCTGCTCGCAATGGCGGCATGTCAGAAGAACCCTTCCTCCAGTTCCACCTCATCCACCCCTTCCACCCCGCAACAGCAGGCTGCGTCCAAAAAGATAATTTCGGCGGAACCGACCAGCTTTGACGCCATCGCGCGGCATCTCGACCCAGGCGGCGGCTTCTATTTCTTCCTTTCCACCGAGAACTTCCTCAAAGCCGCCTCAACCAAACTGGCCCAATTGCAGCCGCTTCTCCTCGGCAGCATGCCATCCGAAAACCGGGCGAAGGCCACGGAAGCCTGGGATTACGCTAGCCGGATCGCCAGCCAGAGCGGGCTCAACGAAATCAGCGGCTTTGGAATCAGCTCCATCGCGGTGGAGCCCGGCTATTACCAGACGAAGTGGATGCTCCACCACTACGAAGGGAATGGGAACGGCGTTCTCTGGAAGCTCAATGGCAATGCTTCCGACGCCCTGGAGATTATCTCCTATCTGCCCGAACGCACCGCCCTGGCGAGCAGCGGCGATTTTTCGCTCCAGCCGGTGTGGAACCTCCTCAACAAAGAAGCGGCAACGAAGCCCGAACTGCGCCAGGGGATCGACCTGTTCGCCCGGCAGCTTGAAGCCAACGCCGGCCTGAAGCTGGTCGACCTGATCGCTTCCGTCGGCCCCCGCTACGCCGTCGTCGTCACGCTGGACGAAAGCCGCCAGGCCACCCTCCCTTCCGCTCCCGGCAGAAAACCCCTCACCGTCCCCGAACCGGGGCTGGCCATCCTCATCCAGGTGAAAGACCCCGCGCTGCTGGGCCGCGTGGAGCAGGAGCTTGCCAAAATCCCGGGCATCGTGATCGCCGACGACGGCGACCTGAAGCTGAGGAGCATCCCCGTTCCGGTTCCCTTGCCCTTCCTGCGCCCCGCGGTGGCCTGGCAGAAAGACACCCTCGTCCTGAGCAGCAACGAAGCGTTGATCCGCGAGATGTTTGAAGTGAAAGCGGGCAAAAAGCCGGGCCTCGCCGCTTCCGAGAACTTCAAAAAACTGACCGCCGACCTGCCTGCGCCGGCCTGCCAGTTCCAGGTGATCGCCCCGATCTTCCAAAAAACGCTCCTGGATATCCAGATCGCTGCGGCACAACAACCCAACACCCCTCCCGAAGCCCAGCGGTTCCTGGAGTTTTTCGCCTCCTCGTCGGCGGCAAACTGGGCGTGCAGCGTCGTCCAAGACACCCCCGAAGGGTGGATTGGCTTTAGCCGCGGCGCAACCGGGCCGACCCAAATCGCCGGCATCGGCTCGGTAGCTCCCGCCGCCATTCTGGCGGGCATCGCAACCCCGGCTTTCATCAGCGTGAGGGAAAGAGGCAAGCAAACAAAGAGCCTCTCCCGCGCCAAGCAGATTTACCTTGGCTGCAGACTGTATGCGGGCGATCACGACGGGAATTTCCCCGCCACTCTGGACGAACTGGTGCCTCAATACCTCCCCAACAAGAGCATCCTGACGGATCCGATGGCCCCCGATGCCGAGGGCGTCGGCTATCATTATTTTGGCGGCAAAGACACCGACGCGCCCAACAAGGTGCTGCTGGTCAGCAAGGCCGCCGGGAAGAATAATACGCGGGTCGTCATCACCTGCGACGGCGCGGGCAGAATCAAGCCAGCAACGGAGAATGGCTTGTAGAGCGGTCTCGTCTTCCTGTGGGTAAGTTCGGGTTGGCGCCGCAATCGGACTGGCACCCGCCTTCAGTTGCGGTTACAGATAGCCAATGACTCGAATCCTCGGCATTGACGTGGGTGAAGCGCGCATCGGTCTGGCCCTTTCGGACGATCTCGGGATGCTCGCGCACCCGCTGGAGACCATCCTCGTCAAAGAGGGGAAACCGCTGCAACGCGTGGCGGAGGTCGTTCGCCGGGAGAAGGTCGCCACGGTGGTGATCGGCCTACCGCGCAACATGAATGGCACTTACGGCCCGGCGGCGGAAAAGACGAGGGAGTTCGCCAAAAAACTCCAGGCGCTCGCCCCGTGCACCGTCAAGTTCTGGGATGAGCGGCTCACCACCGTCGCCGCGCAGAAGTCGCTCCACCAGGCAGGCAAAAACGTGAAACAAAGCCGGCAGGTGATCGACCAGGTCGCCGCGCAGTTGATCCTGCAAGGCTACCTCGACTCCCAGGCGTTGCTCGACCCGATGGCGGAATAACGGCCTTTCTCGTCAATCTCCAGAACGAACATTGGAGGCCTTACTCACGTCAGGGAGCCTCACTGAAGGTAGGGTGGTCCAGGGACTTCGCTCGGACTCACGAAATTAGAGGCTTCACCGTCGTCCGGGAGCTTCACTGCAGACACCGGTGGTCCGGGGACTGGCGGTCTCACTAAAATCGCGTCCTGATCGACGGTGAACTGCACCCCCGCCAATTGGCCCACATAGCGCAGCGCGTCCCAGCTGGGGACATCGTTGAGACGGAGCGTCACCAGCGCGGAGCGATTGACGTCGGCTTGCAACACAAAGCTCAACTTCAACCCACCGTCCGACGCTTTAATGATCTGTTGGCGAAGGTATTCGAGGGCGGAATCGAGCGTCGCCTCCCGGATCTCCACCTGCGGCTTTCAGCTTTCTCAATTGCACTATCGTTTTAGCCGCCGGCGTAACTTCAGCCGCCGCGATCATTGCGAGATATTTCTGCGCCATGGCGCTCTTGGAATGCTCGTCGAGAAGCAACTCGAACTTCGCCCTCGCCGACTCGTAATCGCCGGCTAAATAATCGTTTTGAGCATCGCGGGCGAACGATTCTGGCCCCCGCGCGAAGAGGATCGGAATGGACGAGATGACAAACAGAACAGGCAGGAGACGCTTAGCCGCTGCGCTAATGAAATCTTTCATCATAGAGAACTTGAAATTCTACCGCATCGACGCGGATATCCTATTTGATGCGCCTCCAGAGATCAAACCGGAAACCACCCTGCGGCACGAGCTTGGCAAGAGACCGTTTTGGAGTAGAGTGTTCCCCTGTTTTAACGACCCATCCGATGACTCGAAAACCGTGCATTTCCGTCGCCATTCTGACCGGCTTCCTTAACGCCGGGAGAAAATCGCCACGGTCGTCATCGACCTGCCGCCCAACATGAATGGCACGTACCGCCCGGCAGCGAAGAAGACCCGGGAATTTACACTTCAGGGGCCATTGTCGGAATGACCCCTCCGTCTATCATATCGATCAAGCGGCTCAAGCTCACCCTTGCCTACGATGGACGCCCGTTCTGCGGGTGGCAGAGTCAGGCCGCGGGGGGGGCCATCCAGGACCATCTGGAAGCCGCCTTTGCCAAGCTCTGCGGATCGCGGGTTAACGTTCAGGGATCAGGCAGGACCGACGCCGGTGTCCATGCGTTGGCCCAGATCGCCCACGCTGATGTCCCGAAAGATCGTTTTACGGTCGATCAATGGCGTAACGCGCTCAACGGACATCTGCCCCGGGAGATCCGCGTCATGCGTTGTCAATGGGCCCGACCCGATTTTGAAGCCCGGTTCTCCGCCACTGGAAAAGTCTATCGTTACCGGATCTGGAACGGTTCCGTTTTCCCTCCCTCTGAAATTGGCCGGGCGTGGCACGTTTTCATGCCCATCGATATCGAAGTGCTGCGAGAATGCGCGCACGGCCTCATAGGCACCCATGATTTTGGCGGATTCGCCGCTAACCGGGGCGTCCCATCCGGCGACACGGTGCGGACCATTCGGCGGATCGACGTCACCGGGAGAACCGGCGGCGCAATCACGCTCACCTTCGAAGGTGACGGCTTTCTCTACAAAATGGTGCGGCTCCTTACCGGCTCCATGATGCGCTGCGCTCAAGGCAAAGCCTCACCGGATTGGCTCTTCAAATTTCTCGAAACGCCTGAAAAGACGGACCCCCGGCTCAAGACCAGCTTCGCGGCACCCGCCGAGGGGTTAACTCTCGTCCGGGTCCTTTACTAATCTGAGGGCGAGGAACGAGCCTGCGGCTGAGGCGGCGCCGCGGAGCTCCGCCCTCCGACGACCGCGCGACAAGCGCGCGCGGGAAGGATGCACCAAGAAAAAATGGCGCGGTAGCGCCCTCTGGGAGGGCGGAACTCCGCGACGCCGGTAACGCCGAAGGCGCCTGCCTTTGCCTTTCTCTTCACTCCTCCCTAGGGAGTCTCCGCCGCGCGGACTTCCACCGGCGCCGCCGCAGGGACACTCGCCGCCTTGGGCCTGACGGAGATGGCATATTGATCAATGGAAAACTGCACCGCCGCCAGTTCGCCCACGTAGCGAAGTGCCTCCGTGAACGGGATATTGCTCAGGCGCAACGTGACCGGTGCGGCGCTGTTGACGCCCGGCTGCAGCACGAAACTTGGCTTCAGCTTGTCCCCCGACGCCTTTGCCGCCTGCTGCCTAAGATATTCGAGGGCGGAATCAAGCGTCGCCTCCCGGATTTCCACCTGCGGCAGGATCAGCTTCTTCAACTGCGCTTCCGTCTTGGCTCCCGGCCCAGCCTGAGACTCGGCCGCCGCGATCATTTTGAGATAGTTCTTCGCCACGACATTTTTCGGGTCGGCAGCGAGGACCAGCTCGAATTTCGTCTTTGCCGACGAGTAGTTGCCCGCCGCGTATTCGCGCTGGGCTTCGGTGATCAGCGATGCCTGCGCCCGTGCGGGGGTGGCGGGGAGCGTCATTGCGGCCAGGAGGAGGGAGAACAGGGAGCGTTTGATGAGCAGGTTCATGAGGATTGAGGGGTTGAAATCGTCCGCTTCAGCAAGGCCCATGTTAGACGATCTTCCCGGCGAAATCAATCTTTGAACGCCGGGCAGCGATCAACTGCCGCAGCTTGACGGGCGTTTTCTTTCATTCCAAATTTTACCGCAATCACTGCATTTGTATCTGTTCTTGGCGAACAGGAATGGAAAATTAAGAAGCAGCAGTGACAAAAAGGAAATACGCCTTGGCAATTCGTCTATTCCTGTATTGGCAGAGTCGCAGAAAGGACATTGAACGGCTACAGCCTCTTCCAGGGCAACACTCTCTTGCTCCAATAATTCCTTGGCTTTAGGAATATCCTCCTCTGCAATCTGAACTCGCACTCCGCCAATCGCATTGGAATACAACCAATCCATTTGCACAAGATTCTCATCTTGAACAAATGCGGGAATCCCACCTGCTTCCAGCCGCATACGGAGCAAATGAGCCTCTTCGGGTTTACTGAATGTAGCGATGGTAATCACAATTTCGCCTAATGTCCAAGGTGAGTCACGGAGTGCCGGGGAATTGTCCCACCGCTTTGCCCCCATCGCGGAAAACGACCAAATAAAATTCCGCAAATAAGAATAAGTCGGAACGCCTCCCAAAACGCAATCGGCCGAACACCAAATATCTGAGGAATGGTCATGTTCCAAAGCCATCGCAGGAGAGCCGGGGCGAGAAAAAAGAAAATTACGGCAATGAGCGCAATCGCAGCCAGATCAGGCCCGGCAGGATTAAATTTGTAAACACCGGCAAGCATATTCGAAAATGTGGGATGTTGTTGGAGTTATTGGATGACTTGTATCTGCTGTAAGAGTTTTGAGTCCTTTCCTGATGAACTCACCCATAAAATCGTAAAACCAGTCGTAAATAAAAGCCAGGTGATTGCAAAGGCGATAGTCAGAAATGTTGAACGATCGAATCCTGCCGCTAACACCGATTTGTTTGGATCGGCAGGATCATATTTGACAAAAACGGCGTTGGCATTAATAAGCTTATCATGAATAGCTTTATGCTCTTCTCGTGTGCTGCTGCCACCATAACCATATGCGATGCGATCCCCAGAATAGCTGACGCCTTCTACTGAATAGTCATACAGCACCTTGACCTTCCAAGTTGTTCCATCGCCGTCGGAATTTTCTTCGATCTTACATTTACTGATGTTCGCCGGCACTTGGGGCCATGAGAGCGACCTTCTTCCTTGATAATATGAAAACCCGCCGTAGCCGAGCAACCCAAAGCCGACAGCAAAAAAGAGGCCAATGAAGAGAGCAAAGAGGATCATGCCGTTTTTCATTATTTGTCCTAATGATCAAGACTGAGGCACGGCGCGAAGCGGAGCTGCCTCCACCGCCTTGTTTGACTTGTTTCTCATATGAAAGAATGGCGCGATTCATCCAAGATGGGAGACATCTCCGCCTCTTGGAGTCGCTGTTCAAGGGCTTGGGATCCTTGCTCGCGTGCAAACTCGCGTTCGGATTCAGTAATCGGAATCATCCAAAGGAAGTCGACACGGTCACCATTTAGATCAAAACCACGGAATCCGTCTGATTCAAAGTAAGGAGGAAGAAAGAAGTAAGATGTCAGTAAAGATGGCTTCGCGGTCATCGGCATTCCGTTGGGAACGGTGTGCCACCAGTGCAGGAAAGTCTTATCCTCAAATGGCATCTCAGCCAAACCCTTCAGCACGGAGAACATCCACCCCTGCGGTTCCGGCACATACATCAAAATCTCCGCTCTTGAAGACATATGCTTATCACAATCCTGAGGTTGAAGCTGTCGCTCGTTACTCATCCCACTGGTGATGAGAGTCCAGTATGGACGATCAACCGTCGGCTCGAATTGGTAAATGTCGATGTGAACAGGCTTGATGTCGGTGGAGTGCATTACATCCTGGGTCATCGGCCCGAAAAATTTCTGATAGTGGCGCTCTCTTGCTTCGAGAAAGCCGTTTGGATGGGTGAGCATGGTTTTCTGTTGATCGATTTAGCTCAGCCGCCGCGCGAGCGCGGTTGGCTGCAGCGCTTGGTTAGGTGTTGCGGTTGCTTGGAGGAATCGCACGAATAGATATCACGACGGCAAAAGCAAGAAGATTTAAGATACCGCAGTTCCCTGCTCGCGCGCTAGCGTCAAGGGAATGGAAAGAAAGCAAGACGGCATAAGGCACGATCAATCCTCGCCTGCCACACGGCCCGCTGGGGGCCACGATGGCTACGAAAGCGCGATGGCCGGGTTCGCTGCGGCACCCTGGTTAGGTGGCAAATACTCACAGCCAAACTTGGTATTCTTCATGGAAGCACAACCAGCGATATTCAAAAGCAAAGAACCACACAGCACTATGAACAGCCAAGAGAACACAACACGCCGTTTGGCTCGTAAGCTCAAAGTCGTCAACGCAACATAGTAACTCCACCCCACAAAAGCTGCGAAGTATATGTTTGCGGAACTATTTGGGACAACAGGGGCAAGAAGCATGAAGAACGGAAATCCTGCGGGACTAAAAACCGGCGGCAGCAGAATGCCCGCCCAACTGAATTGCCAATCTTCTACAAAGGCCATTGCGATAATCGCCGCAATCCAAGCCACTACGCAAAGCGAGCCTTTCAGCTGCAACGAAATCTGTGATGATTGCTCCATGCGTACGATGATTGGCAGTGGCCCGAAATCTATTCCGCGCTCTCGGTATGCTTCGTTCCAGTTGTAAATCGGCTCAGTCGCCCAATCAAAACGATCTCCATTATTTCCGACCGCCTCGGTTGGGCAGCACTTGACACCTCCTTCTTCTAGAAGCTTAGCCTCTTCTTCATTTTCCGGCTGCTTAAAAACATATGATGTTCCAGTCCGGTCATCGCGTTTGACATTATTGGGCGCAGTCTCGCGGCACAAATCGCAATCAGTGCATTGACTGTCGATGTAGTAACGACCCGGGATATTCAACGGGTATCTTTCGTAGAAATTGGCCATGGCGTTTTTGGTTTCCGCCTAACATTATGTAGATTGAGAAATATCTATTTAAATTCTGTAAAACCAGAAAAAAGTGGATCGAAATGCCATAGGGGTGCATGACGGGAAAGTTACGATAAGAAAAAACAGGGTGCGAGAGAGCAGCGGTGACAGGCTCGCGCCGCCGGGCCCGAGGTTCGCCTCCCATCGTTCCCCCGTGGCTTTATGAGGGCCGCATCCCGGCAAACGCGGTCCGTCCTGCGGGGATGAACGCCAAACGCGTCTCGAAAACCTATTCCGCGCTCTCGGCGAGAGCGGTCTACCTTGTATCGTCCTCCAAATCGGTCACTTTCCCGTCATGACCGTGGCTTGGCATCGTGCAGAGACTTTTTGGAAGACTTGGCAACGCGCACGTTTGAGCTAAAGTGACCGACTCTTTTTCACCCGATCCATCCGATGACCCAAAAACCGCGCATTCCCGTCACCATCCTCACCGGCTTCCTGGGCGCCGGTAAAACCACGCTGCTCAACTACATCCTCAAGCAGCAGCACGGCTACAAATTCGCCGTTATCGTCAACGAAATCGGCGAGATCGGCATCGACGGGCAATTGGTGGAGAACGCCAAGGAAGAGATCGTGCAAATGAACAACGGCTGCGTCTGCTGCACCGTGCGCAAGGATCTCGTCAAGAGCGTCCAGACCCTCATCAAACGCGGCGGATTCGACTACCTCCTCATTGAGACGACCGGCATCGCCGATCCCGGCCCCGTCGCCCAGACCTTCCTCAATATCCCCCAGTTGCAACAGTACGTGCAGCTCGACTCGATCATCACCGTCGTTGACGCGGAGCAGATCGAAAAACAGATGGCAGACGTGGAGACCGCCCGCGAACAGATCGCGATGGCCGATTTTGTTCTCCTCAACAAGACCGACCTGGTGGACGAGCCTCGGCTGCAATGCCTGGAAACGAAGATCGCCAACCTCAACCCGCACGCGCAGACCTTCCGGACCAACCAGTCGGAGGTGAACCTGAAGGAAGTACTCGATATGGCGGCGTTCGACGTCGACCGGAAGCTGGCCGTTGACCCGAAGTTCCTCGACGAACTCAATACCCGGCATCACCATGACATCCAATCGTGCTCGTACACCTTCGATCAACCTTTCAGCATCGAACGTTTCGAGGCGTTCGTCGGAGAGTTGAGCGACAAAGCGAAGATCTTTCGCTCGAAGGGGTTCGTCTCGCTGGCCGGGAACCCGCGCCGCGCGCTGTTCCACGGCGTCAACAACCGCTTCACGATCTTCTGGGATCGCCTCTGGGAGAAGAACGAAACGCGCACCAGCCAGTTCGTCTTTATCGGCAAGGGGCTCGACGCCGAGGCGATCCGCGCCGGTCTGGCGAAGTGTCTGGCATAGCGGGCCTCTCGGTCAGCCTAGGTTCGGCCCAGCCGCTCCCGCAGAGCGGCGGGATCGAGCGGCTTGAGCATGAAATCATGGAATCCGGCCTGCGCCGCCCGGGCGCGATCGGCCTCCTGCCCATAGCCGGTGATGGCAATCAGTTCCAATTTCCCAAGCCCCGGATCGGAGGAAAGCGCCCCGGCCAAAGCGTAGCCATCCATTCCGGGCAACCCCAGGTCGATCAGCGCCACGTCGGGCTTAAACCCGGACCCCTTGCCGAGGGCCTCGCGGCCGTTGGCGGCCACCTCCACCTGGTGTCCCCATCGAATCAGGAGGCGGCGGAGCGTTCCGGCAAGGTCAGGATTGTCCTCCACGATCAGGATACGGCGCGAACGGCCGGGATCGACCACAGCGGTCGCCACGCTCGTTTCCGCCACGTTGGAAGCGGGGGCCTTTGCGAGGGGGATGCGTACAAAAAACTCCGAGCCCTTTCCGGGGCCGTCGCTCCGGACTCCCACCGTGCCTCCGTGCATCCCGACCAACTGCCGCACGAGCGCGAGCCCAAGGCCCAGGCCCCCCCGGGTCATCGTCAACGATTCCTCCGACTGTACGAACGGCTCGAAAATCCGCTCCTGCATTTCGGGGACAATCCCGATCCCGTGGTCGCGGACTTCCAGCAACGCCTCTTTGCCTTCCCGCCGGAGTGAAAGAGAGATCGGTTTGCCCGGTCCCGTGTATTTTACGGCGTTATTGAGCAGATTCCCGACGATCTGCTCGATCCGAACAGGATCAGCGTCCACCCAGAGCCGTTCCGTGGGAAAATCTGCCGCAAAAGCCCGGTCCGCGAGCAGGGCACGGGCTGTCCTGATGGCAGCGCGAACGGAGTCCGCCAGGTCGAGCCGCGTTTTATGCAGCGTGATCTTGCCCCTCGTGACCCGCGAAACGTCGAGCAGGTCCTCCACCAGCCGCGCCATGTGCCGCACCTGACGCTCGATCACCTCCACGGCGTCGCCCGGGTCCGGTGTGCGAAGCAGTTCCACGGCATTGAGAATGGGCGCCAGCGGATTACGCAACTCATGCGCCAGCATGGCCAGGAAATGATCTTTAATGCGATTGACCCGGCTCAGTTCGGCCTCGTGCTTTCGCAAACGCTCGTCGAGTCCCTTGCGACGGAGGGCGGCGCCCAGTTGCAGGATCACCTCTTCGACAAAAGCGACAAGCTCGGGCAGCTCCGCGCCCGGCTCTTCGATCAAAAACTCCAGCACTGCCGCCGCCCTGCCATCGACCAGCACGGGGAAAACCGCCGCCGTCTTGAAGCCGAGTTCCGCCGCCGCCTCAAGCCCATGCAGGGCAGCCTCGGAAGCGACATCGGCCACGAGAACCGGGCGTGCCTCCTGCCAGACCCGCACGCGTAACGGCCCGCCGTGTTTGAACCGGTCCTGTGATGTCGAAGCCCGGGCTTTGAGAGATTCGAAGCCGCTTCGTGACGCGTGCCACGCTTTGCAGCTTTCCGGGGATTTTCGCTCTTCATCGCGTGTCCACGCCGCGCCGAGCGTCCATCCGGTCGCCTCGCAGATCTGTTCGAGAGCCGCCTGCAATGCCTGGGCCACATCGGGAGCCTCGGCGATTGCCCCGGAGATGCGGCACCTCAGGAGTTGCTGCATCTCTGCCCGTTTTTGTTCCAGAAGCGCCTCTGCCAATCTCCTTGAGGATTGTTGCAGGTTCGCACGGGCCATCGCCTCCAAACCCAGGGTAAAAAGAAGCTTCTTCTGCGCCGCATTGAGCCCCGGCCGGGGCCGGGTATCGATGACACAAAGCGTTCCGAGCGCATGTCCCGCAGAGTTGGTCAGAGGCGTCCCGGCATAAAAGCGGATATGGGGCGACTCTCTCACCAGGGGATTGTTGGCGAACCGAACATCCTCAAGCGCATCCGGGACCACCATCCCGTCCGGATAGAGAATCGTATGGGCGCAGAAAGCGTGTTCTCTGGGAAACTCGGTAAAAGTCACCCCCACACGCGATTTGAACCATTGTCGATCCTTGTCGACCAGGGAGATCATCGCCATCGGGGTTTGAAACAGGTAACTGGCCAGAGCGGTGATTTCATCGAATTCCGACTCGGACCCTCCGTTCATCCACCCCGAGGCGTCGAGCGCCCGGAGGCGCTCCTCCTCATTGGGAGGGCAGGGACATTGCCAAGGAGGGGCATTCACATAAGGACCGCCAGAGGGTGGGTCAGACGGCGATTTTACTTTGTGGATCTTCTTCATGGAGGACGATTTTTGGGGCATGGAAGTAAAGCAGCGTTGCGCCTACCTAATCGCGCTGCAAACAGAGCGCGCGGGCAGGAGCTTGCCCCCCCGGATGTCCCGGTTGAACCGGCGGTAGTCCTCCCTTACAGCGGTTTCAGCCGGCTCGCCTTGCCCTTTTTTGCCCTATGGAAAACCTGACTGCGATTGGCTGGGCAGTCCCCTATCTGCTGGTAGTCGGCGTGCTTGCCCTCTACGGGTTCCACCGCTTTTGCATCGTCTACCTCTATTTCAAATACCGGCATCAAACGCCCCGTGCTTTGCAGGAATTCGCCGAACTGCCCAGAATTACCGTCCAACTCCCCATCTACAACGAACTCTACGTGGCCGAACGGCTTCTGAAAGCCGTTGCGAAACTCGACTATCCCAAGGAAAAAATTCAAATCCAGGTACTCGATGACTCCACGGATGAAACACGCGATCTCTCCCGCAACGGTATCGAAAAGTTGCGAGAACAGGGCTTCGACGCGGAGCTGATCCACCGGGAGAATCGTGTCGGATTCAAAGCGGGCGCGCTCCAGCACGGCCTTACCACCTGCAAGGGAGAGTTCATTCTCATTCTCGACGCCGATTTTGTACCGCCCCGCGATCTCCTGCACCAAACGGTTCATTTCTTCACCGACCCCGGGGTCGGCATGATCCAGAGCCGCTGGGGACATCTCAATCGCGACTACTCCCTGCTAACCCGGCTACAGGCTCTGTTCATGGACGGCCACCTCATCCTCGAACAAACCGCACGCAGCCGGAGCGGCCGCTTTTTCAACTTCAATGGCACCGCGGGGCTCTGGCGGAAAAGCTGCATTGTCGATGCCGGAGGATGGCAACACGACACCCTCACCGAGGATTTCGATTTGAGCTATCGCGCTCAGCTTGCAGGGTGGAAGTTCGTTTTCCTCAAAGATGTCGTCACTCCGGCGGAGCTGCCGGTTGAGATGAACGGATTCCGCAGCCAGCAGCACCGGTGGACAAAGGGTTCCATCCAGACCTGCAAAAAACTCCTGGGCACAATCTGGAGAAGCCCCTTGCCCCTGCTCGTCAAACTGGAGGCGACGGTTCACCTCACCTCCAACTTCGCCTATCTTCTCCTCGTCTTTCTCTGCCTACTATTGCAGCAGGCCTCCACCAGTTCCAACGCGCTCTGGTCAGGGCCATGGCGCATGGTTCTCTTTGATATCCCGGTATTTGTGCTCGCCACCGTGTCGGCGGCAGTCTTCTACGCCTGCGCCCGGAGGGAGACTTCTCCCCGCACCTGGATCAAGGATCTGCTCTGCCTTCCTCTCCTGCTCGCGCTCGGCATTGGCATGTCGGTCAATAATGCCCGGGCAGTGATGGAAGCTCTCTTCAATCACCAGAGCGAATTTTCCCGCACCCCGAAATATGGGATCGAAGAACACACTCCCCGGCGTGACCGCGCGCGCTACCGGCCCCTTCGCAGTCTGCTGCCGCTGGTGGAGAGTGCCTTTGCCCTCTACTTCGCCCTGTTCTTCATCGCGGCCGCCGCAGAGGGAAACTGGTTCGCGGTCCCGTTTCTCGGCCTGTTCTTCGCAGGTTTCGCCTACGTCGCATTCTCCTCGGTGATCCCCTCGTTTCCGCCCGCCGAATCACCGGAGGAAGCCGCAACCCATAGAGCGCCAGCGGTTTAAAAAGTGAGCTGATCGCATTATCGGGGAAACCCGGCATGCCGGTTGCTCCATTTGGGCTTCGCGATGCGCGCGAAGTTCCTCCCCCTCCTGTTCCTTCTCATGGCCGCCTGCCGTTCCGGGGCGACGCCCATTCCCATGCCGGTCATCCTTGTCAGCGTGCCGGAGCAGAAGCTCGTTCTTCTACAGAATGGCCGCCGGGTGGCCGCCTATCCCATCTCAACTTCCCGCTACGGCCTCGGCGACCGCTTCAATAGCTACGCCACCCCTGCAGGAAGGATGGAAGTGGCCCAGAAGATCGGCGAAGGCGCTCCGCTTGGAGCAGTCTTCAAATCCCGCAGACGCACCGGCGAAGTGCTCACCCCAAATGCCCCGGGGCGCGACCCGATTGTGACCCGCATTCTCTGGCTGCGGGGTCTCGATCCTCAGAATCGCAACGCGTTTGCCCGCAAAATCTACATCCATGGCACCCCGCAGGAAAAATTGATCGGCCGACCGGCCAGCTACGGCTGCATCCGGATGCGTTCGCGCGACGTGGCGGAACTTTTCAGCCGCGTCGGCGTGGGAGCCCGGGTGGAAATCGCCAACACACCGGTACGCAAGGCGATCTCCACTCTGGCAGCGGCGGAAAAGGAGAGCCAGAGAGCTGCCCGTCTGAAAACACTGGCGACGGCGGATGCCCGCCAGTCTCGGAATTCGGGTTAAATGGTAGCCCGCTCGCGCCGTCGAGCGCGGGTATCGGCAGCGGCGGTAATACGCAGCACCCTATCCCGAGGTCGCTATATCAGTTTTCCTTCGGGATGACTGGCAACTCCGCACCGAAGTTTCTGACCCGACCGACTCGTCCATAATGAGATCACCCGTTTCCCTGACGGCATCAGGTATCAAGCACCCCCCCACCTCCGCCAAAAAAATCAATGGGTTAGTGGTGGGCGCAGTGTTAGTCTCCTCCGCATAGGAGATAACGGGCTGCTCTAGCTCTCTGCCGTGACAGAGAGTGAAGGAACAACGAAAAAGAGCCTATGACTCTATCGGTTCCATCGGCGGGAAAATTATCCGCTCAGCCGAAAAAATTAGCTGAGATCATCAACGCCTGCGTCGATCAAGGGTGCTTTCTTTTTCTATCCACATCCATGCTCGTGAGGCTTCAGGTGTCAGCGTGTATGCCATTGTGTAAACCTGAATTGAGCGTCCGTTGAATTCATAAACATCTCCAGTCGGCACTGCGACGATCTTAAACCGTTGATCCGGCAGAATGCTTTTTTCATTCGGATGATCCCTTAAAAGGATAACTCCTTCCGCTGTAGCTTCAGGAACAACATCGGCATAGTGGAGGCGGCCATTTCTTGCCTCCATCAACGGCCCATATGGTTTTTCTTCCAACTGCATTGCAAGCTTGGCAAGCCTGGCGGTGTCCGCAGCGCCCGCATTTGCAGGCAGATGCGACGCCAGCATCTGCGACTGCGCTGAAATGGTCTCATTCTTGCACTCTACAATTAGACCATCTGCTGATCTGGTGGATACACTGCCTCTGATGACGACCAAATCAGGAATCGCTACGGGAGGAGGGGACGACGCGACAAACGGACGTGGAACTGAAGAGATCGGTGCAGCGGGTATTTCGAGGGGCGTGGGACTCTCGGCAATGGGGGGCTTGGGAGGCTCAACAATCTGAGTTGAAAATACGAGATAGATACCTAAACCAAGCAGAATAACGACTATGATTTTCATTTGAGTCCCTTCCAAATTTTCTAGTTATCCCTGCCTTAATGAGACGGTTCCATTTGTCCTGCTGTAACAATGCACAGTGCAAATGCCAGTAAGAAACGGTGATGAATTCGAGTCAAGACAAGACTTATGCCCGCTTTGAGACGGTCAAGGCCGCCGCTGTTCATCTTCATTGCCACCCAAATGCAATCAGGCTGGCTGCAGTCGCGGGCCAATGCCCACGAATGCCCGACGCACTAAAACCTTCCTGAAATGACTACTCGAAACCCTCAAACCTTCGGAATTTCGGGGAAATCACCCCGAAATCTTCTCCAATCACCTCAGCGCCTCGAAAACCTTCGTAAGTCGTTGGTGTTCAGTGCAATTCAGAATTTTTCGGCCGGATTCAGGAATTCCTAAACCTCCTCCGGCAAGGGGCACTTGCCATTCCACCGTCCCTCCGCGATCAACGTCGGGTCGGGCTAAAAAAACGTCGCTATGCCGATCATACCGCCTGCGGCGTTCACTCCGACGTTGCGCTCGGCGCTGTCCGCGTTGGAGATGTGCTCAAAATTGGCGGTGACTACAACCGCCCAGCGCGGGTTGATGAAATAGCGCAGGCCGATATCGCCCACGAGAGTGAACTCAAATCCGCTGCCGATAAGGCGTTGCGACTGGTCGCGGTGGATATTGTTGCCCAGCCCCCCTGCTCCAATTTGGAAGAACGGCACCCACCTTGCCCCGGGCTGCACAAAGTTATACCTGAGAAGAAGCCGCCCTCCCGCCATCCAGGAGCCAGGGCCTTTGGTGACCTCCGCGCCAAAAGCGTTGATCAAGAACTCGAAATTTCCCCGATACCAGCTCTCGCCGCGAGGGGTGTTCAGCATCCAGCCGAGTCGAATATCCTGTCGCGCGTAGTTGAGAGTTTCCCGGTGGGAACCGGTGACGGGCGAAACGAGATAACCTGCCGTGATGTCGAACTCGCGCGTTCCCCTGCGGAAGGGAGAGAATTCGGCGACCGGCTCGACGAGGGTTTCCACGCGCACTGTCCCGGCGTTGCCGGAAACCGCGCCCAAGGTAAGTGCCAATCCCAACATCGAAATGACACCGGCTTTATAGCGATTAAGAGGATGGTAACACATAGGAGAGTCTTGAGCAGGATTCGCACCCCAAGGGAAAAGCAGTCGTATCTTTTCCGTGTTCTCCGCAACGCCCGGCAGGGGGCGGCCCCGGCTTGCATGCGCGGGCGTTTCCGGTCTACCCTTGCGACACTTTTCCGGTGATGACCAAATCCGAACTTCGCAAAGCCATTCGCTTTCGCCTCGATGCGCTCCCTCCGGAAACGCGCGACGAAAAATCCGCCGCCATTTGCCGGGAGATCGCCGGTTGCGAGGAATGGAAAGCGGCGCGCACCATCGCTTTTTTCTCTCCGCTCTCTTCGGAACCAAACGTCGACCTTCTCTGGGCGGTGCTCGAAACGCGGGCTGTCTGCTACCCGCGCGTGAACGGTGAAAATCTGGTTTTTCTCAGAGTGCCCGATCGCGCCGCGTTGCTGGAATCACGCTGGAACCTGCTGGAACCGCCGCATCGCGAGGATTCCATCGTGCCCTTCAACGAGATCGACCTGCTGCTGGTCCCCGGGTTGGCGTTCACGCCCGGCTGCCACCGGATGGGACGGGGAAAAGGATACTACGATCGTCTCCTCGCCGATCCCGCACTCCGCGCCACCGCGCTCGGCGTCTGCTTTGCCGAACAGGTTGTTCCTCATCTCCCGACGGAAGAACACGACCGGCCTGTCGCACGAGTTGTTTCTGCGTAGCGATTATCCCGAACTCCGATGTTGGAGCGGATGAGCTGGCGCAAGAGGTTGAGTCGCGATAACTTGAGGAAGGGCGAAGCCTTTATAGCGTTTCTCGAAAATAATTTCCGAAAGGTAATGGGAGCGCCGTGGCTTCTGGAGCAAGGAGCAGAGCGCAGTGGCTGGGGCCGCAGTGCCCCTGCCCCTGCCCCTGCCCCTGCCCCTGCCCAAGCTCAGCGACGCCGCGCCAGAGGCCGCGCCGCCCCAGTGCCGCCGGAAAGGATTTTTGAGAGGCGCTTTAGATACGGTGAGCCTCTGACGAAAGGCACTCGCGGCCAACAAATTGCGTCAGATCACCGCGAGCAACGTCGGGGTTCGGGATTAGCGCAGGTAGGGAGCGCACCGGATCTTCAGGAGCGCAATCAAGGCAGGATCCATATAGTCGTAGTTGTCGGGAATATTCAGGACGACAATCCTCTTGCCTTTGAGATGTTCGCCGTAAAGGCGGGTCAATCGGTCACGATGGGCCCTTTCCATCACCAGAATCAAGTCCGCCCACTCCAGTTGCTCCGGGCTCAACGGCACCTCGGCGTCATGATTCAAACCCGCCGAATCGACTTCAATGCCCGGGATATCCGCGAAAATCGTTTCGGCGGTAGGGCTCCGAAGTTTGTTCTGCGAGCAAAGAAAGAGCAGATTTTTCATTACACGCTCTACCTTTTCCTCCCTCGCCTGCGCCATGCCTCGCTTCGCGCGCTCGCCTGCGAGCCGGTATGCAACCTCAGAAGACATAGCGAACGATCGACAAGCTCCACTTCGTCGCCCGCCGTGAGAAGCTGACCGACGGCGGCGAACCCCTCATCGAGCTGGGTGTCTAGCACCAGCGCCCATTGCACGTCCTCTTTCCCGGGGAGAACAAATTTGACCGGTTCATAATGCGCGTTGAGCATCAAGAGAAAGGTGTCGTCGCGGATCGGCTCCCCGCTTTCGTCGCGCACATCCATGGTGTCGCCGCTCAGGAGCATCGCCAGGCAGCGGACGAAACTGAAATTCCACTCTTCGTCAGTCATCTCCCGGCCATTAGGCGCAAACCACATGATGTCTTTGACATCCGAACCCCGGATCTTGCGCCCCTGGAAAAACTTGGGTCGCCGGAAGATCGGGTGCGCGTGGCGGAGGGCGATGAGCCTCGAGGTAAACTCCAGGAGCTGTTCGCCCTCCTCGTCGCGCTGCCAGGAAAGCCAGCTCACCTCGTTGTCCTGACAGTAGGCATTATTGTTTCCATACTGCGTGCGGCCACACTCGTCGCCCGCCGTCAACATCGGCACACCCTGGCTCAAAAACAGCGTTGCCAGAAAGTTCCGCCGCTGACGGGCACGCAGCCGGTTGATGGCGGGGTCATCCGTCGGCCCTTCCACGCCGCAGTTCCACGAACCGTTGGCGTTTTCGCCGTCGCGGTTATCCTCGCCGTTCGCAAGGTTATGCTTGGTATTATAGCTAACCAGATCGGCCAGCGTAAACCCGTCGTGCGAGGTGATGAAATTGATGCTCGCGTAAGGCCGTTTTCCGGTGGACTGGTAGAGATCCGGGCTGCCCGCGAGGCGATAGGCTATCTCCCGCGCGTGCCCTTCGTCGCCCTTCCAATACCGGCGCACGGCGTCGCGATACTTCCCGTTCCACTCCGCCCAGAGCACCGGAAAATTTCCCACCTGATAGCCGCCTTCGCCCACGTCCCACGGCTCCGCGATCAACTTCACGCGGGAGAGGATCGGGTCCTGATGAATAATGTCGAAGAACGCGGAAAGCTTGCTGACGGCATGCGACTCCCGCGCGAGGGTGGAGGCGAGATCGAACCGGAACCCATCCACGTGCATCTCCGTCACCCAATAGCGGAGCGAGTCCATGATGAGCTGGAGCACGCGGGGATGCATGACATTGAGCGTATTTCCGCACCCGGTGTAATCCATGTAATACCGGGGCGATTCTGAAATCAGCCGGTAATACGCAAGATTATCGATCCCCCGGAAGCAGAGCGTCGGCCCCAGGTGATTTCCTTCCGCCGTATGGTTGTAGACCACATCCAGGATCACCTCGATCCCGGCGGCATGAAGATTCTTCACCATCGTCTTGAATTCGTTGACCTGCTGCCCGATCACGCCCGATGCGGAATACTTCGCCTCCGGCGCGAAATAACCGATAGTGTTGTAGCCCCAGTAGTTCGTGAGCCCGCGATCCACGAGAAACTTGTCATCGACATGCTGATGGACCGGCAGCAGTTCCAGCGTGGTGATACCTAGTTCTTTGAAATACTCGATGGCGAAAGGGCTCCCCAACGCGGCATAGGTGCCGCGGATCTTCTCGGGCAGCGCCTCGCAAAGCTTGGAGAATCCTTTGACGTGGACTTCGTAAATGACCGACTCGTGCAACGGCTTGCGCGGAGGCTTGTCATTGCCCCAATCGAACGCGGTATCCACCACCACCGACTTCGGCACGCCCCACCCGTCGTCGCGATAATCGCGGGAGAGATCGGCCTGAGGTGCGCGGAGACTATAGCCAAGCATCTCGTCGCTCCAGCGGATCTGCCCCGCGAGCGCCTTCGCGTAGGGATCGATGAGCAGCTTGGAGGAGTTGAAGCGCTGCCCGCGCGCCGGATCGTATGGCCCATAGACGCGGTAGCCGTAGAGCTGCCCGGGGCGGATGCCGGGGAGAAATACGTGCCAGACCTGGTCGGTCTGCTCCGTCATCCGAACGCGCACCTGCTCGTGCGGCGAATCGACGCTTTCGAAGAGGCAGAGATCGACCCCCGTGGCATGCTCCGAGTAAAGGGCAAAGTTCACCCCGTCGCCGCGCCATGTGGCGCCGAGCGGATACGGTTCACCGAGCCAGACTTTCACGGGGGTCATCGCGAAAGCTCGGGGGTTATGCCGTCAACACCTGAAGCGCCTTCTTGGTATTACTGGGGCGCAGGATGAGGAGCCCCTTTTTGGAACCCGGGCTGGTGGCCAGATAG
Source organism: Chthoniobacteraceae bacterium (assembly GCA_037190965.1). Lineage (GTDB taxonomy): Bacteria > Verrucomicrobiota > Verrucomicrobiia > Chthoniobacterales > Chthoniobacteraceae > DATMFV01. The sequence goes on from JBBCKI010000031.1 coordinate 62,961, forward strand.
GCGTATTCGATATTCACCTTGGCCTTGCTCAGCCTCTCGGCGATGAGCGAGAGACTCCCCGGCTTGTTGCTGTTCTCGATCATCAACACCTCGTTCTCCACCACCAGCACGCCCCGTTCTTCGAAAAGGCTGACCGCCTTCTGCGTATTGCTGACCACCATCCGGACCACCGCGTGATCCGCGCTGTCAGAGATGGTCAAGCCGTAGATATTGATGCCGGCCTTGCCCAGGGCTTCACACACCTCCGCGAGGGTGCCGGGTTTGTTGGCGAGAAAGACGGAAAGCTGGGTAACGAGATCCATGGCTGGAATTGTGCGCCGGGATGAGGGAATGCTCAACCTGATTTCCAATCGGATCGCCCCGGACCCTGCCGCAGAAAGAAAATTGTTTCGCGCCAAGATCGCCAAGGCCGCCAAAGCCCATAAGGGAATTCCAAACCTTGGCGAACTTTGCGTGCTTGGCGCGAACCCTTTACACCAGGCTCCCAAGCCGGACCAATCGCAACGCCGGTTCCCCGGCTTCGCGCGAGCGGGCGAGATCGACCTCGAACTCCGCCACCCAGTCGTTGGCTTCGTCAGGATCGACCAGCATCTGCTGCACGCGCCATTGCTTCCGATCTTCGGAGGGCGTCATATAAGTATGCCGCCGGTTGCGCGCCTCGGGGTCGAGGCGAATTCTGCCGTGCCCGGCAAGATATTCCTCCGTCGCCTGCCGCAGCCGTTCGACGGTCCATGGTTCCTCTTCAGAAGCGGGCTCCAGCCCCGTGAGCGCCAACTCGTAGTCGGCGTTGGCCAGCGCGCGCAGAAAGGTGAAGAGACGATTACGGATCGCGGCGGTGAACGCCTTGGCGTCGCGGGTGATGTCGCGGGCGGCCTCTTCCGCGCCGGGCGGACGAACTTCATCGGTCTCGCCGGGGCGATAGTTCGGGTCGCGCATCTTCTCCCACTCGTCGAGAAGACTGGAATCGACCTGCCGGATCATTGTGGCGAGGTAAACCTCCATTTCGCGGATCGTCTCGTTTTTGGCCGGATCGGGAACCGTCTGCGCCAGCACTTTGTGGACGCTGGACAAGTAGCGCAAAAGAAGCCCTTCCGCGCGGTGAAGCTCATACACCTTGATGGTGTCGGCAAAAGAGCGGAACTCCTCGAACATCTCGCGAGCGATTGACTTGGGCCGGATGTTCTCCTGCCCCACCCACGGGTGGCGGTCGGAGAACGCATTGAAAGTGGAATAGATGAACTCGCGGTGCGGCTTCGGGTATTCCAGCTTCTCGAGTTCCTCCATGCGGGCCTCGTATTCCATCCCGTCGGCCTTCATCTCCGCGAGTGCCTCGCCTTTGATCTTGTCGAGCTGCTTGCGAAGGATGGCGTCGGGGTTTTCCAGAATCGCCTCTACGAGCGTCAGCACCATGAGCGCGTAATCCGGCGCTTGCGGATCAAGCATCGGAAGCGTGTCGTGCAGGTAGAGCGAGAGCGTCTGGTTCATCGAGAACTCATCCTGCAAATCGACGTTGAGCCGGAGGCGGGAACCGTCGGCGGTCTTCGGGATGATCTCGACAATTTTTCGCTCCACCAGCCCCCGGAAAAGCTGCCACGAACGCTTGATGTGCGCCTTGCGGGCCTTCGCCGGTTCATGCGACCGGGCGATGAGCGCCTGCATGGCGCGGCGGCCGTCGCCTTTGCGGCTGAGCACGTTGAGCAACATCCCGTGCGAAACCTGGAAGCGCGAGGCGAGCCGTTCCGGCGGCGCGGCGATGAGCCGGGTAAAGGTCTGCTTGTCCCAGTTGACGAAGTTCTTCTCCGGCGGCTTCCGTTTGACGAACTTGCTCCCCTTCTTGCGTTCGAGTTGGATGTTCTCGATGACATGCTCCGGGGCCTGCGCGACCACCCAGCCCAGGTTGTCGAACCCTTTGCGCCCGGCCCGGCCGGAGATCTGGTGGAAATCCCGCGCGCTCAGGATGCCGGTTTTTTCGCCGCTGTATTTGCAAAGGCGCGTGAAAAGAACGGTGCGGATCGGCACGTTGACGCCGACGCCGAGCGTGTCGGTGCCGCAGATCACTTTCAGCAACCCCTGCTGGGCAAGCTGCTCGATCAAAATGCGGTACTTGGGGAGGAGCCCCGCGTGATGCAGGCCGATGCCGTGCCGAAGCCACTTCTTGATGTCAGGGCCGTAAGGACTGTTGAATTTGAACCCCTCCAGCGCCGCCGCAATGGCGGCTTTTTCCTCGCGGGTGGCGACGGCGAGGCTTGTGAAATCCTGCGCGCTCTGCGCCGCCTCCAATTGCGTGAAATGCACGATATAGACCGGAGCCTTTTGCTCTTCCAGCAAGGCCTCGACGGTCTGCGAGAGCGGGGTTTCCGCATAGGAAAACTCCAGCGGCACCGGCCGGTCGCGCGAGGAAATCGTGACCGTGGGCCGTTGGTTGAGCCGGGTCAGTTCCTCCTCGAAAAACGCCGTCTCCCCCAACGTGGCGGAGATCAACAGAAAGCGGCTCTGCGGCAGGGTGAGCAGCGGCACCTGCCAGGCGACGCCCCGGTCGCGGTCGGCGTAGTAATGGAACTCGTCCATGATCACGTCGTCCACGCGAGCCTCGAGCCCTTCGCGCAGGGCGATGTTTGCAAGGATCTCTGCGGTGCAGCAAAGGATCGGCGCGTCGCGGTTCACCGTCGCGTCCCCGGTGCTCAGGCCGACATTCTCCGGGCCGAATTCCCGGCAGAGCGCGAGCCACTTTTCGTTGACCAACGCCTTGATAGGGCAGGTGTAGACCGAGCGCCGTCCCTGCGCGAGCGCCTTGAAATGGAGCGCCGCCGCCACGAGCGATTTTCCCGAACCGGTGGGCGTATTGAGGATGACGTTGTTCTCCTCGAACAACTCCAGAATCGCGTTCTCCTGCGCGGGATAGAGCTGAAGCCGCTTGGTTTCGACGTACTCCAGGAAACGCCCCAGCAGGGCATCATTATCGGGGACGCCTTCGCCATCCCGCCGCGCGATCAGGCTCGCGAGCGGGTAACGTCCGTCACGTTTGAAAGCATCCGTGGCATCGTCCATCCAATAATTCTCTCTAGAGCGGTGCGCTGTTTGCGCCCACGCGGGTGGGACGGAAGATCAGCCGAACCGCGTCAAGCCGCAACCGGGCGGAGGCCAGCGCGTCGCGCAGATCGTATAGATGCTGCTCCGCCGCTTCGATTTCCGCCTGGCGCACGTTCGGGTTGACCGCCTGCAAATCACGAAGCCGGTCGGCCTCGGCGGTAATCGCCCCGTGCATGGCAAGCAGGCTGGCGGCGACGATCTGATCGCCCTTTGCCTCGGCCAGTTTGTGGGAATGCTCCAGCAAGCGGGGCAGGAGTTTGTAGCAGAGATCCGTCTTGCCAAGCACGGCGCTGAGCGGGCCGTTCTCCAATTTCCCCAGCGGCTCCTTGAGCTCTTCAAACCGGTTGTCGATGATGACGCTCACCGGCGTGGCGGGAAGGAAACGGCTGGTGTGCAGTTCCGCTGGGGCCACGGGCTCCAGCAGGTAGAGCGCCTCCAACAGGACCGACTCCGGCCCCGGGACGGGCGTCACTGCGAGCGAAGCATTGCCGAGAGGGCTGCCAAGCAGCATCTCGAAAGCGCCGCGCACCGCCGGGTGATCCCACGTGAGGAACCCGACATCTTCGCGTGAAAGCGCCCGCTGTCGGTCGGCGGTAAGCGTGGTGCCCTCCGCCGGAATCCCGGGGAACGGCTCGCCCCCGGCGCCGGGAATAACGATCCAGGTGCGCGGGGCGATGTCCTCCACATGCACGCCATACTGGTCGAACACGCGGAGCATGAAATCATCGAGAGTGGTGTCGGCGTCGAGCGCGGTGATCTCCTTGATCATCGCCGCGGCGGCCCCGGGACGGCTGCTGTTGAGTTCCAGCAAGCGATCCTGCCCTTCGGCAAGCCGGGCGCGAACCTCCTCGCGTGCGGCCTTCCCTTCGGCAAGCAATGTTTCGAAACCGGCGGGAGCGGCCACCGCTTTCGCCTTGGCCTTTGGTTTTGCGGCGGTTTTGGCCTCTTTGGTGGCTTTGGCGTCTTTGGTTTTGGCCCCCTTCTTCGGCTTTGCCTCCGCAGCCCCCTCCCCTAACGCGTGGTTTCTCACCGATTCCTGGAACCGCGCGAAAAGCTCCGCGCCGCCGTGGAGGCTTTCTTCAAAAGCATTCAATCCTTCGTGGAACCACCGCGCCAACACGCCGTAAGCGCCACACTCCACATACGGGACGTGAATCTGGATATCGGCAGTCTGACCGATGCGATCGAGCCGCCCGATCCGCTGTTCAAGCAGTTCGGGGTTCTCCGGCAGATCAAACAAAACGAGATGGTGGGCGAACTGGAAGTTGCGCCCTTCGCTGCCGATCTCGGAACAAATCAGGATCTGCGCGCCCTCTTCCTCCGCAAAATAGGCGGCGTTGCGGTCGCGCTGCAAAAGGGTGAGCCCTTCATGGAAGACAGCCGAAGGGGCGCTGGTTTTTTCGCGCAGGGCGGCTTCCACCGCCTCGGCCTTCTCGCGGGTGCGGCAGATGAGCAACACCTTCGCGCCCTTGAGCTTCTTGAGAAAAGCGACGAGCCATTCGATGCGCGGGTCGCCGTTGAGATCGACGGCTTCTCCCTGAAACTCTGCGAGCGCGGCGGCGGGCTCCCCCGCAAGCGGAATCAGTTTGGCCGAACGCTTCGGGAATCCCGTAAGCGCGGTGCGCGTGTTGCGGAACATGACGCGCCCCGTGCCGTGCTGATCGAGCAATTCCTCAAGCAGCGGTTTGGCGGCCTCGGCATCCCCTCCCTGCAGGGCTTCCACATGACGGCTGATGCGGCCGGGCATGGCGGCGAGACGGGCGACTTCCTTGACGGTAAGCTTCTTCTTGCTGATGAGCTTGCCCGCGATCTGAGCGACGGGCTGATAATCGTCGGCTTCCTTCAGGAAAGCTTCGAGGGAAGGGTAGCGATCCGGATCAAGGAGACGCAACCGGGCGAAGTGCCCTTCAGCCCCGAGTTGCTGCGGAGTCGCGGTCAAAAGCAGCAATCCCTTGGTGGCGGTGCCTAGTCGCTCCACCAGCGTGTACTCCGGGCTGGCCTCTTCGGGAGTCCAGACGAGGTGATGCGCTTCGTCCACGACCAGCAGATCCCAGCCCGCCTCCGTCACCTGGGTGCGGCGGGCTTCGTTGCGCGCCAGCCAGCCCACGGGAGCGAGGACGAGTTGATCGTCAAGGAACGGGTTGGCCCCGGCGTTGTTCGCCTCGATCGCCACGCAGCGCTCTTCATCAAAGATGGAAAAGAGGAGGTTGAAGCGGCGCAGCAACTCCACAAACCATTGATGGATAAGCGCCTCAGGAACAAGAATGAGAATCCGGGAGGCCTTCCCCGTAAGGTGCAGGCGATGGAGGATAAGGCACGCCTCGATGGTCTTCCCAAGGCCGACTTCATCCGCCAGCAAAACGCGCGGCGCATGGCGATTGGCAACTTCATGCGCAATCGAAAGCTGATGCGGAATCAGATCGATGCGCGCCCCCGAAAAGCCGTAAGCAGGGGACTTCAGAACGCGGTGCTGGTGTTGCAGCGCTTCCATCCGCAGGTCGAAGGCCGACGAGTCGTCCACCTGCCCCACGGGAATCCGGTCGCCCGGCTTGTCGAAAGTCAGGAAGTCGCTCAGTTGCGTCTCCACAAGGCGTTCGCCCTTCGCGCCTCCATAGGTCAGCACCCCGTCGGAGCGTTCATTGACGATCTGCACCACGAAGCTTTCCCCTTCATGCGAGCGGACCGTATCGCCGACTTTGAAACGGACCCGCCGCAATGGGGCGATCCCACCGGCGTAAAGCCGCATGGCGTTGGTGGCGGGATAGAACATCTTGACCCTGTTGTTCTCCACATCGAGCACGATGCCCAATCCCAGTTCGGGTTCCGGTTCGCTAATCCAACGCTGACCTGCTGCAAAACGCATGATGAAATTTACCTGAGAAAAAATACGTCCTTCTGTGGTGTCTCCCGCCTCCCGCGAAAGACCGCATCTTTCATGCCCGGGAAACATTACGGTGAAGGAATCCCGTAAGAATCTCCAACGATCCGACTACCGCCGAAACCTTCGACCGAACCGCACGGAAACGGATGCAAATCGATCAAAAGGTTACAAAAGGCCGGTAAGACTCTCCGAATTTGGCCCAAACGCAAGACAACAGCTGCGAATTCGGGCAACAAAGAACGGAGAATCGGTCACCCAATTCTCCGTTCCGTGGTGAAAATCCGGCGTCCTGCCGTTTATCCGCCGACTTCGGCTTTCGCCTCCGCCGCCAGCGCGGTGGAGAGATACCGTTCGCCGGTCGAGCAGGCGACCGTGACGATCAGTTTGCCCGCATTCTCGGGCCGTTTGGCGAGCTCCACGGCGGCCCAGACATTGGCGCCGGAGGAAATTCCCGCGAGAATCCCCTCTTCCTTGGCGAGGCGGCGCGCCATGGCAAAGGCGTCGTCATTGGAGACGGCGACGACCTCGTCAACGATCGGCATGTGAAGGTTGCCCGGGATGAAACCGGCCCCTGCTCCCTGGATCTTGTGAGGGCCGGGCTTGAGCGGCTCGCCCCTGAGGGTCTGGCCGATGACGGGAGAATCCTTCGGCTCCACGGCGACGGCCCGGAACTCGGGCTTCCGCGCTTTGATGACTTCGGCGACGCCCGTAATGGTGCCGCCCGTGCCGACGGCGGACACAAGAATATCGACCTTGCCGTCGGTGTCGTTCCAGATTTCCTCGGCCGTGGTCTTCGAGTGAATCGCCGGGTTGGCCGGGTTGTTGAACTGCTGGGGCATCCAGGCGTTGGGGGTGTTCTTGACGATCTCTTCGGCCCGCGCAATGGCTCCCTTCATTCCTTCCGTGCCGGGGGTGAGAACGAGCTTCGCGCCGAGCATCGCCAGAAGCGTGCGACGTTCCAGCGACATGGTCTCCGGCATGGTGAGGATCAGCTTATACCCGCGTGACGCCGCCACGAAGGCAAGCGCGATGCCGGTGTTGCCGCTGGTCGGCTCGACGATGACCGTGTCCTTGTTGACGATCCCCGCGCACTCGGCAGCCTCGATCATCGCCATGCCGATACGGTCTTTCACACTCCCGAGCGGGTTGAAAAACTCACACTTGATCGCGATGGTGGCGTTGAGGCCTTCCGAGATGCGGTTCAGTTTGACGAGCGGCGTACCGCCCACAGTTTCAACGATGTTGTTATAGAGTCTGCCCATGGTAAAGTGCTCCTGTTGCTGCTTCGTGAAGGTTAAAGATTGCAGCGGGAGCCCGGTTTTACACCCACGCGCCTTTCCATTCAAGGGCGATGTCACGGTGTAGGCATTGACCAACACGAAGAACGATTTTCCGGCTTATGGCGACTCTGGTTCCAAACTCCGATATCAAAACGCTGATGAAACGGGTTCCCGAGTGGGAAACCGATCAAAAATCGATCGACCGGGTTTTCGAGTTCGACGACTTTTCACAGGCCATCGACTTCGTCAACGCCGTGGCCGAGATCGCGGAGGAGGAAGATCACCACCCGGATATCGACATCCGCTGGAACAAAGTCCGCCTCAGCCTCTCCACCCATAGCGAAGGCGGATTGACGGAGCTTGATTTCCAACTCGCCCGGAAGATTGATACGCTGGCGGAGTAAATTTCAGCCCCGGTCTCCTTTGGAGCGGTTTAAGTATTTCTGTAGCCATTTCTTTGCGGCGGCGTAGGCCGTTGCGCGGCCCTTCAGGCTCGGGCAGTATTGAAAATACAGCCGCTTCGCTTGAAAAACCGCGCACCGACCCACGGAGCTCGCAAAATAAACGGCTACATCTCTACTTAAAACGCTCCAACCAGATCGCCTGCCGACAGGGGAAAAACCGTCGCTGTCCGAAGTTGCACCACCCGGCGCGCCTGGCTAGTTGCCCGAGTTCGCCATACGAAAACGCCCGCCTCGCGGAGAGTCGGCCATCGTACTGAGTCATCGGGTCCCGATAGAGAGTGGCCGTGACCAGCCAGACGGCGACCTGCGTCAGGCGACTGCGCTCCAGGTCAGCCACGAGAACCCGCCCCTTGGGGCCGGCCAGTTCGCGGCACCGCCGCAGGATCCGCTCCGCGTCGGCTTCGCTGAAGTGATGCAGCGCAAGGGAGCAGTGCACCAAATCATAGGGTTCATCCCCTCCCGCAAAGTCGCGCGCATCGGCCTGCAAGTAGCGGATGCCGGGATCGCCGTGGCTGCGTTCGCGGGCGATCTCCAGGGTGGAGGGATGGAAATCGACCGCATCCACCGTCAATGGCACGCCTCGGTTTCGCGCCCATTCGCGCATCAGGCGGGGAATATCGCCATACCCGGTGCATAGGTCGAGCACACGACAGGTGTCGGTATTGATGGCACTTGGCTTGAACCAGCGATCCAGAAATGAGCGCACGATGGCATGGCTGCCAAAGTGGCGGTTGAGTCCCTCCAGATTCTCCAGATCGCGTTTCAGTTCCGGCGTCACCGGCTGGGGGCGATCCATCATTTCCGGCTCATCGGGACTCCAATCACGTTTCATAGATGCAAAAAGGCCGCGCTTCCGAAGAAACGCGGCCTTTGACATTAAGTCGAACTATTTCCCCGGACGAACTACCCGAGCCACTCGGTGTGGAAGAATTCCCCACGCGGCTTGTCCACGCGCTCGTAGGTGTGCGCGCCGAAGAAGTCGCGCTGCGCCTGGAGCAGGTTTGCCGGGAGGCTGGCGCTCCGGTAGCTGTCGTAATAGGCGAGCGAAGCGCTGAAGGCCGGGGCGGCAACGCCCTGCTCGATCGCGGTCACGATGGCGTAACGCCAGTGATCCTGCGTCTTCACGATAATATCGCGGAAGAACGGAGCGAGCAGGAGGTTCTTGAGGCCGGGGTCCTTCTCGTAGGCTTCCTTGATGCGGTTGAGGAACTGGGCCCGGATGATGCAACCGCCGCGCCAGATGGTGGCGATGTCCCCGAAGTTGAGCGGCCAGTTGTAAAGCTCCGCCGCCGCGCCGAGCTGCACAAAACCCTGGGCGTAGCTGACGATCTTCGAAGCGTAGAGAGCGTCGCGCACGGCGGCGATGAGCTTGGCGCGATCGCCGGTGAACGGCTTGGGCGCAGGCCCGGGCAGCACGCTGCTGGCGGCGACGCGCTCGTCCTTCATGGAGGAGATGATGCGCGCTTCCACGGCGGCGGCGATGGTGGAGAGCGGGACGCCGAGTTCCACGGCGTGGCCGACCGTCCATTTGCCGGTGCCCTTCTGGCCCGCTTTGTCGAGAATCACGTCAACGAGCGGCTTGCCGGTCTCCGGGTCGACCTTGCTGAAGATCTTCTCCGTGATGTCGATGAGATAGCTGTTGAGTTCGCCGCCGTTCCACTCCGCGAAGATTTGGTGGAACTCCTCGGCGCTCGGGTTGATCGTCGCCTTCAGGATGGCGTAGGCCTCGCAGATCAACTGCATGTCGCCGTACTCGATGCCGTTGTGGACCATCTTGACGTAGTGACCCGCGCCGTCCGGCCCCATGTGGCGGCAGCAGGGCTCGCCGTCCACGATGGCGGCGATCTTCGTGAAGATCGGTCCCACGGCTTCCCACGACTCCTTGGAGCCGCCGGGCATGATTGACGGGCCTTTGAGCGCGCCTTCTTCGCCGCCGGAAACGCCCGCGCCGACGAAGTGAATCCCCTTGGGAGCGAGCTCCTTTTCACGCCGCTGCGTGTCGGTCCAGAGCGAGTTGCCGCCGTCGATGATGATGTCGCCCGGCTCAAGAAGCGGAACGAGCTGCGCGATCACTGCGTCCACGGGAGCGCCGGCCTTCACCATGATCATCGCCTTGCGGGGACGCTTGAGCGCCGCGACAAATTCCTGCAACGTCCGGGTGGGGACGATGTTCTTCCCCTTGGCGCGGCCTTCCGCAAATTTTTCGGTTACTTCTGTGGTGCGGTTATAGACCGCTACCGTGAATCCCTTGCTTTCCATGTTGAGAACGAGGTTCTCACCCATGACCGCAAGGCCGATCAGACCGATGTCACACGATGTCATAGCTTCAGTTTTAAAGTTTTGATTTGAAGCCGGGCAGCGTATCGGGGAAGTGTCCGGCGTGGCAATTGAGTTTTTGCCCCATAACCGATTCCCTTCAGTTCCATGAATTTACCCAATCGCCTCACTGTCGCCCGCTTTTTCCTGACGCTCGGCTTCGTCGCCGCGCTCAGCGCCGAGTGGCAGTATGGGTATACCGTTGCCCTGGTGCTTTTCGTCGTCGGCACCGTGACCGACTACGCCGACGGCGCGATCGCGCGGAAGTACGGATTGATCACCGACTTCGGCAAGCTCATGGACCCGCTGGTCGACAAGATCATGGTTTCCGGCGCGTTCATCTGCCTGATCCCGGAGATTCCCGCCTGGGCGGTGGTCGTCATCATCAGCCGCGAATTTCTCATTACCGGGCTGCGGCTCCTGGCCGCTTCCAAAGGCCTCGTGCTGCCGGCGGAGTCGATTGGCAAACACAAGACGGGATGGCAGCTCGCCACGGTGATTTTCTTCCTGACCATTCTGGCGGCCCGCGAGTTCGATGGCGTCGGGCTTCCCGGAGAGTTCCTTGAAGGTGCGCTCGACTACGGCGGAACCCTGCTGATCGCCGTGGCCCTCTCGCTGACGCTCTATTCGGGCGTTGGCTATCTTTGGAAAAACCGGGCTATTATCGATACCGCGCGATAGCCCCGGACACGAGGCTACGTTGTCGTGCCGTGAAATAACTCCACTGGAAGGCAGACGTGCCGGGGCGTTTCCGTGTTTCGGCTCATAATCGCCACGGCCTCCTCGCCAATCCTTTCGAACGGCACCACAAGGCTGCTGAACCCTTTGGCCTCCGCGTTTCGCCCCGCTCCGCACGAGAGCAATCCGACGCGCTCGGGCACCGACAGCCCGGCTGAACGGAGTTTCTCCAGAAGCAGCGTGCTGACGTTGTCCTCGGGGCAAAACAGGGCGATGCGCACCGGAGATGCCGCCACCTCGGCCACCAGGGCCTGACGTTCCGCCGGGGTGGAAGCCATCCGCAGATCGCTCTGCTCCAGCGGGAAGCCGATCTGCTGCGCTGCCGCAAAAATCGCCTCCAGAAACCGGTCGGTCGGCTCATCGCCCTCGAAGGGTCGAACGGCCAAGATTTTCTGATACCCACGCGCGGCAAGGTGCCCCAGGGCAAGAGTCGCTCCCAACCTGTCGTCGGGAAAGACACCGGAGACAAAATCGAGTGTCGAGCGCCGGTCGGTCACCACCACATTGCTCAATTGCTTGCGGAACCGGGCGATGACTTCGTCTTTCCAGAGGTGATCGAGGACAAAACCATGCAACGGCTCCGGGTGGATCTCGAAAAACTGGGTCAACGCCTGGATCTGATCGGCGGCCGACCCGAAAGTCGGGGGTAGCGAAGTATCGGGATGACGAACCAGAAAGTCGTTGTGCGTGAGGATCATACTCCGACTGGATCGCCCGCAGGCCGCGCTCACTCCCGCCATGATCCCCTGATAGGCGAACGCCCAAACCTGAAGCTGGCGCAGCAGGCAGACCAGCGGTTTCGGCTTTTCGAGAATCGGCTGCGCCAGGGCGGAGTAATACCGTCCCGACCCATTGCGCCAGAGCAGCCCACGGCCCGTCATCTTGCGCAAAACCCGGTGAACACTCGCGTTGGAAAGGCGGTGCTCTTCCGCCAACTGCCGAGTTGTCGGCAGCGGAGTCTCCACGCTCCATGTTTCAGAGGCGATTAGCTTCCCAAGGTCCTCTTCGAACCGGGCAATGACGGAAATTGGTTTCAAATGGGTAACGTCGAGGGCGTGGAGGCCAGCATCCTGCGCGGAATTTCGTTCGAAAGCTCGTAAAAAATCTTGTCTCGCACAAAATTGCGAAACACTATCACCTCTGTTCCGTAACAAAATCAATTTGTTACATGACGATTCGCCCTCGTTTCACTTCAAAAAATCGCCGCCAAAAAACCGGCACAAAAAAGCTGTATGCAAAAGATCGCCATTGTCGGACTCGGATTCATGGGCCAAATGCACGCCCAAGTTTATACCCAACTTTGCGACGCCGAATTGACGGCGATCGTGGATGCGGACGTGGAAGGCGCAACCCGCAAAGCCAAGGACGCGGGCGTGGAAGCGCCGATATACCCGTCGTTGGAAGAGGCGTTGAACCGCCACCCCGAAATCACCGTCGTAGATATTTGCCTGCCGACCTCGCAGCACCGCGAATTTGCGTTGAAGGCAATCGGGGCGGGGAAAAATGTCTTCTGCGAAAAGCCGCTCGCGCTCAACGCGTGCGACGCCGACGAAATCGTGGAAGCGGCGCGCGCAAAAAATGTCGCGTTGCAAGTTGGACACGTGGTCCGGTTTTTCCCGGAAAGCCGGGCCTTCGCGGAATTCCTGAAATCGAACCGAGCCGGAAAACTGCTGAGCCTGAACCTGACGCGCCGCGCGGGACGCCCGGGATACAGCAAAGACAACTGGCTGAGCGACCCGGCAAAATCGTTGGGCGCAATTTTTGACCTCCACATCCATGACACCGATTTCGTCCATCATTTGCTGGGGACGCCCAAGGCGGTGACAAGCTATGGAACCAAAGACGCGGGAGGATGGACCCATGTTTTCACGCACTATCATTTCGATGACGTGATCGTCCGGGCCGAGGGAGGATGGAACTACCCCGTGAATTGGGGATTCCGCGCGACCTTCGAAGCGGTGTTTGAAAATGGAACCGTGGAGTACGACACCGCCGCAACGCCGACGCTCCGGCTGACCCTCGGCGATGCAGCTCCGGAACCGATGGAGTTCGAACCCTCCTCCGCCGGAAAATCGCAGGCCGAAAATGGGAACATCTCCTCGCTGGCCGGTTACTACGACGAACTGGAAGCGTTCATCGAATCGCTGGAACGCGGAGAAAAACCGGTGATCGCCACCGGAGAACAAGCGGCCCGATCCGTAAGAACCGCGCTGGCGGAAATCGAGTCCGTCGAAACCGGACGAACCATCTCCCTGTAAACCGTCACCCAAAAACCTGAAAAACCGATGAAAAAATCAATCAGTATCTGGTCGTTCCCCGGCGAGTGGTCGCTGGAGAAAAAGATGCAGCTCGCCAAAGAGGCCGGGTTTGCAGGATTCGAGGTCGATCTTACCGAAGATGGTCCCGTAAACCTCGGGAGTAACCCCGAAGAAGTCAAAGCCGTGCGCGCCCTCGCTGAGAAAACGGGCCTCGAATTGAGCGGGCTCGCCACCGGCCTCTATTGGGGGGCCAACGGAGCCAGCGCCGACCCCGCCGTTCGCGAAAAAGCCGCGAACCTCCTGAAACGGCAGATCGAAATTGCCAACGGGCTCGGGATCGATTCCATCCTCGTCCTTCCGGCCTCAGTGGGGGTCGATTTTATCCCCGGCTGCGAGACGGTACCTTACGAAGTGGCGTGGGATCGCGCCCGGGCATTGATCTCCGGCGCGCTGCCGCTGGCGGAACAACTGGGCGTCAACCTTCTGGTGGAGAACGTCTGGAACAAGTTCCTCCTGAGCCCGCTGGAGTTCCGCGCCTTTGTCGATTCGTTCGAGAGCAAGCATGTCGGCGCGTATTTCGACGTCGGCAACGTGTTGGCGACGGGATACCCGGAAGACTGGATCGCGACACTCGGCAGGCGGATCGGAAGGGTTCACTTCAAGGATTACCGCCGCAACGTGGGGAGCGCGGACGGCTTCTGCGATCTGCTTTCGGGCGACGTGAACTGGCCGGAAGTGATGCGTTCCCTGCGGGCGGTTCCTTACAACGGGTGGATTGCAGCGGAGATGATCCCGCCGATTCCCTTCTACAAGCATTGCCCCGAGGTATTGATCCATAACACCAGCAGGGCGATGGATTCGATCTTCGCGCTTTGTTAGCCTCCGCCCCTCCGGGGCGAATCACTCCAATCACGAAAAACCGGTGGTGAAGCGCAGCGAAACCACCGGTGTCCCGCATCACAAACCCATCGCCCCGGAGGGGCGGCGGAATCTCTACGCTGCCACGATGTTCACCAGCTTCCCGGGAACCACGATCACTTTTCGAACCGTCTTCCCATCGATGCTCTCCTGAACTTTCGCGCTATCTTTGGCCGCCGCTTCGACTTCCTCCTTCGAGGCATCTTTGCTGACAACCAGCTTGTCGCGGTTCTTGCCGTTCACCTGGATGACGATTTCAATTTCGTCTTCCACGAGAAACGCCGGGTTGAACTTCGGCCAGGGCTGATCCACCAGCGAAACCGGGGAAGCCGCAAAGCGCCGGTCGAGCGTCTCCCACAGCTCGGCAGTAAGATGCGGCGCAAACGGGTTAAGGAGTTGCAGCAGTGTCCGGATCGCGGAAACCGGGCGTGGTGAAACGCCGGTGAGCGCGTTCGTACAGATCATCATCTGCGAGATGGCGGTGTTGAAACTGAGCGATTCGATGTCCTCCCCGACCTTCTTGATAGTGGCGTGAAGCACTTTGAGCAGTGCCTTGTCGACCGGGGTGGAATCCGAGAGCGCTTGCGAAGGCACCCATTCGCCCGCCTGATTTTCCTCCATCACCAGTCGCCAGACACGCGCGAGAAAACGCGAGACGCCTTCGACGCCGGTCATGCTCCACGGCTTCATCTGCTCGAGAGGTCCCATGAACATCTCGTAAAGGCGGAACGCGTCCGCGCCGTATTGAGAAATCACGTCGTCGGGGTTGACCACGTTGCCCCGGCTTTTCGACATCTTCTGCCCGTCTTCACCCAAAATGATCCCCTGGTTGACGAGCCTCTGGAACGGCTCCGGGGTGGAGACGTAGCCGAGATCGAAGAGAACCTTATGCCAGAAACGGGCATAGAGCAGGTGCAACACCGCGTGTTCGGTGCCGCCGACGTAAAGATCGACGCCGCCGGGCTGGCCGCCGCCCATCCAGTATTCTTCGGCGGCTTTGCTGACAAAACGGTCGCTGTTGGTGGGATCGCAGTAACGCAGATAGTACCAGCACGAGCCCGCCCATTGCGGCATCGTGTTGAGTTCGCGGGTCGCCGTCTCCGAGTAACGCACCCAATCGACCGCCTTGGAGAGCGGCGGCTCCGGGGTGCCGGTCGGCTTGAAATCATCCAGCGGCGGTGGCGTCAACGGGAGCTCACTCTCCGACAACGCGCGGTGGCGGCCCCCTTCCCAAAGGATCGGGAACGGTTCGCCCCAATAACGTTGGCGGGAAAAGAGCCAGTCGCGCAGTTTGAAATTGATGGAGCGTTTGCCAAGGCCGCGCTCTTCCAGCCACGTGGAGATCTTCGATTTCGCCTCGGGCGTCGGCAAGCCATCGATAAGCGGCGAATTGACGGCGACGCCGTTGTCACAAAAGCCGATCGACTCCTCCTCGCTCTTGCCGGGAGCCAGCACGACCGGTTTGACGGGAAGCTTGAACTTCTGAGCAAACTCCAAATCCCGCTCGTCATGGGCGGGAACCGCCATGATCGCTCCGGTCCCGTACCCTTGGAGCACGTAATCGGCAATCCAGATCGGGACGCGCTCGCCGTTGACCGGATTGATCGCGTAAGCTCCGGTGAAAACGCCGGTCTTCTCCTTCGCCAGTTCCGTTCGCTCCAGATCGCTCTTGCGCGCGGTGCGTTCGCGGTACTCGCGGACGGCGGGCCACTGGTCCTCCACGGTGATCTCGTCCACGATCTTGTGCTCGGGGGCAAGCACCATATAGGTCGCGCCGAAGAGAGTGTCGGGCCGTGTGGTGAAGACGGTGATCCGCCGATCGCCTTCCGCCAGCTGGAAGTGCACCTCGGCCCCTTCGCTGCGGCCGATCCAGTTGCGCTGAAGGAGCTTGATGCTCTCGGGCCAGGTCAGGCCGTCGAGTTCGTCGATGAGCCGCTGGCCAAAGGCGGTGATGCGGAGCATCCACTGGCGCATCGGGCGGCGTTCCACCGGATAACCGCCGACTTCGCTCTTGCCGTCGATCACCTCTTCGTTGGCGAGCACCGTGCCGAGCCCGGGGCACCAGTTGACGGGCGCTTCGGAGACATAGGCGAGACGCACACTGTCGGGGTTTTCCCCGGAGTATGTCTCAATCGGCTCGGCCTTGTTGGAAGCCGGGTTGAACCACGAGTTGTAAAGTTTTAAGAAGATCCACTGCGTCCAGCGGTAATAGTCAGGGTCGCTGGTGGCGATCTCGCGCGACCAGTCGTAGGCGAACCCGATGGTCTTGAGCTGAGTCTTAAACTTCGCGACGTTCTGCGCGGTGGTGACCGCCGGGTGCTGCCCGGTCTTGATGGCGTACTGCTCCGCCGGAAGGCCGAACGAATCCCACCCCATCGGGTGCAGGACGTTGAAGCCGTTCATGCGCTTGTAGCGACCAATGATGTCGGTGGCGGTATATCCCTCCGGGTGACCGACGTGCAACCCCGCGCCGCTCGGATACGGAAACATGTCGAGCACGTAGAACTTGGGCCGCGAAGCATCGAAGCCGGGTTCGCCGGGGTTGCGCACGCGGAAAGTCTCGTGGGCGTCCCAATGCGCCTGCCACTTGGGCTCGAAAAGGTCGAACGGATACGGTTTGCGTCGGTCGCTGCTCATGGAAGGTCAAGAACATGGAGTCACTCCATGGCCGGGGGAAGCCAAAAATTGAAACGGAGAGAGCAGTCTCCGCTTTCCGGTCTTCTTACTCCTCGTCGTCTTCCTCTTCCTCCGGGTGTTCCCCCGGTTCGCTGCTTTCAGACATCTTGCGGAGCACCTCGCTCATGTCGTCCACTTCCTCCCATACATCCCGGGTGACATAGATGGGCGCGCTCTGCTGCACGGCGAGGGCGATGGAGTCACTGGGGCGGGCGTCGAGTTCGATGATTTTTCTCTGCTGAAGCTCGTTCTCCGCGCTGATGATGAGCCGGGCGAAGTAAGTGGCGGTCTTGAGATCGTTGATGATCACCCGCTCAACCTTCGCGCCGAGCGCGGCCATGAGATGGCCCATCAGGTCATGTGTGAGGGGGCGCTCTTTCGGCGTGCCGCTCATGAACATCGTGATCGCGCTGCCGACACCCTCGTCGACATAGATCACAAATGTTTTTTCCTCGTTTCCGAGAAACACCGCCCGACCGGCCGTGGTGGGCAAGACGGCTCGAACCCGAATTTCAACCACCGGTTTGCTCATTCGGGAACCGTAGCAGCGCCGGCTCGAAAAACAAGGCGCGTTACAAGGAGGTTCACCGTCTCGGTGGAAAGGAAAAAAATCTCGGTCCCGGACGATTTATCTCTTACAAATACCGTCTTGCGGTCTCAACCGAGGCCTCCAGAGCCCCTTTTTTTTGGAATCCCTTGGAATCTCATGGACTCGACCCTCTTACTGAAATTGGCCCTTACCCTCTCCATAGGCGCTGCGGTCGGCTTTGCCGCCGGAAGCCGCTCCTCCTCCCGCGGTACCGCGCTCCCGGAATCCCGTCCGATCCTGATAGGCGATGCCGTGCCACACAACGCCCTCAATATCCCCAATGCGTCGGGCTCGAACGCCGGCAGCAGCCCCACCACCATGCATGCCATTGAGGATGCCCTCAAAGAAACAGATACCCGCAAACGAGGCCGAACGCTCCGACGCTTGCTCGACGGGATCGACACGAAAAATATCCCCAAAGCATTGGATTGCCTCCGCGCGAAGAAAGGGGACTGGAGTCTCTACTTCCTCGAAATGGAGCTATTGGCAGATTGGGCAAGCACCGACCCGAAAGCGGCGCTCGCTTACGCGGAACAATACGACCGGCAACGCCGCTACGGCGCGATCAGCAGTATCGCATCCGCCTGGTTTGAAAAGGATAAGGCGGCTGCGCAGGCGTGGCTCCAAAGCCTTCCGAAGGGAGACCTTCGCACTGCGGCCGAGCAGGGCATCCTCAGTTCCCTCGCCTCCCGGAACATCGGTGAAGCCGTCGAAATGCTCAAAGCAAGCCCGGCGCTTTCGACACGCGGGGGATGGCACACCGTTTTCTCCACGCTCGCCATCAAAGACCCAAGGAAAGCCGTCGAGGCAGCCTTGGCGCTCCCGGAAGGCAGCAACCGGAACAACGCCATCTCGGCGCTCGCTTCCACTTGGGGCGCTTCCGACCCGAAAGCGGCACTCTCATGGGTCAAAGAACTCCCTCAAAGCGCCGCTCGCAAACAGGCGCTGCAGAATCTTCTCTTCACCATGGCGTGGCAGGACCCTTCGGAAGCGATCAAGGTCGCCATGGAGGAGCTGCCCGGGGGCAGAGAGCAGCGCAACATGGTTGCACAAGCGGTGAGCCAGTGGTCCCAAAAAGATCAAGCCGCCGCTCAGAGCTGGGTCGAACAGCTTCCTTCGGGAGAACTCCGCAATAACGCGATCTCCTCCCTCGTCCGGCAGTGGGCCGAAAACGATCCCAAAGCCGCCCTGCGGTATACGCTCGAGACTCCCAGTTCCCAGGCCCGTAATGACCTGCTCGGGAGCACCATTGCTCAATGGCTTGCGAACGACCCCAAAGGCGGGATGAAGTGGCTGGAGGAGAATCCCGCCGCCGCCGCGCCCAGCGTCCTCTCCAACGCGATCAGCAATCTTTCCTATCAAAACCCGGCGCAAGCCGCCGAACTGATGGCCCGCATGCCGCAAAGCGACCAGCAGAGCGGCCAGTATCAAAACCTGGCCACCCAGTGGACGCAGAACGACCCTGCCGCCGCGAATGCATGGTTCGAGAAAATGCCCGAAGGACCCGCGCGCGACCAATTCTTCCTGGGAATGATCGGTGGCATGGCTAGCTACGATATCATTGGCGCAAGCCAGAAAGTGGATAGTCTCCCACCGGGAAGCGCCAAGGACGGAGCATCGATTCAGCTCGCTTCCACCTGGGCGCAGAATGACCCGGCGTCCGCGCTCGACTGGGTCGCCAGAGCTACCGAGGGAAAGACGCAGGAGAACGCCGTGGGCAACATCGTCAGCCAATGGGCTCGTCACGACATCGACGCCGCCTCGGACTGGCTCAATACCCTGCCAAAGGGCGCGGTCCGCGACACCGCCGTCACGCAGTTCAGCCGAGCCGCCGCCAATAGCGACCCCGAGACTGCCGCCGCCTGGGCCGTTACCATCGGCGACGAAAAGGCGCGCAAAGCCTCCCTGACCCGCGTGGTCAGACAATGGATGACTAGCGACGAAAAGGCGGCGAGCGCGTGGTTGCAAAGCGCTTCGGTTCCGGCGGATTGGAAGGAAGGTTGGTTAAAGAAATAGAACGAGCCACTCCCTATTGTGGAGTTTGATTTTGGAGCGCGTGGAAGGTTTTCCGCTGTTTCGGTGGGATTTACACAACGATGCATGGTGCGGCAGCACCGGTAGGCCGTTCGCGCCGTCGAGCGCGGGTATCGGCTCCCGTGGCTTCATGAGGGCCTCATCCCGACAACCAGAAGCCGTCCTGCGGGGATGGGCGTCAAACGCGGTCCTTCACCGATCCCGCGCTCTCGGCGAGAGCGGGCTACCTCGTCAGTAGTCTGACGGACATTAAAAAGCCGCGCAGGGTTTCCCCTGCGCGGCTTAAGATTGATAATTGACTAGCGAACCAACCTAAATATGAATCGCGTGGCCGAAGGCGTTTTCGGTGGCTTCGTGCACGGCTTCGCTCAAGGTCGGGTGCGCGTGGATGGTCGCCTCGATTTCTTCGTAGGTGGCTTCCAGCGTGATGGCGAGGCCAAGCTCGGCAATCATTTCGGTGGCTTCAGGCCCGATGATGTGTGCGCCCAGGATTTCACCGTTCGGCTCGCCGATGAGGATCTTGACGAAACCGTCGATCTCCCCGATGGCGCGGGCTTTGCCGCTCGCCATGAACGGGAACTTGCCGATCTTGAACTTGAGGCCCTGCTCCTTGGCGGCGCGCTCGGTAAGGCCGACGCTGGCCACCTGCGGCTGGCAGTAGGTACAACCGGGGAAGGTCGTCACCTTCTTGGGCTTATAACCGGGCTTGAAGATCCCTTCGACGGCCTGGATCGCCTCGAAGCTGGCGACGTGGGCGAGCCAGGGTGGCCCGATGATGTCGCCCGCTGCGTAAACGCCGGGAACGCTGGTCTGATAACGGTCGTTCGTCTTGAGGTAACCGCGCTCGGTCAGCTCGAACTTGAGGCTGCCGGTGGGGAGAAGCGGCTGAACGCCGATGGCGACGAGCGCCACGTCGGCTTCAAGCGTTTCGCTCTTGGCTCCTTCGACGGTGATCTTGACCCCCTTGTCGGTCGCCTCGGTTTTGGTGACCTTGGTGTTGGTCAGCGCGGTAATCCCCTGTTTCTTGAACGCTTTCTCGATGGTCTGGGAAACTTCGGTGTCTTCGACCGGGAGGAGATTCGGCAGCATTTCGACGATGGTAATTTTCGTGCCAAATGCGTTGTAGAAGAAGCCGAACTCCATGCCGATGGCACCCGCGCCGATGATGATCATCGACTTCGGCTGCTCGGGCAGGATCATCGCTTCCTTGCTGCTGATAACCGTCTTGCCGTTGAAGGGCAGGCCCGGCATCGGACGTGGGAGGCAGCCGGTAGCGACAAGGATATTGGAAGCGGTATGCGTCTCTTCCTTGCCGTCGGCAAAGCGGACCTTCACGCAGCCGGCTTTCTCGATGTCGGCTTCGCCCCGGATATAATCGACCTTGTTCTTCTTGAAGAGAAACTCAATCCCCTGCGCGTTTTTGTCGGAGACCTCGCGCGAGCGCTTGATGATCTTGTCCCAATCGAAGCTGAGATTGTCGAACTTGAACCCGAACTCGGCGGCTCGGTGCGCCATCAGGTGGTAAAGCTCCGCGTTGCGAAGGAGCGACTTGGTAGGGATGCAGCCCCAATTCAGGCAGGTGCCGCCCGCGCGCTCTTTTTCGATGCAGGCGACTTTTTTGCCAAGCTGGGCCGCGCGAATCGCGCCGACATATCCCGCAGGGCCGCCACCGATCACAATCAGGTCGTAGTTCATAAAAGGTAATGTCCGAAAAACCTCGAACCTAGAAAAGCAACAACGTCGGGTTTTCCAGGAAGTGCCGAAGTTCCTTAAGGTACTCCGCCGCGATGGCTCCGTCCACGACGCGGTGGTCGCAGCTCAACCCCAGCGCCATGCGTTGACCGGCGACAATCGCCCCGGCGGCATTGATGACCGGCTTCTTGACGATGGAGCCGACGGCGAGAATGGCGGCCTGCGGCGGGTTGATGATCGCGGAGAAACTCTCAATGCCGTAGCTGCCGAGGTTGGAGACCGTAAAGGTACCGTTCTGATACTCCTCGGGCTTCAACTTCTTGCTGCGGGCGCGGGCGGCGAGGTCCTTGACGGCTTCGCTGATCTCGCGGAGCGATTTCTTGTTGGCGTCGCGAATGACCGGCGTGACGAGGCCATCCTCGATCGCCACCGCCACCGCGAGGTTTACCGCGGCATACTCGATAATCGCGTCACCCGCAAAGGCGGCGTTGACCTTCGGCACCTTGACGAGGGCGGCTACGACGGCTTTGAGCACGAAATCGTTGATCGTGACCTTGCTGCTTCCGGCTGCTTCGGCCGCGGAGTTGATCTCGGCGCGGAGCTTCACGAGCGGTTCCGTGTCGACTTCGATGTTCAGGTAGAAGTGCGGCAGCGTGGTCTTGCTGAGGAGGAGGCGTTCCGCGATCACACGGCGCATTCCGGAGAGCGGCAAGCGATTATCGCCAGGGCCAGCCGGCGTGGCAGGAGCGGCGGTGAGCGGGGCGACGGCTCCGGCGACGGCCTGCACGGTGGCGTCAGGCTGCGAGGAAAGAATGTCCTGCTTGACGATGCGGCCTCCCGGGCCGGTTCCGGCAATACGGGAGAGATCGACGCCACGCGCGGCGGCAATTTTCCGGGCCAGGGGCGATGCTTTGACGCGGCCTCCCGCAGAAAGAACGGGAGCGGCTGCTGGCTTGGTCGCAGGGGCGCTCGTGGGAGTCGCGGCGGGGGCGGCAGGGGCCTTGCCAGAGGTTGGAGCGGCCGCAGGGGCGCTTTCTCCAGCCGCAGGGGCGCTCTCGCCTTCTTCGAGGAGGAGGGCAATCTTCTGCCCCACCATGGCGGGCTGGCCTTCCTGGACGTAAATGGCTCCCAGCGTTCCGTCGTCGAATGCTTCCATCTCCATGGTCGCTTTATCCGTCTCCACCTCGGCGAGCACGTCGCCGGAGGCCACTTTATCCCCGACTTTCTTGCGCCAGCGCAAGAGGGTGCCCTGGGTCATCGTGTCGCTCAGTTTGGGCATTTCAATCGGGATGGACATGGAGGAATAAAAAGGTGGAGTTAAAAAGCGTTAGAGATGGAAATTGACGGCTGAATCCTCGTGGGTTCAGCAAATGGAAAGTACCTTCTGCACCACCCGCTGCGGAGTGGGAAGCTGAATCTTTTCCAAGGGCGGGCTATAAATCGCGGGAGCGTCGAGCGACGAGACGCGGGCGATCGGGGCGTCGAGGTCGTCAAACGCCTTTTCCTGAAGCATGGCCGCGATTTCGGCGGCAACCCCGCAAAACGGTTTGTTCTCCTCCACCAGCACGGCGCGATGCGTCTTGCGAACGGATTGAAGGATCGTTTCCTCGTCGAGAGGTCGGATGGAGCGGAGGTCGATCACCTCGGCTTTGATGTTGTGTTCGGCTTCCAGAAGTTCAGCCGCCTTGAGACAGGTGATCACCGCACGCCCATGGGCAATGAGGCTGATGTCGGTCCCCGCGCGCTTCACATCGGCGGAACCAAGCGGAATGAGGTATTCCTCTTCCGGCACTTCCCACTGTTCTCCGTAGAGAAGCGTGTTCTCCATGAACATGACCGGATCGTTGTCCCGGATGGCGCTCTTAAGCAGCCCCTTGGCGTCGTAAGCGGTGGCCGGGCAGACCACCTTGAGACCGGGGACGTTGGCGAGGAAGTTCTCCGGCGTATGGGAGTGGGTCGCACCCACGTTCGTGCCGCCATTGGCGGGGCCGCGAATGACGATCGGGCAATTGATCAGGCCGCCGGACATATACCGGACACATCCGGCATTGTTGACGATCTGGTCGAAGGCGACATAGGCGAAGCTCCAGAACATCAGCTCCATGACGGGACGCACCCCGAGCATCGAGGCCCCGATGCCCATGCCGATGAACCCGGCTTCCGAGATCGGCGTGTCGACCACGCGCTTGTCGCCAAAACGAGCCCAGAGCCCTTCGGTGACTTTGTAAGCGCCGTTATATTCGGCGACTTCCTCGCCCATGATGACGACGTTCTCGTCGCGAGTCAGTTCCTCGGCGAGGGCGTCGTTGAGAGCTTTACGGTAGGTAATAAGCGGCATGACTAAAAAAACGTGCGAAGCAGTGTTTGCTGAGCGATTAAAAGAGCGGGAAGAGCACGATCAATCATTGAAGAAGTGCTTGCCGCGCCGACCGCTCTCGGTTTGGTGGTCCACTTCGTAGTAGACGTCGCTGAAAATTTCGTCCTCGCTCGGGAAGGGGCTCTCCTCGGCGAAGCGGGCCGAAGCATCGGCCTCCTTGCGGGCCTCCCTCTCGATCTCGGCGGCCAGTTCCGGCGTCACGACTCCCTCTTCGATCAGGCGCTGCTGCCAGAGCTGCAGCGGGTCGTGATGCGTCTTGTAGGTTTCGATCTCTTCGGGCGAACGGTATTTCTTCGCGTTGGCGTCGGCGACAGAATGCCCGTAGTAACGGTACGTCTTGATTTCGAGCACCGTGGGGCGGCACTCCTTGTGAGCCCGCTCGATGGCCACCTGCGTTTTGGCGCGAACTTCGTAAAGATCCTCCCCGTTGACGACGTCCCACTCGATGTTGTAACCCTCCGCGCGGGCGGCGAGGGATTCGCGATAGGACGAGGAACGGCTCAGGCTGGTGCCCATTGAGTAGCCGTTGTTCTCGATGACGTAGATCACCGGCAGCCCCTGGAGCGCCGCGAGGTTGAGCGATTCATGGAAAGTGCCCTGGTTGACCGCGCCGTCGCCCAGATAGCAGAGGCAGCAGCCTTCGAGCCCTTTGTATTTGAGTCCGTAAGCGAGCCCGAGGCCAAGCGGGGTCTGCCCGGCGACAATGCCGTGGCCGCCCCAATAGTTTTTGTCGGGCGCGAAAAAGTGCATCGAGCCGCCTTTCCCTTTGGAACAGCCGGTGGCTTTTCCAAAAAGTTCGGCCATGCATTCCTCCATCGTCATTCCGACGGCGAGAGCATGGCCGTGATCGCGGTAGGCAGTAATGACATGGTCATTTTTGCCCAGCAGTGAAATCGTGCCTACGGCAACCGATTCCTGCCCGCTGTAGAGATGGAGGAAGCCGCCCATCTTTCCGGTATTGTAAAATTTGAGCGACACCTGCTCAAAGCGGCGGATGCGATGCATCTCGCGAAGCAGCCGGATTTTGTCATCCGGGGTCAGCTTCCGGTTGATGGCAGCATCGGCGTAGGACGAATTTTGAACGGCGGTTTGCATGGGTCAAATCACAATATCAACTTCTTTGGCACCTCATTCCAGTCTTTTGGCTCAAAATCGAACCTTGTCGTGGAGCGCACCACCCGGCTCGGGAAAACTGCGCTCCCCCGAGCCTGCGGCGCAGCCTGCACAGAAACCGATTTCCACAATGGGATTTCGGTTGCCATCGGCCTGGCGCGGCTGAGTGACATACATGCGCCTGCCCGCCCTGTAAACAGCAAATCTTTCTACCCCTTAAGACAAAAACAGTCGTTACTACAAAATGAATTACCGATGCTTATGGCAGTCGTAATTTTCAAATTTCCCGCCCCACAAGGCCCAAAAACTATCACGTGCTAAATTCCAAAGGAAGGGATCGCCGCTTCAAAGCGAATAGGGACACTGCCAAATCGCGAACCATCCAGCGGCAAGCCCCGAAGAACGCGCGCATTGATGGGGCACTTTTTAGCGGGAAAAGATACTTCCCATTCCGGGAGGGGAGCATGACGGAAAGTTTAAAAAGAAGAAAATGGCGCGACAGCACCAGTAGACCGCTCGCGCCGCCGAGCGCGAGGGGCGATTCCCGTGGCGTCGTGAAGATCGCATCCCGATATGCAAAGTCCATCCTGTGGGGATGGATGCCATGCGCGACTCGCAAACCCGTCCCGCGCTCTCGGCGAGAGCGGGCTACCTTGCCGGTCCTCCAAATCAGGTGCTTTTCCGTCATGTACCGACGCTCCCGAGGGTTCGCGCCAAGGACGCCAAGCTCTCTCCAAGTCTTTAAAATCTTTCAATCTTGGCGGGCCCGGCGTCCTTGGCGCGAGACAAATGCCTATGACGGGAAAATTTTCGAAAAGGAGAAAATGGTGCGGCAGCACCGGTAGCCCGCTCGCGCCGCCGAACGCGGAGGGCGACTCCCGTGGCTTCGTGAAGGCCGCATCCCAATACGCAGAGCCCGTCCTGCGGGGATGGACGCCATGCGCGACTCGTAAATCCATCCCGCGCTCTCGGCGAGAGCGGGCTACCTTGCCTGCCGGTCCTCCAAACAGTGCCAGCCTCACCGGATCGACTACCTTTCCTTTCAGCCATCATCCGGAACGCGCCAACCGCCCCCCCAATGATTCCAATTCACCTCATTCCCGGGGTTGATTTGATGCCTAAATTAAGGAACTCTTCACGGCTTCAGAACAATCCCCGCCCCTCTGAAGAGGTGCGCCGCCGGAAAATTGTTCCACGTAGAACATGTTTGTTTACCCTAAAATTTACGATATCGCCGTGATCGGCGCCGGACACGCCGGCATCGAAGCAGCCATGGCCGCCGCCCGCCTCGGTTGCGAGGTTGCCATGTTCACCCAGAATCTCGACACCATCGGCCAGATGTCGTGCAACCCCGCCGTCGGCGGCCTCGGCAAAGGGCATATGGTGCGGGAGATTGATGCGCTCGGCGGGTTCATGGGAATCAACACAGACGCCACTGCCATCCAATGCCGGATGCTCAACGGAAACAAGGGGCCAAGCGTTCGCTCCCCCCGCGCCCAATGCGATAAGAAGGCCTACCAATTCCGCGCCAAGGCAGCCTGCGAGCGCACCCCCGGTCTTTCCATCAAGCAAGGGAATGTCGTTGAAATCCTCGAGGAAGGGGGACGCGCGGTTGGCGTTCGGACCAATATGGGAGTCGAACTCCGTTGCCGGGCCGTCATCATCACCACCGGGACGTTCATGCGCGGGCTTCTCCATGTCGGCCTTCAAAACGCCCCGGGAGGCCGGATGGGAGATACCCTCTCCACGATCAGTGACTCTCTTCAGCGGCTTGGATTCGAGATCGGGCGGTTCAAGACCGGCACCCCATGCCGACTCAATGCCCGCTCCGTGGATTTCGCGAAATGCCAGCCGCAACCGGGAGATTACCCACCCCCGTCCTTCACCTATTTGCCGGAACTCCTAGAGCGGGATCCAAAGGACCTCTTTACCCTCAACGAGGTGAAAGATGGTATGTTCCACGTGGAACAACAACCCTGCTGGATTACCGAAACGAATCCCCGCACCCACGACATCATCCGGGCCAACCTCGACAAGTCGCCCATGTATTGCGGGCGTATTGAAGGAGTGGGAGCCAGGTATTGCCCCTCCATCGAAGATAAAGTCGTCCGCTTTGCGGAAAAGGAGCATCATCAACTCTTTCTGGAGCCGGAAGGCCGCCATACGGAGGAGATGTACGTCAACGGGATCTCCACCAGCCTCCCCTACGAGGTTCAGTACGCCTTTATTCATTCCATTCAAGGACTGGAGAATGCGGAGATCCTTCGGCCCGGCTACGCGGTCGAGTATGATTTCTGCCCACCCACGCAACTCTTCGCCACCCTGGAGACAAAACGGGTCGAAGGGCTCTATTTTGCGGGCCAAATCAACGGAACTTCCGGATACGAAGAGGCGGCAGCACAAGGGCTTGTGGCGGGAGCGAACGCCGCCCTCAAGCTGTTGGGGCGGGCCCCTCTCATCATCGGACGGAGCGAGGGCTACATCGGCGTGATGGTCGACGATCTCGTCACCAAAGGCACCACCGAACCATATCGGATGTTTACCAGTCGGGCCGAGTATCGCCTTCTCCTGCGGCAAGACAATGCGGACCTTCGCCTGACCCAAAAAGGTCGCGAGCTTGGTCTTGTATGCGACCGCCGCTGGGCCGCCACCACCCGGAAGCTGGGCCAACTTGCGCAGGCCCGCCTTCTTGCCGACGAAGCCCGGCACGAGGGAACCAGGGTTTCGCAATGGTTGCGTCGCCCCGAGGTCACTGCCTCCGACCTTCCGGCTGAGCTCCGCTGCAAGCTCCCCGAGACGATCTGGAGCCTTCTTGAGACCGACCTGAAGTACGAAGGCTATATCCGTCGCCAGGAAACGCAGATCAAACGCGACAAAGCCTCGGAAAACCGCCCTATTCCCGCCGACCTCGATTTCACCGTCATTCCCGACCTCCGTGCCGAGGCAAGGCAGAAGTTCTCCGCCATCCGTCCCGGCACCTTCGGGCAGGCGGGCAGAATCAGTGGGATCACCCCGGTCGATCTGGCCATTCTCGAAATCTGGATGCGAAAACATGCCGGTGAGGCATAATCACTCTTTAACAAAATGGAGTAGCGCCATCGCCCGGCGTTGTTTATCCTAAATCTTTCCCCTGCCACTTTATGAAGTTCCGACACCTCCCAGCCCGCCTCGCCCTCGCCTCGGCCCTAGCCACCACGGCCCTGACCCCGTTGGCTCACGGACAGGTCACCGCAGATCAGGCTTCCGCCGCCGCGTTGCAGCTCTTCAATGGAGGCCAGTACAAGGACGCCATCACGGCGTACGAAGGCGTCGTCAAGGATTACCCGACTTCCATCGTCATTTCCGAAGCTTACTTCCGCCTCGGCTACCTCCACTTCCTTGAGGGCAACTTCGACAAGAGCCTCGACTATCTCAAGAAGATCCTCGCGCCGCCCGCCTCGTCCGACCTCCAGGAACTCGGCTACAGCATGATCCCCCAGGCGCTCGCCGGAAAAGCCGCCAAGATCGAGGATGAAGGCAAGCGAAACGCCGGTTTGGAAGAGGCCATCAAGGGCTTCGATTCCTTCCTCCAGAAATACCCCAACAGCCTCCAGGTGGAGAGCGCCACCTATGGCCGCGCCCTCTGCGCCTTCCAGGTTGGCAAGTATGACGACGCTGCCTCCGGCCTTCGCAACAACCTCAAGAACTTCCCGAAGAGCGAATCGATCCTCGACAGCCAGTACCTTCTGGCGCTCGTCCTCGCCACGCAGGGCAGCATGGGCCTTCAGGCCAACGCCGATGACGCA
Organism: Chthoniobacteraceae bacterium; assembly: GCA_037190965.1. GTDB lineage: Bacteria > Verrucomicrobiota > Verrucomicrobiia > Chthoniobacterales > Chthoniobacteraceae > DATMFV01. The sequence continues at coordinate 91,172 of JBBCKI010000031.1, forward strand.
GCCGCCGCCGCCAAATGCGACGAAGCAGAGAAGCTCCTGAAGGACATCATCACCCAGCGCAAGGACATCGCCCTCCTCAACGACGCCCAGTTCCAGATCGGCGAGCTTCTCTTCAACCGGGGAATGCTCGGGCCGAAGGCCACGCAAGCTGATTTCTGGAAGCGTGCCATCGAGGCATACCGCGGAGTCCAGCCCAAGGAGCCGATGATCAAGGCGCAGGAAATGCGCATCGAATCGGTCAAACAACGCCGACTCGCCGCCGGTATGGCGAAAGACACCGCCACCTTCAAGCGCCTTGAGCGGCTTGAGGACGCCGAGAGGAGCAAATTGCAGGCCGTCAAGGCGAAGGGCGACCTCACGGTATCCGCAAAGGTCAAGGTCGGGCAGATCTTCTTCCAGGAGAAAGGCTACGACGAAGCACGGGTTCTGTTTCGCCATATCCAGAAATTTGCCGAGGAGGAGGACCAGAAAAAATCGATCCTCTACTATACCACGCTCACGTACGCCTCGCAGAACCTGCGGGATCAAGCCGTGGAGGCCTACAATGCCTTCCAGAGCAGCTTCAAGGGCGATCCCACGGCGGACAACCTGCCCCTGGTGATCGGGTCGCTCTTCCTCGTCAACCCCGCCGACCCGAACAAGGCGACTGAATACTTCAAGGAAGGGACAACCCTCTATCCCAAGGGCCGCTTCACCGCGGAAACCCTCACCTCGCAGGCCACGGCCCTCGTCCAGCTTCGCCGGTTTGACGAAGCCCTGAAGACGTACACCAACTTCGTCGCCACCAAACCGAAGCCCGAACTCGCCGCCCAGGCGGAATTGGGCATCGCCACGATTCATCAGCAAACCGGGAAATTTGCCGAGGCGATCGCCGCCTTCAAGAAAGTGCGCGACACCTACCCGGGAACCCCGCAGGCGGAACAAGCGGCCTTCTGGGTCGGTCACCTCGCTCTCCAGACCAACGACCTTGGCAATGCGCTGCCGGAGCTGACCGCATACATCAAGAACTTCCCCAAGAGCGAAAACATTCCCACGGCGAAGTTCGACGTCGCCTTGATCGAAAGCCGCAACGACAAAGCCAAAGCCCTCACGCTGTTCAAGGAAGTCGCCGACGAATTCCCCCAGAGCCCGGCCGCGCCGTTCACCTACTTCCAGCGCGTCTCGATCCTCATGGCAGAGCAGAAGCTCGATGATGTCGAAGCGGTCTTGAACGAATTCATCCAGCGCTACCCCGAAAACGAAAATCTTTATCGCGCTTACGACACCATCGGGCAGATGAAGATCAACGCAGGGAAACCGCAGGAAGCGATCGTCACCTATTCGACGATGGCTGAAAAGCACCCCGCCAATCCGCAGGCGGCCGCCGCGCTTCTCAATGTCGCCCAACTCTGGAACCGCTTCACCGAATCGCAGGGGCGTTACCTCGCCCTCAACGAAGAGGAACGAGTGGAATGGAACAAAGGGGTGACCAACTCCATCGCCGGGGTGGAAAAACTCATCGCCCAGTACCCCGACTCGCAGCAGGTCGCGCTCGCGTTGAAGACCCTTCTTTCCAACCAGAAGCTCCTTCTCAACGCCAAGCTGAAAACCGACGAAGAAGTCACCAAATACTTCCAGACTCTCGCCGGGAAATTCGAAGACAAGCCCCAGGCGAAGAATAAGATCCTCTTCACCCTCGCGTCGTTCACGTTCGAAAAGGACAAGCAGAAGGCGCTTGAACAGATGACCGCCGCTTACAACCCGGAACTCATCTATGCCCCCGAGGATCTCGATCTCTACGGCTCCTCGCTCCTGAACACCGGCAAGCTGGAGGAATCCGTCGCCGTCTACACGAAACTGGCGGCCGATTATCCGATCCCCGCCGGCGTCGCTCCCGAGCGCGCTCCAGGCCCGATTCAGGAAGCCCAGGCCATTTCGCTCTACGGCCTAGGCAAGGCGCTCCAGACCCAGCAAAAGATTGATGAAGCCGCCGAGATGTTCAACAAGCTCAAGGCTCACTATGCCTGGTCGCCAAAGCTGCTCGAAGCCAACTACGGCATCGCCGAAGCCAACTTCCAGCAGAAGAAGAATGACGACGCCATCGGGCTGCTGATCGGCATCATTCGCGCCCCCACCGCGACGGCGGAGCTGCGCGCCAACTCCACGCTTCTCCTCGGCAAAATCCAGGAAGCCACCGGCGACATCCCCTCCGCCATCGACCAATACATCAAGGTCTCCGTCTTCTACGAGAGCGTCGCTCCCGCAGCCGCCGAAGGGCTCTGGCTCGGCGCGCAGCTCCTGGAGAAGCAGGCTGCCACCCTTCCTGAGACGCTTGATCCCAAGAAGAAACATCCGAAGAACGCGCCCACCCGTGGCGGACAGCTCGCCAAGGCGTACATGGCTTACAAGGATCTCGTCGACAAATACGCGAACTCACCCAATGTGGAAGCGGCCAAGGCCCGCCTTCAGGCGCTTCCGGCCCCGGCCCCTAAAAAATAAGGCCTGCATATAAACGACTGCACCCGGAGAGATGACCAAACAGGAACGGGCTGACGCCCTCGTACAGGCGTTCGCACGGGTTTATCCCACCGCTCATTGCGAGTTGGTGTTTTCAAACCCGCTGGAACTCCTCGTCGCCACCATTCTCTCCGCTCAATGCACCGACAAACGGGTCAATCTTGTCACGGAAACCCTCTTCCAGCGGTATCGGAGCGCGGCTGACTACGCCCGCTCCAGCCAGGAGGAGTTGGAGGAAGCGATCCACTCCACGGGATTCTACCGGAACAAGGCCAAGAATATTCGCGCCATGGCCGCCGACCTTGTCGCCCATTACGGCGGCAAGGTTCCCGACACCATGGAAGCCCTTACCGCCCTCGCCGGGGTTGGCCGGAAGACCGCCAATGTCGTCCTGGGCAACGCCTTCGGGAAGAACGAAGGCGTCGTTGTGGACACCCATGTCTCCCGTCTCTCCCAACGGCTTGGCCTGACCAAGGCCACCGCCCCGGAAAAAATCGAGCAGGACCTCATGCGGCTTATTCCACGCGACGACTGGACCAATTTCAGCCATTGGCTGATCTGGCACGGGCGTCGACGCTGCTTCGCCCGCAACCCCGATTGCGCTGGCTGCGAAGTGCAGACGCTCTGCCCCAGCGCCTTCAAGGTGGGGAAGACAGGCGGGGCGAAAGCATAGGATGACTATGCATAGCCTCGATCTTGAGTAGCGACGGCGCCATGTCTACTGGGCCGGGATATAGCTTCTGGATCGACTGATTCAGCGATGCGGCAATTCCCGCCTTCGAGCCCAAAAAACAACGTGTTTTCCGGCGCGGGCGCATGACGGAAGAGTAGCGAACAGAAGGAATGGTGCGGCAGCACCGGTAGCACGCTCGCGCCGTCGAGCGCGGGCATCGGCTCCCGTGACTTCAACAAGGCCCCATCCCAATATCAGCAGCCCGGTCCTGCGGGGATGGGCGTCAAATGCGACTCTTTGTCAAATCCCGCGCTCTCGGCGAGAGCGGGCTACCTTGTAGACACGGAAAGACACGACCCGCTACCTGGCGCGCCGCCTTTTCCTCTCTCGTCAGCACCCAAAGTGCGCGAACGCGGCTTCCCGGGTCTCGAAGATCGGGTAGGCGGTGGCGAAACCGGCGAGCTGAAAGACCCGCTTCACTTCGCCTTGCAAGGCGCACACGGCCAGGGCACCCCCTTCGCGGCTCATGTGGCGGCCCGAAAGGAAGAGTTCCCGAAAGCCCGAACTGGCAATGTATTCAAGCTTTTCAAGATCGACCAGCAGGACACCCTTCGGCGTTGCGCTGGCGGCCTTGGCCGTCTGGTCCAACGCCTCTTTCAGGCTTTTCCAGTGATCGGGCTCGATACGTCCGGCAACTTCCAAAATGTGAATGTTGCCCTGGGAGGAGGAATGGAATGTGGCCATCGGGAAAATCTGCTCGGCTGTTGCGTTCTGAATAAAGGGGGGGCCAAATGCTCTATCTGAAAAGACTTGCCCGGCGCAACAGCAATCTTAGCATTGCCGGGATGCTCCGGCCTCCTCCAACGGTGGAACCCCGAGGATGGAGCGCTCCTTTTCCGTCTCTTTAAGCGCCCATGCACCATTCCCTTCGCTCCAAGGTTCTGGCCTGGTTTGTCACCATTATCGCGGCCATCGTTGTCGCCGGATGGATCGGGTACACTCAGTTATCGCGGCACATTCATAAGGAAGCCAACGCCCAGATCGAGTCCAGGCTCCATCACGTCATGGACATTCTGTCTGCGACGGACCAGACCACCTCCAGCCTGGTAAAAGCCTCCATGGGCTTTCTTAAAACCGAAGCCCTGAAAACAGGCGCCCCCTCTCTCCAGTCTCCCGAAGGGGGCGGTAAGGCCACGCTCGCCTTCGGCGGAAAGCCCGTCGCGGGGAGCTTCGAAATTGTCGATGTCGTCAAAAGTGTCATGGGGGGCACGGCGACCCTCTTCGTTCGCGATGGCGAGCGATTCTTTCGCGTCAGCACCAATGTGCTCAAACCGGACGGCAGCCGCGCCATCGGCACTGAACTCAACCCCAATGGACCCGCCATCCGCGAACTTCGCGAGGGCCGCCCGTTTTATGGCGTGGTCGATATTCTCGGGAAACCGTACCTCACCGCCTACGAGCCGATTCGCGACGAAGCGGGAGAGATCATTGGCGTCTATTATGTCGGCTACGCGCTTGAAACGCTGACTGCCATTGGCGAGACGATCAATAACAACGGCCTGCTCAAGCGTGGCTTCTTCGCCCTGGCCAATTCCGCCGATCATGTTGTCTTCCTGACCCACAGCAAAATCGACGCAGGACAGGCGGCGACGGCTGCCCTGGCGGCGGAGGAAAAGCCGGTAGGCTCCCAATGGGCCGTCCTGAAGCAGACCTTCAAACCGTGGGACTATGATGTCGTCGCCGGGCTCCATCTGCCGGATGTCCGCAACCTCGCCCTTCAGATCATCTGGAAGGTCTACGGCGTCACCGGGTTCGTCCTGCTGGCGGCGCTCGGCGCATCCTACTGGCTCGCCTCGAAGCTCTCGACGGCCCTGGAAGACTCGGAGCGGAGCAACCGCGAGGCGATCGAAGCCCGCAACGCCGCGGAAACGGCCAACCGCACCAAGAGCGCCTTCCTCGCCAACATGAGCCACGAACTCCGCACGCCGATGAACGCCATCATCGGCTACAGCGAAATGCTCATCGAGGAAGCCGAAGACCTGGAGCAGGACGAAATGATTCCCGACCTGCAAAAGATCCGCTCCGCGGGAAAACACCTCCTCTCTCTCATCAACGACGTGCTCGACCTCTCCAAGATCGAAGCGGGAAAGATGACCCTCTACCTCGAGGAATTCGCGGTCGAAGAAATGCTCGACGACGTGGTGACAACCATTTCGCCACTGTTGGATCAGAACAAAAACCGGCTGGTGATCGAAAAAGCCCCCGGTCTCGGCACGATCCGCGCGGACCTCACCAAAGTTCGCCAGACCCTCTTCAACCTCCTGAGCAACGCCACCAAATTTACGGAGGAGGGCGAAATCAGGCTGGTCGCTTCGCGCGAATCCACTCCCGAGGCCGGAGGAACCGGCGAGTACCTTACGCTGCGCATCACCGACAGCGGCATCGGAATGACGCCGGAACAACTTGGGCGGCTTTTCCAGGCCTTCACCCAGGCCGACGCCTCCACCACCCGCAAGTACGGCGGCACCGGGCTGGGCCTCGTCATCAGCCGCAAGTTCTGCCAGATGATGGGGGGCGACATCACCGTGAAGAGCACCATCGGCTCCGGGAGCACGTTCACCGTCATCCTCCCTGTCGCCGTGATCCAGCCGGAGACTGAAGCGGCGGCCATGCCGGAAAACGCGTCGTCCCTCCCCGTCCCCCTGCCGCGCCGTCTGGTGCTGGTCATCGATGACGACGCGGCGGCCGCCGATCTCATCAAACGCTCGCTGGAGAAAGCGGGCTACAGCGCATTGATTGCCCCTGACGGGACCACCGGCATCGCGATGGCCCGTGAGCACAAGCCGGTGGCGATCACGCTCGATGTCATGATGCCGAACATGGACGGCTGGTCGGTGTTGACGAAGCTCAAATCCGACCCGGATCTCGCCCACATTCCCGTCATCATGGCGACGATGCTTCAGGATCGCCCGCTTGGCTTTGCCCTGGGCGCGGCGGATTTTCTCACCAAACCGATCGACCAGATAAAGCTTCGGGCCTTGCTCGAGCGGCTCTGCGGCAAGGGAAAAGGGCGCGTCCTCGTGATCGACGACGACGCCATGAGCCGTGACGTGCTCCGCCGCCTGCTGGAGAAGGAAGGGATCACCACCCTCGAAGCCGTCAATGGCAGCGCCGGTCTGGAAGCCGTTGCCGCCGACCCGCCCGACCTGATCCTGCTCGACCTGATGATGCCGGTCATGGACGGCTTCGACTTTCTCGCAGCGTTGCGCGCCAACCCCGCCACGCGGCATATTCCCGTCGTCGTGGTTACTGCAAAAGACCTCACGGATGCCGACCACGCCCGGCTCAACGGTAGCGTGCGCGACGTCATCCAGAAAGGCGCGCTCGACCGCGAAGGGCTCCTCCGGGAAGTCTGCGCCATGATCGCCCTGTCCGCTCCGTCCGAAAAACCTTCTCAATCTCCTAACTCCGCCGCACCCGTTCAATAACCCCACATTACCGATGATCAAGATCCTCCTTGTCGAAGACAATGAAATGAACCGCGACATGCTCAGCCGCCGGTTGACGCGACGTGGTTACCAGGTGGAAATCGCGGTGGACGGAGGGCAGGGAGTCGAAATGGCCCACGCCCTGCAACCCGATTTGATTCTGATGGATATGAGTCTCCCCGTGCTCGACGGTTGGGAGGCAACACGGCGGCTCAAGGCCGATCCGGCCACCTGCGGCATCCCCGTCATCGCTTTGACGGCGCACGCCATGGCAGGCGACCAGGAACAGGCGCGCGCGGCGGGTTGCGACGACTACGACACCAAGCCGGTGGAGCTTCCGCGCCTGCTCGGCAAGATCGACGGCCAGCTCGCGCGCGTCGGCAAAACGGGGACCCCCTCATGAGCGACCCGGTTGTCCCCGTTCCGCCCGCTCCGCCCCGGGATTCGCTCGCCCACCTGCGGCACGACCTGCGCACGCCGATCAACCATATCCTTGGGTACTCGGAGCTGCTCCAGGAAGAGCTTGAGGAAAGCGGTTCCGACGAGTTCTCCGGCGATCTGAAGAAGATCCACGGCGCGGCGCAGTCGCTTCTCAAGCTCATCAACACCCATCTCACCCCGGAAGGCTTCGAGGCGCTGGCCTCGGGACAGCCGATCTCCGCGACGAAAAGCGAAACGACGGCCTTACCGGCGAGCTATGAGGAGCCCGAAGCCCCCATCCCGGGAAAAATCCTCGTCGTTGACGACAACCCCGAAAACCGCGAAACGCTCTGCCGACGCCTTCAGAAACAGGGGCATCTGACCGTGGAGGCGGGCGACGGCCTGGCCGCGCTGGAACGGCTCCGGAACGAAGCATTCGACTTGGTGCTACTCGATGTGATGATGCCGCGGCTCGACGGTTATTCGGCCCTGTGCGAACTGAAGGCCGACCGCTCGCTACGGGAAATTCCCGTCATCATGATCTCGGCGCTGGATGAACTCGGGAGCGTCGTCCGGTGCATCGAGGCGGGGGCAGAAGACTATCTTTCGAAACCGTTCGAGCCGACGCTCCTGCGCGCCCGCATCGGCGCGAGCCTTGAGAAGAAGACGCTACGCGATCAGGAGCGGCATTACCTTCGCACCATCGAGGAGACACAGCGCCGCCTCGGCAAAGAGCTCGAAGAAGCCGCGAACTACGTCCGCTCCATCCTGCCGCCGCCGGTAACGGAGCCGCCCATCCGGATCGACTGGCGGTTTGTCCCTTCGACGGAACTTGGCGGCGATTCCTTCGGCTACCATTGGCTCGACGCCGATCATTTTGCCGTCTACCTCCTCGACGTCTGCGGACACGGCGTCGGCGCGGCGCTCCTTTCCGTGGCCGCCTCCAACGTGTTGCGTTCCTGCTCGCTGGCAGCCGACTTCCGCAATCCCGCGAGCGTTCTCTCGCTGCTCAACGAGACGTTCCCGATGGAGCGGCACAACAACATGTATTTCACCATCTGGTATGGCGTCTACCATCGGCCCACGCGGACGCTGCGCCACGCCAGCGGCGGACACCCCGCCGCATTCCTGCTGAATGGCGACGCACCGGTGCAAAAACTCCGCTGCCCCGGCCTCGTTGTCGGGGTGATGCCGGGGATTGAATACCAAAGCGAAACGATCCCGGTGCCCGAAGGAGCGCGGCTCTTCGTACTCAGCGACGGCACCTATGAGATCAAGCAGGCCGAGGCGATGCTGGCGTTTGAGGAATTCGAAGCCTTCTTCCAACAGCATGGCAATGCGCCCGACTTTCTCGACCATCTGACCCACTGGATTAATTCGCTCAACGCCGCGAACGGCCCCGGCCCCCTGGAAGACGACTTCTCCATCGTCTGTCTCGATTTTTAGTCTGTCTTGATTTTTAAGAAGATATGCCCGCCCGCCTGGATCTTGAGATTCCCAATGAACTCCCAGCCCTTGAGCCGGTAGTCCATAGTGTCATTGCCCTGCTGGAAAAACACGGCGCGGATTCCGCCGCGATCTTCGCCGCGAATCTCGCGCTGGAGGAGTTGATCACCAATATTATTAAGTATGGCTATGACGACCAGGAGCGGCATCTCATCGGCGTGCGCGCTGAGATCGTTGATGACCGGTTCGAACTGGAGGTCACCGACGACGGCCACCCCTTCAACCCCTTCGACCAAGCCCCTCCGGACACCTCCCTGCCGCTGGAAGAGCGCCAGATTGGGGGACTAGGCATCCACTTCGTCCGCAATATGCTAGATGAGGTTCGCTACCAACGAAACGGGAAGCACAATCTAGTCATCGTGGGCAAAGCGTTGCGCTCTGGAGATGCATGACAGGAAGATCCCCGATTTAATGAGGGGTATTTGAAAGACCGGTGAAGGTAGCCCGCTCGCGTCGCGAGCGCGGGTATCGACTCTCATTATTCCTCAAACCTTAATCCGACAATAACTCGATTACGTCCGTCCTGCGGAGTTTTGCCCCCAATGCCACTTCTTGTCATCTCCCGCGCTCGACGGCGCGAGCGG
>JBBCKI010000032.1:0-62783 GCA_037190965.1 Chthoniobacteraceae bacterium
GATTACGTCCGTCCTGCGGAGTTTTGCCCCCAATGCCACTTCTTGTCATCTCCCGCGCTCGACGGCGCGAGCGGGCTACCGGTGCTGCCGCACCATTCGGCAAGGAAGAGCGAAACCCTTTTGCGCTTCCTTTTCGCCCGGTTCCTGCTTTTCTTTCCGGGTAAATGGATTTCCCCAGCGAGTCGGAGATTGCGGCAGCGGGCGCAAAACTGCAGCGGTTGCGCGCAGAACTGAATAGCGTTCTTTTCGGCCAGGAACGGCTGATCGAGGGTGTACTGACCGGGCTGCTGGCGCGGGGGCACCTTTTATTGGAAGGCCTTCCGGGCCTGGGAAAGACAGAACTCGTCAAGGCGCTCGCCCGCGCCATCGGGCTGGAGAGCAAGCGCATCCAGTTCACCCCGGACCTCCTCCCCGGCGACGTCACAGGCAGCCCGATTTTTCAGGAAAATGCGGAAAACAACCGCCGGGAGTTCGTGTTCCAGCCGGGGCCGCTTTTCGCGAATCTCGTGCTGGCGGACGAGATCAATCGTGCCTCGCCCAAAACGCAATCCGCCCTGCTCGAAGCCATGCAGGAGCGGCGCGTCACCGTCATGGGAGAAAGCCACTGGCTTCCCGATCCGTTTTTCGTCGTCGCCACGCAGAACCCGATCGAGCTGGAGGGAACCTACCCGCTCCCCGAGGCGCAACTTGACCGCTTCCTCTTCAAGCTCGATGTGCCGCGAGCGGGCGCGGGCGTGTTGGAAAGGATCGTCATCGGGCGAGAAATGGGAGTCGAGCCGACCGTTTCGCAGGTGCTCACGCGCGAGGAGCTTTCCGACCTCGCCGCGCTGGCCCGGCGCATCTACATGCCTCCCGTGGTGGCCAACTACATCGCCCGGCTGGTGGACGCCACGCATCCAGGCTGTTCCTCCGCCACGCAAAAGGTGAAATTCGGCGCGAGCCCCCGCGCCGCGCTTGGCCTTGCCGCCGCCGCCCGGGGCCGCGCCCTGCTGGAAGGCCGCCTCAATGCCAGCTTCGAAGACGTCGCCGCCGTGGCTCCGCCGGTGCTGGGCCACAGGATCATCCTCGACTATTCCGCGCGGCTGGTCGGGGAAACGAGCGCGGGCGTCGTCGAGCGGCTGCTTGCGGAAGTCCCGTTTCAGAGTCTCGAAACCCCCGGCATGCTAACTTCTGTCTGACTTTCGCTTATGATGAACCGATTGCATCTCCCAAAGGGTTGCCTCGTCGCCATTTTCGGGTTGGCTGCCGTCAACCTGGCCCAAGCGCAGGTGATACAAACCGATCCGGCGAGCGGAATTGATATCCAGGTCACTAACGATTTCGAAAATCCCCCCTGCACCGGTGCGGTTCCCTTGCGTGTACGGATTCGGAATCACTCGCCAAAGGATGGAAAATGGCAGTTCAATTTCGAGTCCCCGCCAAGAGGCGGATCCAGCGATGAGACCCGGGTGGATCTGAAGGTCGAAGCGGGGCAGACCCGGACCTTTTCCATCGTCGTCCCGGTCAGACCCTTCAATGGGCGATGGATGAACATTAATGCCTCCGCGACGGGGCCCGGCTCTCCCAAGGGAATGGCGCGATTCAGCTACTCCGCGCCAGGCTCGGGATCAAATCAGACCGCCATGCTGGCCATCAGCCGCGAACTGGCCATGCGTTCGCTGGAACCGTTGAGAGCGGCGCTCGATAAGGAGAGCTGGACATTGAACGCCACCCAGTTTGCCCCGGGTGAGTTGCCGGAACAATGGCGCGGTTTTTCGGGGGCGAACTGGATCATGCTCTCAGATCGCGAGTGGGGGATCCTCACTCCGGGATCCCGGAACGCCATCCGCCAATGGGTCGGAACGGGCGGACGGCTGGTCATGATGTCCACCAATCCCGCCACCGTCTCGTGGACGGGATTCAGGTTACAAGGTGGCACAGGGCCTTTTCCTTACGGCTTTGGGGAGGTCAGATCGCTTGAATGGAACGGTCGGGAGGTCCCGCCCGAGACATTGAAGCCGTTAATGACGGAGACGAATTTCGATGTCGCCCTCCAAGCGCCTTCAACCTGGCTTCCCGTTGAAAAACTTGGCGAGATGGCTCCCGAGAGAGGCCTCATTCTCACCATCGTCGTCGTCCTGGCCGTCGCGCTGGGGCCCGTAAACCTCTTCTATCTGGCCCCGGCGGGCCGCCGCCATCGGCTCTTTGTCACCACCCCGCTGCTCTCGCTGGGAGGAAGCGCCCTGATGCTTGTCGCCATCATTCTTCACGACGGAGTGGGAGGCTCGGGAAGGAGATTGACCGTGCTTCAATTTCTTCCGGGAGCCCATGAAGCCGTGGTGCTTCAGGATCAGGTTTCCCGCAACGGCCTGCTTCTCTCGGGAGCATTCACGTTGAACGAAGAGACGGCCATCGACTACGTCACCATTGGAAGGTCTCTGAAACGTAGGAACTATACTGAGTATCCTGAAGCAGGAACTTTCGCCCTCCAGAACGGCGTCCATTCCGGAAGCTGGTTCCAGAGCCGTTCCCTAAAAGCGCACCAACTGACCTCCCTCCGTTCCACGCGGGCGGCGATCACCGTGGTCGGACATGATGCCTCAGGAGCGCCACAGGTGGTCTCCAGCTTCGCAAGTCCGCTCGCCAGCCTCGCACTAAAGGATGCGGACGGAAAATGGTGGAGGGGGGAGAATCTCAAGACAGGAGAACGGGTGGCTCTCTCGGCGGCAGCGGAAAAGGATTGCCGCGCCCTATGGCTAGTCGCCATGGAGGAAGCCCATGAAAAGAGCCGTTCTCTCATCGAGAAAGCCCACGGCAAAGGCAAAGAATTCGGACGCCCCAATCACTTCTACGCCACACTCGCGACCCCGGAGACCGAGACGATCCCCACGCTGAAATCCATTCGATGGAGTAGCAGGGCGGTCGCGCTCGGCCCTGTGGAGAGCGCGCCTGCCATGACCGGGGGAGGAAACGCCCAATGAACCAGCCACTAGTCGAAGTTTGCGATCTCTGCCGGACCTTTGGAAACATCGAGGCGGTCAACCATCTCTCGTTCACCATCCAACGCGGGCAGGTGGTCGGTTTCATCGGAGCCAACGGCGCGGGAAAAACGACCACCATGCGGATGATGGCCACGTTGGAGATGCCGACCTCCGGGTCGATCCGCATCGGCGGTTACGACGTCGTCAATCACCCCAACAAGGTGCGCCGCCTCATCGGCTGGATGCCGGACGCCTACGGCACCTACGACAACATGACGGTGGTCGAGTATCTCGACTTCTACGCGCGCGCCTTCGGCTTCAAAAAAGCCGACCGCGTGCAGCGCGTCGAGGAGGTCATGGACTTTGCGAACCTCCGGGGGCTTTCCGATCGCGCCATCAACAAACTTTCCAAGGGGATGGCCCAGCGGCTCTGCCTTGGCCGGACGCTCCTGCACGATCCCGATCTGCTGATTCTCGACGAACCTGCCGCCGGGCTGGATCCGAAAGCGCGCATTGAATTCAAGCACCTCGTAAGACTGTTGGCGGATGAAGGGAAGACCCTCTTCATCTCCTCTCACATTCTCTCCGAACTGGGGGAGATGTGCGACACCCTCCTTTTCATCGACGCCGGGCGGGTCGTGCATCACGGCTCGTCGGACAGTCTCCTGCGCGAGCGGCGGGAGGATGCTCCCTTCTCCATCGTGGAAGTCCGTCTCGCGGGAGGCGAGGAAGCTCGCACGGCGCTCCTCAACTGGGCGCCGCTACAACCGGGGACTTCCATCGTCGAGGCAACCCGCGAGGGAGCACGGCTGCGGCTGGAGCCCGACACGCCCGCGGCCATGGCGGCGCTCCTGCGAAAGATGGTCCAGGATGGGATCGCCGTCGCCGAATTCCGGCGCGAAGACCGCAAACTGGAAGACGCCTTTGTTGAGATCCTCGGCAGAAAAGAGGCATCCACTCCACCACCGCTTCCCTCCCTATGAACGATTTCGCAGACTGGTTGAGCCCCATTGTGGTAAAGGAACTCCGGCAAGGAATGCGCTCCCGCGCTTTTGTCAGCATTTTCCTGCTGCTTCAGACCTTCATGATTTTTTGCGTCCTGAGCGCCTTGGGGGATGAATCGCGCAACGGCGCGAGCGCCTTCTTTTGGGCCGTCATCGGGATTACGCTTCTGCTGGGGATTCCCGCGCGGGGCACTTTCTCCGTCGCGAGCGAGATCAAGGGGAACACGATGGAACTGCTCCTGCTCACCCAACTTTCCGCGTGGCGGATCATCGCGGGAAAATGGGCCGCTCTCTTTCTCCAAAGTCTTCTTCTAGCCTGCTCGGTGCTTCCCTATGTCGTCCTCCGTTACTTCTACGGCGGGGTCGACCTTGCCTCGGAATTGATGACACTAGGCAGCATCCTTGCGATCAACGCCCTGCTGACGGCGCTCGCGGTTGGAATTTCTCCGTATCAACGTTCGGCCATAGGCCGCATCTTTATCGCTCTCGGCAGCGTCGCCATGATCCAGATCGTTCCCGCCGTATTGGTTGGGGCGGGAATCATGGGGAGAAGCAGCACCCTTTTCAGTTCCCCCGGTTATCTGATGCTTCTGGCCGTGGCCCTGATTGCGCCAATCCTGCTACTGGAATTTCTGGAATTCGGGATCGCCGGAGTCGCCCCGATGGGGGAGAACCATTCCACCCGCAAGCGACTGCTTGCCCTTACAGGCGTCGCCGCCGCCGCCGCGCTCGCGGCGTTCTCCGGCCACCGGGAGTTTTTCGCAACCCTCGCCGCCTTGCAGGCTGCGCCCATCTGCCTGATCGCGTTGATGGAAAAGAACCACCCCATTCCAAGCCTTTATGGCCCGGTCTGGCCATTCCCGCGCCCCTCAAGGATCGCAAGATTCGCCGGGAAGTTTCTTTACCCCGGCTGGACCAGCGCGATTCCCTTTTCCCTCCTGATCATCGTCGCCGTCGTGGCAATTTCCCCTTTCCGGTTCGATACCCTTCAAGGGAATTTTTATCTCTGTTGCCTGCTGGGCAGCGTCTTCCTGCCACTCGCCCTGCTTCGCGTGATTAACCTGAAGAAGGCAGTTTTTCCATTCTTCATTGCCTTTCAGGGGTTCTGCTTCGTTCTGGCCGCTGTCCTCGCCGGGACGCTTCCCGACCAGACCAACTTTTCACCCTCCATGTTGTTACCCACCACCGGCTTCCTGGTGAGCCTCTGGCGATCGGGAGACTTCCGCACCGTCCTGCCCGAAAGCATTGTTCTGGGCCTCCTCATGGTGCTCATCAGCCTCGCAACGTTGCTGGTTTTTTCAGTCCGGGAGTGGCGAGCCATTGCTGAACTGGAGCGGAAAGCAGGAGCGATGGAGTGACCCTCGCCATGGCTAATCCTTCCGCCACCCCGCCGGGCCTCCTTGATTTCCCGGACTGGCTAAGCCCCGTTGCGGTGAAGGAACTTCGGCAGGCATTACGCGGGCGCGTCTTTATTTCGAATCTTCTGCTCATCCAGGCTTTGACGGTGCTGCAATTTTTCCTCACGCAATACCATGAACAAGGCATCCCATTTTGGAGCCTCCTGTTCGTCCTCTTTCTTGGCATCCCCTTGCGCGGCCTTTTTTCCATTAGCCGCGAGTTCAAGGAGAACACCATGGAGGTTCTCGTCCTCGCAATTCCCCCCTTGCGGGTCGTGTTCGACAAATGGATTGCGCTGTTCCTTCAAAGCCTTCTCCTGATTTGCAGTATCCTGCCCTATGTGATCCTCCGAAGTCTCGCCCATGGACTTGATTTCGGGGCCGAGTTGGCTTGCCTCGGTTGGCTCCTCTGGGGGATCGCTATCCTGACCGGACTCGCCATCAGTTCCTCCCCCTATATGCTATCCGCAATGGGCCGATCGGTCATTGGCGTCGGCGCGTTCATCCTTTTCATCGGCTTTGGCACCACCTATGGAATCACTCTCTCTTCGGGGTCAGCCTTGGCGATTTTCTTCGTCGGCATTCTCCTGCTGCCTATTATTTTGGCTCTGACTCCCTTGCCGGGGTTTCTAAGCATGGCTAGTGATCTAGCTATGGATGATCGCGCCTAACATGATTCCCCCTCCCGAAGAATTGAGCGCCCTTCAGGCCCGGATGCAGGCAGCTGCCCGGGCCGTTCGGCTGCCTTTGCGGAACCGGGCTTGGCGCGGGCTCCACGGGAGTTTTACAGGAACAGGCACTGGGAGCTCCATCGACTTCCAGGATCACCGCCCGTACTTCCCCGGCGACGATCCCCGGCATATCGACTGGCAGGCGTATGCCCGCTCCGGTCACTACTCCATGAAGCTCTACCGTGAGGAGGTCAGCCCGGGGGTGGATCTCGCGCTCGACGTCTCCGAGTCGATGGCTCTCGATTCCTCCAAGGCCGAACGGACGCTGGAGCTTTTCTACTTCGCCGCCGCCAGCGCCATGCAGGCCCGCAGTCTTCTTAGGTGTTATTTGGTGGCAGGCGGATCGATTGTCCCGCTCGCGGCGGAGGCGATTTTCTCCGGGCCACGACTGGCCGAAGCCCGCGAAGAAGCGCTTAAAGTGGCAGCGGCTACCCTTCCCGCGTTGGACCGCATCCCGTGGCGGACGGGATCTTTGCGTCTCTGGATTTCCGACCTCCTCTATCCGGGCGAGCCTTCTACGGGCGCGCTGACGGGGGGCCGGGGTCGCGGGGTGATTCTCGTGCCGTGGAGCCGTGCCGAGTTGGAGCCCGCATGGGAGGGCAACGTAGAGCTGATCGATTGCGAGAGCGACCAACGCCGCCGCCAGCGGGTGGATGGCGGGTTGCTCGCCCGCTACCGGGATGCTTATATGCGACACTTCGATCTCTGGCGCGACCACGCCCGGCGCAGCGGCGCGGCCTTTGCGAGAGTTCCCGCCGGGCCCGCCTTTCTTGAAGCCCTGAGCGAGGAGGCGCTGCCCAACGGGGCGGTGGAACCGGCATGATGCCCGATCTCTCCTTCGCCCATCCGCTCGCCGGGGCGCTCGCGTTGCTCGGCATTCCCGCCGTCATCGCAATTCATTTTCTACAACTCCCCTCCAGGCCCGAGCGGGTCAGCACGCTGTTCCTGTTGAACCATCTGGAACCGGAGAGCCGGGGCGGCAGAAGGCTGCAACGGCTCCGCCAGTCGGTGCCGCTCTGGTTGCAGCTTCTTGCCGTCCTCCTCATCGCTTGGCTGCTGGCGGAGCCGCGCTGGTTGCGGCCCGATTCCGCCCAGGCCGTGCTCGTCGTTCTCGACAGCTCCGTCTCCATGCGCGCGATCGAGCAGCCGCTGCGCACCCGGCTGCCCGATCGTCTCCGCGCCCTGGCGCGTTCCGCCGCGAAGACGGAATGGCTGTTGCTGGAGACCGATCCCGCCGCCGGGCGGCTCTATTCCGGCGGCAGGCTGGAGGAGTTGGAAGCGACGCTTGCCCGGTGGCGACCACGACTAGGCTCGCACGATGTCTTCCCCGCGCTACGGCTGGCGCAATCGCTCGCGCGCGATAGGGGCCTTGTGATTTTCGTGACCGACCGACCCGCGCCGGGGGCACTCCCCCCGGGCGTCGAACTTCTTGCTCTCGGTCAGCCGTTGGAGAACCTCGGCTTCTGCGGCGTCCGCGCCAGCTCGGAAGGGCTGGGGGGGTGGGAAGCACTAGTCAGAAACTACGGCACCCGGCCTCAGACCCGCCGCTGGTGGCTGGAAGACGCCGCGGGACAGCGGCTAGGCAAGCCTGAGACGATCACCGTACAGGCGGGGCGCGCCGAAACATTGCGGGGCCGTTTCCCCGACGCCGGTTCCATCCAGCTCGTTTTGGAGCCCGGAGACGGCTTCGAGTTTGACGACAGGCTCCCGCTGGTACGCCCCAAGCCGAAACGCCTCCGTGTCCAGGTGGAGGGGACGGCGCACTTTGGCGAATGGCTGGAGACCTTCCTGGACGGCGCGCCCGCGTTGGACCGCGTGACGGAAGCGCCTGATCTGGTGATCGCCCATTACGACCCGCTCGCGCCGAAATTACCCGAGGGCCCCTCCTTGGTCTTCGTCCGCAACCCGGCACCCGCGACCAATCTGCTCAAAGGGATGGTGGTGGCCGAGCGCGATCCACTCACCTCGGGGTTGAGTTGGGACGGCCTTCTCGCCGCCGAAAGTTTCGCCTTTCCCGCCAAGCCTGGAGATATCGTTCTGCTCTGGCAGGGGACCCGCCCGCTCATCACCCGGAGAGGCCCGCGCCTGCTGATCGGCTTCGACCCCGCGAACTCGAATGCCTCGCGGCTCCCGGCTTTCGTCCTGCTCTTGCACCGGTTTACCGAGGCGGTTCGCGCGGAGGTCGTCGCCACTGAAACCGCCAACGTGGAGACCAACCAGAGCCTCCGCATTGCTTCGGGCGGCGCAGCGCTGCGAGTCTGGAGCGGCGAAAAGCCCGAAGGCCTCCCCGGTCTGCCACGAGCTCCGTTCGAACCCGGCTTTTTCGAAGTCCGCGAGGAAGCAGAAGGGCAAACCAAGGTCGTGCGGTTTACGGGCGCGGCGCATTTCGCTGACGCGCGCGAGGCCGATTTTCGCGACGCCGCGAGCGCCGACGGGATCGCCACCGCCGCCCGCCGCCAGCGGGAACGTCACTCGCGGCAGGATGGCCTCACTCCGCTCTGGGTGCTCCTTCTGGGGGCCGTCATGATGGTTAACTGGGGTTGGCAGGAGAGGAGGAAATCGTCGTGATCCGTTTTGCCGCTCCCGAATGGTTCCTGCTGTTACCGGTGCTGGCCTTTGCGATCTGGCGCTGGAGAAAGAGCGCGCGCCCATTCCTCCGGGGCGCCTGTCTCCTACTTTTGCTGCTCCTGCTGGTACGACCACAGGTGCGAAAAACCGCGCGCGGGCTCGACCTCTGGGTCCTGGCGGACCGTTCCGGCTCGGCGGCCGCCAGCGTGGAGCCACACCTCGCCGAATGGGAGACCATTCTGGAGCGTTCCAAAAACCCGGAGGATCGCCTCTACTTCATCGACTATGCAGCGGAGGCCGCGTTGCGCGACCACTCGGCGGGTGTCGCGCTCACCGGGGATCGCAATGGCACCCGCACCGCGCTGGCCGCCAATTACGCCCTTTCGCTTACCGACCCCGGGCGTTCCTCGCGCTTGCTGGTACTAAGCGACGGGTTTTCCACAGAGCCTTTCGGGGCCTTGGAAGAACGGCTTCGGAAGGAAGGGATTCCGCTCGACTGCCGCCTTGCCACCGAAGGGAACGTGCGCGATTACCGGGTGGAATCGCTCGGGCTCCCAATGCGCGCCCAACCCGGCGAACCGTTCCTGATCGAAGTCCGCGTCAACGGGCCCGGCCCCGCGCAGGTGCCGTTTGAGATCACGCGCGATGGCACGGAGATCGTGCGCGGGTCCGTTGAGATCCCGGCCAATTCCCGCATCGGTATGGGCCTGGGTTTTGGAGTGGCACGCTTCACCGACCGCGTGATCACGCCGGGCGGCCGCCGCTATGCCGTCCGGATCACTCCAGCGGAGGACGCGCACCCCGGCAATAATACCGCCGAACAGTGGATGGAGATCACCGGCGGGCCACGCGTGCTGCTCGTCACCGGGTATCAGGACGATCCTCTGGCGGAATCGCTGCGGGCGCAGGGCTTCGAAGTCGAAGTCGTCACCGACCCCGCCACGCTCAATGTCGGGAAACTGCAAGGCGCGCGCGCCGTCATTCTCAACAACGTCCCCGCATTCAAGCTCCCGCCCGGCTTTCTGCAGGCGCTCGATTTCTTTGTGCGCGATCAGTCGGGCGGGCTTCTCATGGCGGGCGGGAAGATGAGCTTCGGGTGCGGCGGGTACTTCGGCTCGCCCATTGCCGACCTGCTCCCCGTCTCGATGGAACTTCGCCAGGAACACCGGAAACTGGCCGTCGCCATGGCCATCGTGCTCGACCGCTCCGGCAGCATGGCCGCCCCCGCAGGAGGCCAGACCAAGATGGACCTTGCCGATGCCGGGGCCGCCCGCGCCGTGGAGTTGCTTGGGCCGATGGACGAAGTGGCGGTCTTCGCGGTCGATACCAAGCCGCACGTGATTGTGCCGTTGAGCAGCGTCGGCCAGGCTGCAAAAAGTCTTGGCGACACCATCCGGCGCATCACCAGCGGCGGCGGGGGCATTTTTGTCTATACCGGGTTGAAGGCGGCCTATGAGGCGCTCCAACAATCGCCGCGCGGCCAGCGGCATGTCATTCTGTTTGCCGACGCCGCCGACGCAGAAGAACCCGGCGATTACAAAGAATTACTCAAGAAGATGGAAGAAGAGGAGACGACCGTCAGCGTCATCGGCCTCGGCACGGAGAACGACAGCGACGCCGCCTTCCTCAAGGATGTCGCCGCCCGGGGCAAGGGGCGCATCTTCTTCACCAAAGACGCCACAGAGCTTCCCGCCATCTTCGAGCAGGAGACCGTGGCGGTGGCCCGCTCCGCGTTTCTGGATCAGCCGACCCCGCTCAAGGCCCTGCCGGGCTGGGCGGAACTGGCCGCCCGCCCTCTCGGCTGGCTGGGCTCCGTGGAGGGCTACAACCTCAGCTATCTGCGCCCCGAGGCCACGGCGGCGGCCATCACCGGCGATGACGAAAGCGCGCCGCTGGTCGCCTTCTGGCAGCGCGGCACGGGCCGGGCCGCCGCTGTGTCGTTCCCGCTGGCGGGTGATTTCTCCGCCGGCACACGCGGCTGGGCAGGGTATGGCGACTTTGTGCAAACCCTCGCGCGGTGGCTCATGGGAGAAGCGCTCCTGCCGGGCATCGGCCTCCGCGCCACGGTCGAGGGCACCCAACTGAACGCCGATCTCCTCTTCGACCCATCCTGGGAAAACGCCCTCTCCCAAACGCCTCCCAGGCTGGTGCTGGCCGGTACGAAAGCGGACGAAAGAAATGAAATCATTTGGGAGCGAATGGAGCCGGGCCGCTACCGGGCGACCGCATCCCTCACCCCCGGCCAGACGGTCCGGGGGGCGGTGCAGATCGGAGAGTCGACGCTGCCTTTCGGTCCCTTACAGGCAGGGCTGGGCGCGGAGTGGGCAATGGATCCCGCCAAGCGCGCGGAACTTGTCGCCCTGGCTCATGCCAGCGGCGGCATGGAGAGGGGTGATCTCGCCAGCGTCTGGAACGCCCCGCGCCGCGCGGAGTTTGCCGATTTGCGGCAATGGATTCTCCCGACGCTCCTGCTGCTCTTCCTGCTGGAATCGCTTCTGGCCCGGCTGGGCGGTACGGTCAAACTGCCGGACCCGGGTTCACTAGCCAGCGCCGCCTTAAAAAAAGCCCGGCCCACGCGCAAAACAGCGCCCATTGCGGAAGCGATCGCCGTCCCCGTTCCGGAGCCCCCAAAAGAAGAGGAGCCCAAGCCCGAAGTCCCAGCCACCGATCGCCGCGACCGGTTCCGCCGTGCCAAGCGCGGGTTATAGCCTCAAAGATAAACCCGGGCCACGCGTCCGGTGAGCCGCGTAAAAATCTCCCATGGGATCGTCCCCGCCCGGGCCGCCAGTTCCGAAGCGAGAATCTCCTCATTACCTTGCCTCCCGATGAAAACGGCTTCATCGGCGGTCTGCACCCCGGGCACCTGGCTGACATCCACCAAAAGCTGATCCATCGTCACCCTTCCCAGGACCGGGCAGCGACGCCCCCCGATCAACACTTCGGCCCCGGCGTTGGATAAATGGCGCGGGTAGCCGTCGCCATACCCGGCGGCGAGCGTGGCGATCCGCATCGGCTGCGGCGTAATGAACGTCCGCCCGTAACTCACGCCCCGCCCGGCGGGCACGTCGCGGAGCAAAGCGATGCGGGTTTTCCACGCGAGCACGGGCCGGAGCCGGCTCTGGTACTCCGCCACCGGGGAGCTTCCGTAAAGCATCAGGCCAGGGCGGACCATGCTGCCCTCTTCCACCGCTCCGAACAGAAGAGTTCCGGCGCTATTGAGGGAATGGATGGAGGGAAGGCGCAGCCCTGCCGCCCGGAGACCGGCAACCACCCTGTGCCAGCGCGCCAGTTGTCCCAAGGTCCAAGCCTCGTCTTCGTCCGCCGAAGGAAGATGCGTGCCCGCGCCCGTCAGTCGAAGACCGGGAAGGGTGGCGATCTGCCGCGCGGTCTCCACCGCGTCGTCCTCCCAGACGCCGATCCGCCCCATGCCGGTATCGACCGCGAGATGAATCTCCAGAGGCGCTTCCCCGTCGAAGAGAGCCGAGGCATACGCGCGCGCTTCTTCCAAGGAGGAAACGACCGGGAGGAATCGCTCCCTGATGATCACTTCGCGTTCTTCGGGAAGCGCGGGGCCGAGGATCATTACGGAAGACCCCGGTACGGCCGAACGAAGCGCCTGCGCCTCCATCACGTTGGCAACGGCAAAAAGCTCCACCCTCCCGCGCAGCGCCGTCGCGAGCCTGGCCAGACCGTGCCCATAGGCGTCCGCCTTCAGAACCGCCGCCACGACGGTGCCTGAGGGAATAAGCTCGCGGACCTGCGCCAGATTATGGAGCAGGGCGGAGAGATCGATTTCGGCCCAGCAACGGCCATGTGGCGCGGAAGAATCCATGGAGAACGAATAAACCCGAACAATACGGTTGGAGCGAGTGGAATTGAACAAGGAAAGAAAGCGAGTATCCTCGGCCCATCCCTTATCCGTCGGGGTATTCATGCCCTACTTGCTCCATCCGACTTCCTCTGCTATTCGTTCGGAGCCCATGAAAATTCTTCCCCTCGCTCTCCTTCTGGTTGCAACACCCGCCTTTGCGCAGGTATCGACACCGGCACTCCGGAGGGGATCACCCGCCGTTCCTCCGAAAACAGCGAAGGTGGCGAAGACTGCAGGACCCGCCGCCCCGGCGACAGCGGCTCCCGACGCAACGCCACGCCCCGCGGGTCGTACCAGCCGCGCTGCCGCGCCGAAGCCGACGCAAGGGCAAGGGCAGACCGCTCCAGCGGAAGCCTCGGCCTCCAAGCCGAAGAAGCGCGGATTTTTCGGATTTTTCGGCAAACTTTTTGGCGGCGGTAAAAAGAAAGCGGGAGAGGTGGTCGAGCCCAGCGCGACCCAAGGTTCCGAAGTTACGGCTGCAACGGCCAAGGCCCAGAAATCCGCCGCGCCCGGCGCGATAGCGGATCATCCGGGTTCCTCGATTCGCCCCACCTTCCGGGAACGGACGAAAAAGCCTGCGGCCAGCACCACCCGCCCCGCCATTGATGCAACCGCCGATATGACGGCTGACCGCTCCTCGACGATTCCTGCTGCACCCGCCAAACGTACCGGGAACGTCACTCGCCCGCCTGCGGTCACCCCCGCCCCGGAATCCGCCAACCCACCGTCGCAATCGTCGATCAAGCCTGTCGTGAAAGCTGCCGCAAAACCGGCACCAAAAGAATCCTCCACGATACCCAACGCGCCGTCGGGGGGCGCCTCCACGGGTTCCTCGCTCCTGCCCGGATCCACCGGCTCCGCCACCAGTTCCACAGGGACTGCCGGAACCGAGTTTGACAAGGCGCGTTACCTCAAAATCAAGCGCGAAGCAGCAGCCGATCCCGGAGTATTGGAGTTGAGCGCGAAGCTCAATGCCACCGCCCCCGGTTCCGCCTACAAGAAAGCGGCCCGCGCCTATTCCAACGCGCTTTTCTCCAAAATGCGGGAGATCGATCCTTCGCAAACGGAGTGGGTTAACCGGATGGAAGCGGCGACCGTTCGCCGGATTGATGCAGGGAAGGCGTTCGTCGCCGAATAACGGAAAACTCCCCTTGTTCCCGGGGGATGAAAAAGTTTTAATCGCGGCCCGTGGCCGCGCCCTCATCCAAGTCTTTCAATCTGATCCATGTCGACGATCATCCCATCGTCAACTTCGGGGTCAAAGCCCTGCTTGAGGAAACGGAATCCATCAGGCTGATCGCCAGTGCGGCAACCGCAGCCGACGCGATCACCCTAGCACGGCAGCATCAGCCGGATCTCATTGTACTGGACCTGGTGCTCGGAGGGCGCAGCGGGTTGGAATTGATTCCGGAACTGCTCAGCGTCGCGGAAAATGCCGGCATCATCGTCTATTCCGCCCTGGATGAAAGACTCTACGCCCAAAGGGCTTTCGCAGCGGGAGCACGCGGGTATGTCATGAAGGAGGCCGGGTTGCTCGCCCTCCTCGAAGCCATTCGAACCGTGGCGCAGGGGGTTCCGTACGCGAGCGATGCCATCAAACGCGCGCTGCTGGAGAAATCCATCAAAGGAAAAGCGACTTCTTCTCCTCGCGGCATCGAAGCGCTCTCCAACCAGGAGCTTTACATTTTCCGCCTGATCGGTTCTGGCCTCTCGTCATCGGCCATCGCGGAGCAACTGGGCATCAGCCCGAAAACCGTGAGCTCCCATCGCGAACGGATCAAAAACAAACTGGGGCTCCAGACAAGCCGCGAGTTGGAACGCATTGCCGAGGAAGCCTATCTTTAGGGCGCGGTCACGAATTGAGAAATGAGGATAAAAGACCAATTTTCGAGTCAAAAATGTGCCGATGAAACTCGGCGAATCGAAATTCGTCGAGTTGAAGAGGGGCATTTTTGGCCGAAAAGTGGCTTTTATGCCGACTTCAGCAAATTCGTGAACACGTTCTAATGCATCGTTGGAGCAACCCCATCGTCGACAAGGAGGAACGGGCCCTCTTCCTGCGGGAGATCACCGCAGGCAATCTACGACGGATGCTTTGGTTGATCGCAATCTGCCTGCCGATCAGCATCGGAGTTTTCATTTACAACTTCCTGCACCTGCACGTGAGCGGGCTCATCCCGTGGTTGTTTCTCGACATCATTCCCGGGCTGATCTTCCTCGGGCTGACGCTGCTGGCTATCAGGCGCACCCTTCCGATCCGATTCCACCGCGGGCTGATCCTGACATATTACGTTTACTGTCTGACCATCATGGATGGTTACTACTTTTCCACGTTGGCCAATGTAGGGGAAAACGGAGCCCATACAATCGGCCTCATGATTGTGGCGGTGCTCTTTCGCCTGCCGCCGCGAGAGTTCCTTACCATTCTAATCGTCAACCATGCCTTGTTTACTGCGGGGATTCTAGTGATGAAACGAAGCGTCACCGGGGCTTCGCAACTCCTCGTCATCGGACTCGACAGCTTCGTGATCGCTGTGCTGGCGGCCTGGTTTCTTTTCAACAAGGAGTGGGACGATTTCCAGAAAGGCCGCGTGATCGCCCAACGCAATCGGGAGCTTGCCGTCGCCAATGCCCGCCTGCGACTGCACAATGAGGAGATGAACGAGATCATGGCCATCGCCGCCCATGATCTCCGTAGCCCGCTTTATAACGTCAAGGCGTTGCTGGATCTGTTCCTGACCCGCGAAGAATGGAAACGCCCCCCTTACGCGGCCGCACTGACGGAGGTTGGCCGAGCCTGCGGCGGAATGCTAACACTAGTGGGCCGACTGCTCGAAGCGCACGCGGCCGAACACGGGCGGGGCAAAAACGACGGAGACCGCGCACAACGGATCGATGCCGACAAAGTGATCGAAAACGCCGTGGTAAAAGTTCGTAGCGCAGCGGAAACCAAGGAAGTCTGCATTGAAACGCAATTTCCCCAACAGGGCGTCACCCTCGAGACCGATCCCGAAGTTCTCGAACAAGCGCTCGATAACCTTCTCTCAAACGCCCTCAAATTTTCGCCACGCGGCACCCGGGTGCTCGTTCTCCTGGCAAAGAAAGAGGAAAGCTGCCACATCGAAATCCACGATGAGGGATGCGGCATTCCGGAGAACGAGCGGGCCAAACTCTTCGGAAAATTCCAGCGGGGCACCAACCGTCCCGAGAACGGCGAACCGGGGACGGGGCTCGGCCTTTTCATCGTACGCCAGTTGATGGAAAACCTCGGCGGCAGCGTGCATTACGAGCCACGCTCACCAGCCGGTTCAATCTTCCGTTTACAATTACCCAGTGTGCCTCAATCCTCCTGAGCTTCCGTCGCCACGACGGCTCCCGGCATCAGCCGGAAAGCGCGCCTTCCCAAAAGCGATGCGCTAATTTAGCTCGAACTCCGCCGGTAACGACTCAAACTCACGGCGAGGATGAGGATGGCCCCGGCGAGAATCTCCTGCGTGTAAGGCGGCCAACCCGCTTGTTGGGAGCCGTTGCGCAAAAGGGTGATCGCCAGTGCCGCAAACACCGCGCCGAAGACATTCCCCGTGCCGCCTTTAAGATTGGCCCCGCCCAGCAGGGCAGCGGCAATGATATCGACCGCGAGGCCCGAGATGGAAACCGCCGCCCCTTCGCCATGCACCCGCCCGGTATGCAACACCCCGGCAAAGCCAAACAGCGCCCCGGCGAGCGCATAGGCCAGCACGCGTGTGAGCGTTACCCGGACCCCGCAAAGCCTTGCGGCATCCTCATTGGAGCCGATGGCAAAAAGATGGCACCCGAACACACTGTTGCGAAGCACCACGGCCAACACGCCCGTCAGCAGAAGCGCAATCCAGATGCCGGGCGAAACGATGATGAGAGCCTCCTCAGGGAAGGGGGCCAGCAAGCGGTCGATCCAGGTACCGGGAAACGCGCCCTGTTTTTGCGTCAGCCACTGGGCGATACCGCCCACCGCCCCTGCCATTCCGAGAGTAATCATGAAAGGAGCCACACGACAAAGGGAGATGAGCCCTCCATTGATCGCGCCAATGCACGCCCCGACTCCGACGGCTGCCAGCAGAGCGGCACCCGGGCCGCCGCCGCCCTGCAGCAGAGTGGAAGCGATCACCCCCGTAAGGGCGATGACCGCGCCCACGCTCAGGTCAATGCCTCCCGTCGCCATCACCAATGTCATCCCAAGCGCTCCGATCGCCACTACCGTGGCCTGCGCGACGATATACCGGAAGTTGCCGCCAGAAAAAAAGAACGCCCGTACCGGCTCCCCTTCGGGTGTTCGCAAAACGGAAAAGAGCAGGCAGGCAAACACGAGAACCGCGAATGGAATCGCCACGGACAGAAGACGGCGGTTCATTGAAATCATAAGCTCGGGGTGAACCTCCGGTTCAAAACGCCCGATGTCGCCGGGATCATCTCCGCGAGGGTCCAATCTCGCGCGGGGCGAACTTCCGTCATGCGTCCCCGCCGCATTACCCCAACGGTGTCGCAGAGAGCCAAAAGCTCAGGAAACGAAGGCGTCGCGACCACAATCGATCTCCCCTCCGACACCAACTCGGCAATCCAGCCGTAAATCCGCTCCCGGGAGGCCGCGTCGATCCCGCTCACCGGCTCGTCCAGCAGAAGCAGCCGCGCCCGGCTTTGCAGCAGACGGCCTACGGCGACCTTCCGCCGATTGCCGCAGGAAAGCTCTCCCACAGGCTGCGAGGGCCGGGCACCCTGGATGTGCAGTTTCTCCATCCAGTCGAGGGCGGCCATGGTCCTCTTTTCGCAAGAGAACCATCCCAGGATCCCGAAACCCGCCAGCCGGGAAAGGGTCAGGTTTTCCGCGACGCTCCGGCACGGCAAAAGCCCTTCGCCTCCCTCCGCGCCCTTATCGCCCACCATCCCCATCCGTTGCGGGATCCCCTCCAAAATACCGCTCGTCAGCGGGTCCAACCCGAAGATCGCCCGGAGCAACGCCGAGCGGCCCGAACCCGGAAGACCCGCGACTCCGAAAATTTCGCCCTGGTGCAGAACCAGATCGACCGGCCCGGGCAGCCGCGCCGTCGAGACCCCGCGGAGTTCCAGCACCCGCCCGCCGACTCGGTGAGCCCGCCTCCGGCACAATGCGCCCGGCTCGCTTCCTTCCAGGAGAGCGAGCGCGCGGGCGCGATCAAGGCGATCCGCCCGCTCGGAGGCGACAATCCCGCCCTCTCGCAAAAGCAGCGTATGTCCACCAAGCTCCCGCGCCACTTCCAGGGAGCGGGTCAGGAGGAGAACGGCAGTCCCCTCCCGGGCCCGTGCCCGGAGTATGGCAAAAAGATTCCGCAGATCCACTTCCGCCAGCGGTCCCGGATCGTCGATCACGACCATTCGGGGCCGCCCCATCAGCGTCCGGACGATCTCAACCCGCCGCTGCTGCGACGCACTCAAGAGTTCGGCGGGAATATCCAGCGGAATATCCTCGCTTTGCAATGCCGTCAGCGCACGTTGCGCCAATTCATTCCGCCGGGCCCGGTTGATCCATCCGCAACGGGCAGGCTCCATCCCCAGCGCAAGATTTTCGGCGGCGGTCAAGTGCGGCGCGAGCGCCGGGCCCGCCAAAAGAACGGAAACGCCCGCCCGTCTCGCTTCGTGCGGAGTGCGCGGATCAAAGGGACGGCCATCCAGCAAAAGCCGTCCCGCGTCGGGCTTCAGAATACCGGCCAGAATCGCCGTCAGGGTGCTCTTTCCCGAGCCCCGTCCACCCACCATCACGGACACCGAACCCGCCGCAAGGGCAAGATCGACCCGATGCAGAGCCCGCTCCGCGCCAAACCTTTTGCCGATTCCTTGCAATTGCAAACGCATGGGTGGACAACCCGGGGTTCGGAGGAATCCGCGTTGGCGGACTTCTCTTCACGACCTGCTCCTTGACAAAACCCAAGCCGCTTGCCGAGATTGCGGTTTCTATGCCTCGCATTCTTTCCGGAATCAAACCGACGGGCCGCCTTCACATCGGCAATTACTTTGGCATGATGCGCCCCTCCATCGACTGGCAGGAAAAGGGCGACGCGCTTTATTTCATCGCGGACTATCATGCGCTGACGACGGTGCACGACCCGGCCAAACTCCGGGCCGACACCCGCAACGTCGCCATCGATTTTCTGGCCTGCGGCCTGGACCCGGCCAAGGCGACTTTTTTCAAACAATCGGACGTTCCCCAGGTGACGGAATTGACCTGGCTTCTCTCTGTACTTACCCCGATGGGACTGTTGGAACGGTGCCACGCTTACAAGGACGCCATCGCCCGGGGGTTTTCCGCCTCCCACGGCCTCTTTGCCTACCCGGTGCTGATGGCGGCGGACATCCTCATCTATGACGCCGACATCGTTCCCGTCGGCAAGGATCAGAAGCAGCACGTGGAGGTGACGCGGGACCTCGCCATCAAGATGAACGAGACCTACGCCTCTCCGAAAGAGCCCCTCCTGAGGCTGCCGGAGCCAAGCATTCTTCCCGAGCTGGCCACCATCCCCGGCCTCGACGGGCAGAAGATGAGCAAAAGCTACGACAACACGATCGAGCTTTTCCTGGAAGAAAAGGCGCTCCGCAAAAAGATCATGGGCATCCAGACCGATTCAACCCCTGTCGAAGCTCCCAAGGATCCCTCCACCTCGGCCATCATCGGTCTTTATCGTCTTTTCGCCTCCCGCCAGGAGGTGGAGACCATGGAAGCCGAATTCCGGGCGGGCGGCGTCGGCTACGGCGACTTCAAAAAGCGGCTCTTTGGCGCCGTGTGGGAATACTTTGCCCCTGCCCGCGCCCGTCGCGCGGAGATCGAGCAGGATCCCGCTTACGTCGACGAAGTACTCCGGCGCGGGGCGGACCGGGCGGGTGCGCTCGCCTCGGAAACGCTCTTGAGAGTTCGCAAAGCGATGGGGCTCAGCTGATCCGGGACGCCTTCTTGGTTCTTCGCTGTTTTCAGTGGCTTTGCCGAGCCCGGAGGGCCACAGGAAATTAGCCCCAGTGGAGGATGGGCGAGGTAGCCCGCTCTCGCCGAGAGCGCGGGATCGATGAAGAGTCGCGTTCGATGCCCATCCCCGCAGGACGGGTTGCTGGTGCTGGGATGCGGCT
Source organism: Chthoniobacteraceae bacterium (assembly GCA_037190965.1). Taxonomy (GTDB): domain Bacteria; phylum Verrucomicrobiota; class Verrucomicrobiia; order Chthoniobacterales; family Chthoniobacteraceae; genus DATMFV01. The sequence continues at coordinate 19,657 of JBBCKI010000032.1, forward strand.
TTCATGAAGCCACGGGAGCCGATACCCGCGCTCGACGGCGCGAACGTCCTACCGGTGTTCCCGCACCGAGCAACCGCCCTCTTTTTCCAAAAAAATTCTTCAACCTGCGTAAATCTTCTCATTGCGCGCGGGGTGAAGCGACGTAGAGTAATCGCCTTCCGAGGAGTAAGGGAGGCCCTTACCCCTCTACGGGGGAGCTTAAATATGATAGATCATTCTGGAGAACGCCCAGTTAACGAACCGTTGGCATCCGAGAAAATCTCGGTGGATCGCAAAGTGTTTTTCCTCGATTTGAAGGAAAACAATCGTGGCCGTTTCTTGAAAATCACCGAGGACGTGGGGGGCCGTCGCGATACGATCATGCTTCCCGTTGCCGCTTTTCGCGATTTCGCGGATGCGCTCGGACGTCTCATCGACATCGAGCGGGATCTTTAATCGGGGTTAAGCCGGCTTCTACCGGTCTGCTCCGGCGGGTTTGCCCAGCACGGCACCTTGCCAGAGGGCCTGGATGGCTTCGGGCAGACTGCCCGCGCCCCAGGTCCTGAAAAACCGCCACAGGTTTCCCGGGAGGTTTTTTGCAATGCGGCGTCCATGCGGCAGCCGAAAACTGATATAAGCGGCGTTTCGGATCATCGCCAGGTGCTTGACCCGTTCGGCCGCCATCGCTTCGGGCGATTGGGTGACGGGCCGAGGCAGATGCTTCACCAGGGCGTCTGGAACGAAAATGGCCGGATGGCAGGCTGAAAAACGCAGGGAGAATTCGAGGTCTTCGCCGCGAATCCAGAAATCGTCCCGGTGAACGCCGAGCTGCTCGAAAGCGTCCCGGGCCACCATCAGGGATACCCCCGTTGCCCATGAAAAGCGGACAGGGCGCGGGCCGCACTTCTCCAGATATTCCGCCGGCGTCCGCAAGGTACGGATGGCGTCGAAGGGAATGCGTTCCAGAAGCCCGGGGAACCAGCCGATCCGCCCCGTGCCATCGACAATCATCGGGCAGGCAAGGCTGGCCTGTTCCTGCTTCATCGCGTTGAGAAGGCGCTCCGGCGCTTCCGGAGCGACCTCGGTGTCGTCGTCCAAAAGCCACAGATGCGTGAGGCGGTCGCCGTAACGCTCCAATGCCGCCCGTTCGCCGAAAGCCAGCCCCCCGCCGCAGCCGAGATTGCCGTCGGGGAGCAATCGCGCAACCTCAAGACAGGTTTCGCGCATTACCGCTTCAGTCTCCGGATCGCCGGCATTATCCACTACGAGGACAGCCAGAGGAACCCGCACCCGCTCCAGCGACGCAAAAAGATTTTTGAGTTCCGGGGCGCGGCGATAGGTCGCCACGACGACCACAATGAAAGGGTTCATGAAAATCAGACGGCAATGGCCTCGGGCCTGAGCAACGCCCGGGGGAGAACACCCTCTCCGATTAAATGGTGAAGATGTTCCCTGATCTCCGGCCACACCCGGTTGGGAAGCAATTTGGTCATGCAGTACGGCTCCGGAAAGGTGCAGTAGTCGAAACACGGCCGCCACGGGCAGAAATCGCGGATGATGACCTTATGTAACGGACCCCAAGGGCGAAACCATGCCGGTTCGCTCGGCCCGAAGATCGGGATGGTCGGCCGGCCGAACGCCGCCGCGAGGTGAGCGGGCCCGGAGTCGTTGCACAAGAGAAGATCGACACGCCCCAGCACGTCGGCAAGCTCTGCGAGAGTAAGATCCGAGAGCACCCAGTCCGCCAGCGGTGCGAGCGAAGCTCCGTAGCCATCGGGGTCGGGGATCAGGAGGAGCTGGAAATCGAACTCCTGCCTAAGTTCGGCGACGATTCTCTCGAAATACGGCGCAGGCCAACGCCGCACGGCGATCCGGGCTCCGGTATGAAGACAAATCACCGGCTTGCTTCGGCCCGGGAGCAGTGATTGTGAACGAAGAGTGCTGTAAGCTCCCAAGGCCAATTCCGGCTCCGCAGATTCCATCCCCGGCAGGCCCATCGCAGTTCCGAGATCACGCCAGTCCTCCACCTTGTGCTGTTTGCGGGGCAGGGAACGCTTGACGCTATGGGTCAGGAAAAACTGACTCCCCTGTACAGGGAAGCCATATCGCTGGCGGGCGCCGATCAGCGCCATAAGCAAATGATCCCTGGGATCATTGCGAACACTGACGACCGCGTCGTAGCGTTCGCCTCGAAGCTGCCAGACCAAGGAGGCAAGCTGGGGCCAGTTCCAATTCCAAAGCTGGTATTTGCCCCGATACCGACACCAAGGCATATCGACGACGATGAATTGCAGGTCAGGGAAAGTCGGCTGCAGCACCGCGCGGGCATAGTCTTTTCCCAGCACATGCACTTCGCATCCCTCTTCCAGTGCTCTTCGGAGGAGGGGGGTCGTAAACGTCAAATCGCCCATGCCCCATAGCTCAAGGACAAGGATTTTCCGCTTCATGGTTGGCTGCATTTTGATCTGGATACCGGGGTTGGAGGCGACTTTCTATAGCAGATCGCGGGCCCGTTATTCTGTTGAATCTCCGGAATCAGCTCTCTAAATCACTGCACTTCCTTCGACTTCGTTGTGGAGGTTAAACCTGAACTCCAAAATTGCCAGTGAATCTACATCGGGGAAAATCAAGGCCACAGCTTGCCGGAATCCCGAAAGCTCAGTGGGAGGAAACTTATGAATAGAAAAACCCATTGGATAGCGGCCCTGATTCTCGCCGCAGGGGGAACGATGACAGCGTGGGCAGGGCCCGGGGTCGGGCCTTACGGACCATGGAACAGCGGAGGCGCCTTTGGCGGCTTCGGCCCATACCAGCCCTATGTCGCACGCGGGTGCAACGTGAGCCAGGGGCTAAGCAACACGTATTTCCTGAAGCGCGCCACCTGCAGTTCGCCGGTGCGCATACGGACTATCGCGCCCGCGCCTGTGGCGGAGACGATCCTTGAGGCACCCGCGCCCATCGCGGAACGGGTGGTGACTGTCCGCAGAAGCCGGTGCATCACGCCGGTGAGGACCGTTCGGGTGTTCACCAGCGAACGAGTGGTGCGCCCGACCACCTTCCGTCGCGTTGCGACGCGGTGCATTCCACGCCGCGACCTTGAAGTCGTAGGCGAGCGGGTCATCACCACCGCACCTGTTCTGGAACGGGTGATGGAGCCATCGTGCAACACCCTCCAGAGGGCGGGAGCCCCGTATTCCGATGCCGATTGGGATTACGCGAACCCGTATCAATAAGATTGATGCAACTGGGCGGCCGGAGTGGAAAATAAGTCCTTCCGGCCGCTTTTTTTGATTCCTGAAGCGAAAAAGGCGTGGACTTGCGGGGGCGGGTGTTCTAACAGAGCGGGAGCAGTTGGGGCCACCCCCCGGATTTCCTGAACAAAACATACTCTATGAAATTAGCACTTACCGCCGGTTTCGCGCTGGCATTCGCGGGATCGCTTTTTGCGGAAGCCCCAAAAACTGAAAAAGACAAAGCGAGCTATGCCATCGGCATGGACATGGGCAATAGCTTCAAGGCGATGGACCTTGACGTGAATGTCGATTCCGTCGCCCAAGGCATTCGCGACGCGATCGCCGGCAAACCCGCCTTGAACGAGGAGGAGATGCAGGCCGCCCTGATGTCGCTCCAGAAGAACGTTCAGGCCAAGATGGAAGCCAAGCAAAAGGCCACGGGAGAAGCCAACGCCGCCGCTTCCAAGAAGTTCCTGGAAGAAAACGCCAAAAAAGAGGGCGTGAAAACCACCGCGAGCGGTCTCCAGTACAAAATTATCAAGGAAGGCAAAGGCCCCAAGCCGACGGCTGATGACACCGTCTCCGTCAAATACAAGGGCTCCCTCATCGATGGCAAGGAGTTCGACAACTCCGAAAAGCATGGCGGCTCCGCCACCTTCCCCATCAAGGGAATCATCCCCGGTTGGACGGAAGCTCTCCAGTTGATGCCGGTCGGCTCCACCTGGGAACTTTACATCCCCGCGAACCTCGCCTACGGCGAAAGCGCTCCGCCCATGATCGGGCCAAACCAGGCGCTCGTGTTCACCGTCGAGCTTCTAGAGATCAAGAAGCCCGAAGCGGAAGAGAAGGCCGACGAAGGCAAGAAGGAGAAGTAAGCAGACCGCTTTACTCTGATTCTGATTTTTTCCAGACAGCCGGGGCTTCATTGCTCCGGCTGTTTGCTTTTCGGCGGGGTTTGCACCCGCCCCTTCCCCTTGGTAGACTACCCCAATGTTTGAAATCAATGAGCGGGAGAAGATCGTCGAGCGCGCCCTGTTGGTGGGCGCTTACGTCGACACCGCCGATAAGGCTGACGCCGCGAGCCTGCTGGAGGAGTTGGAGGAGCTGGTCAACACCCTCGGCATTCCCGTGATCGATCGGATGCTCGTGCATCACCGGGAGACGCACGCCAAGCTTCTGATCGGATCGGGTAAAGCCGAGGAGATCGCCGCGCTCGTCAAAGACAACAAGCTCGACGTGGTGATCTTCGACAACGAGTTGACCCCCGCCCAACAGCGCAACTGGGAGAAGCTGACCGGCGTCACCGTCGCGGATCGCCAGGAGATCATTCTCGATATTTTCGCCTCCCGTGCCAAGACACGCGAAGCACGGCTGCAGGTGGATGTCGCCCGCATGGAGTACTCGCTTCCCCGGCTCACTCGCGCCTGGAGCCACCTTGGCCAGCAGGGTGGCGGCATCGGCTCAAAGGGCGAGGGCGAAAGCCAGCTTGAGCAGGACAAACGTAAAATTCGCGGGCAGATCGATCGGCTCAAGCGCGAGTTGCAGGAGGTCCGCCGCGCCCGCGCCACCCAGCGCAAAGACCGGAAACGCGCCCCGGTCCCCAACGCCGCCATCGTCGGCTACACCAACGCGGGAAAATCATCGCTCCTGCGGAAGCTGACCGGCGCGGATGTGCTCGTGGAGGACAAGCTTTTCGCCACGCTCGACACCACCACGCGCAAAATCGCCCTGCCGAACAAGCAGCCGCTTCTGATAACGGATACCGTCGGCTTCGTCCGCCGGCTACCGCACCAGTTGGTGGAATCCTTCAACGCCACGCTGGAGGAAGCCGCGCTTTCCGACTTCATGATCCACGTCCTCGACGCCTCGCAGCCAAGGGTGATCGAGTATTATAACACGACCCTCCGCGTCCTGGGAGACCTGGAGGCCGACACGCGGCAGATGCTCGTCGTCTTCAACAAGATCGACAAGGTGGATGACCCGGGCGTTCTCGCGGGCCTGCGGATTCATTTCCCCGAGGCTCTCTTTATCTCCGTCCACACCGGCGAGGGAATCGACGCGCTGGTGGATCGCATCTCCGATTTCGTCAGCAACGGCACCCAGACGATCGAGCTGCGCCTACCCGCGGCCCGGGCCGATCTCCTGGCCCGGGTGCATCGCGAAGGCACCGTCCTGCAACTCGACTACGAAGGCGACGTTGCCCATCTCCGCGCCGCGCTACCGAAACGCGCAAGGGAAGCGTTGGAGGCTTGGCGGGTGGGGGAGGAATAAGCCCAAAAGCGACGATAGGAGGGGAGGTCGTAAAAGAAGGAATAGTGCGGCAGCACCGGTAGCCCGCTCGCGCCGTCGAGCGCGGGTATCGACTACCATGGCTTCATGAAGGTCGCATCCCAATGATAAAAGCCCGTCCTGCGGGGATGCGTGCCAAACGAGACTCTTCATCGATCCCGCGCTCTCGGCGAGAGCGGGCTACCCTCCCGTCCTCCACTGGCCAATTTCCATCCATTGCCATTTTAAGGATAAGAGAGAATCGTCTACGAACACCCTTGGCAGGTTCTGCACTCCGTGCAGCAGCCGCAGGCTCCGGCGCCAGTGCTCTAAATTCTCCTGAAAACGTCGATGGTTCCTGGAAGCATCGAGCGATTTGCGCTCATGCCTTTTCAGACCGAAGGACTCTTAAAAATTCCTCGGGTGTAATTCCATAAACCTCGCAAAACCGAAGCCATTCCACCACGTCAACTCGCCGTTCCCCGTTTTCGCATTTAGAAACAAAAGATTGAGGGCGTTTCAGGAGCTTGGCCGCGTCCCACTGAGTCAACCCAGATTCCTCTCGTACGAGCTTCAAAACGTCCAAAAAACGGTCATGAGCGGGAGAGAACAGGGATTTTTCAGGATTGCTGCGAGGCATTCAATCGGAGCTTGCCATTAAGGTGAAGAATATCCCAATATGGGATATTCTTCTCAAGGCCCTGAGAAGCCACTGAGAGTGGGGCAACTACGAATGGGACAGATCCATCCGGGGTTGTCCCACTCTTACTTTGAGCTACCCCGTTATTCTCTACGCAGCCACATCAAATCCGGCCGCTCGGGAGCGGTTTCACTGCGGTTTCCTCCTAGGAACACCCCTGGCTGGTCCCGCACTCCGTGCAGCAGCCGCAAGCTCCGGCGCGGATCACCTTGTTGCTTCCGCAGTGGGAGCAGGTAATATCCATATACATATTGCCGAGCGCTTCCTTTACGCGGTCCGCATGGCTGGCCGGGGCTGGGGTACCTTCAGAGTTCGCACGGCTGGTGATCACATCGATCACCTCTTTCTCGCCGGTCCGTGAAAGATCGGTCACCGGACGGTTAACCGATTTCTTCTCCAGCTCGCCCAACTCCTTCATCGGGAGTTCAGGCTGGGCGGCGGAACGATTCGGGGAGGTCGCCTCCTTGTACCCCTTGATGAACTGGCAGCCGAGCCAGCGGAACACGTAGTCGGTGATCGAGGTGGCATTGCGGATGTCGGGGTTCTTGGTGAACCCGGACGGCTCGAAGCGTTGATAGGCAAACTTTTTGACGAGGCTCTCCAGTGGCACTCCGTATTGCAACGAAATGGAAGTGAGCGTCGCGACGGTATCCATGAGGCCACCGATAGTGGAGCCTTCCTTCGCCATCTGGATGAAGAGTTCACCCGGCTGGCCGTTCTCATACAAACCGACGGTAACGTATCCCTCATGGCCCGCGATGTCGAACTTGTGCGTCAGGGAGACGCGCGTGTCGGGCATCCGGTGGCGCACCGGCTGGTTGATCTGCTCGCGAAGCGCGCCAAGCTCGGCTTCCAGCTCGATCACGCGTGATTCCAGCTCTGCCTTGGCGGAAACAGTGCTCTCCACGCCTGCGATCCCTGTGCTCCCCATATCTGCGGTCTTCTTGGTGTTCAGCGGCGCGGAACGCTTGGAGCCATCGCGGTAGATGGCGATGGCCTTGAGCCCCAGCCGCCATCCTTCCACGTACGTGTTGACGATATCGTCCACGGTCGCCTCCTCGGGAAGGTTCACCGTCTTTGAGATGGCCCCGCTCAGGAACGGCTGGGCGGCCGCCATCATCCGGATATGTCCCCGGTAATGAAGGCTCCGCTTGCCGCGATACGGCTTAAAGGCGCAGTCGAAAACGGGGAGATGCTCCTCGCGCAATCCCGAGCGGATCGGCTCGCCCGTTTGCTCGTCGAGCACATCCTCAATGGTGTCGAACTGGTTGATGTGCGCGCTGATCTTCTCGATCTCCTCCGCGCGATAGCCGAGCCCGGCCAACGCGGGCGGCACCGTCTGGTTCACGATCTTGAGCATTCCGCCTCCCGCCAGCAGCTTGTATTTCACCAGCGCGATGTCCGGCTCGATCCCGGTCGTATCGCAATCCATCAGGAAGCCGATGGTGCCGGTTGGGGCGAGAACCGTGACCTGTGCGTTCCGGTAGCCGTGCTTTTTCCCGAGGGTCAGCGCGCGATCCCAGCAACGCTGCGCCTCTTCCTGAAGCGAGGCGAAGCGCTCGGGCGATTCGATCTTCGCGACGTGGCTGCGGTGCAATGCGATCACCTCCAGCATCGGGGCGACGTTATCCTTCGCCACGGTCGTTTCGACGCCGCTTGCCTGCGCGTGATGGTAGCCGGGGAAGGGCCCCATGGCTTCCGCCATCCGGGCGCTTTGCTCGTAAGCATGCCCGGTCATGATCGCGGTAATCGACCCGGCCAGCGCGCGCCCTTCGTCACTGTCGTAACCGAGGCCAAGGCTCATGATGAGCGCGCCGAGGTTGGCATAACCAAGGCCGAGCGTCCGATAGATGTGCGAGTTCTCCGCGATCTCCTTGATCGGATAGCTGGCGTTATCGACCAGGATCTCCTGCGCGGTAATGAAAATCCGCACGGCCGCCTTGAAGCGCTCCACGTCAAAGCCGCCGTCGGCGCGCTTGAACTTCATGAGATTGAGCGAAGCGAGGTTGCACGCGGTGTCGTCCAGGAAGAGATATTCCGAGCACGGGTTCGTCGAATTCTGCCGGGCGGTGCCCTTGCAGGTGTGCCACGTATGGATCGTGGAGTCGAACTGCATCCCCGGGTCGCCGCAAACATGCGTCCCCCCGGCAATCTTGCGCAGCAGCGCGGCGGCATCCTTCTTCTCGCAAGGCTTGCCGTCGGTGACCCGCCGGGTCCACCACTCCTTCTCCTCCACCGCCGCCTGCATGAACTCGTCGCTCACGCGGACGGAGAGGTTTTCGTTCTGGTACATGATGGAGCCGTAGGCCTCACCGTTGAAGCTTCCGTCATACCCCTGCTCAATGAGCGCCCATGCCTTGCGCTCTTCCCTCTGCTTGGCCTCGATGAACTCCTCGATGTCCGGGTGCCAATCCTTGAGCGTGTTCATCTTCGCCGCGCGGCGCGTTTTGCCGCCGGATTTGACCACGTTGGCCACCTGGTCGTAGACCTTCAGGAACGAGAGGGGACCGCTCGGCTTGCCGCCGCCGCTCAGTTTCTCGCGCGTGCTGCGAAGCGTGGAAAGATCGCTCCCGGTACCCGAACCGTACTTGAAAAGCAGCGCCTCCGAGGCGGCGAGCTTCATGATGTCCTCCATGGTATCCTGGACGGACTGGATGAAACACGCGCTCCCCTGCGGGTACTCGTACTGGGTCGGCGCCTGTACCGCCGCACCGATCTCACGGTTGAAATAGTAGTTCCCCTTCTGGCCCCCCTTGCCGACCCCATATTGATGATAGAGCCCGACGTTGAACCAGACCGGGCTGTTAAACGCGCCGTGCTGGTTGAGGCAAAGCCACGTCAGATCCTCGTAGAAGGTCTCCGCCGTCTCCGCGTCGGCAAAATAGCCGTCGGCAATCCCCCAATCGGTGATGGTCCGGGTAACCCGGTGGATCAGCTGCCGAACGGAATTTTCCCGCCCCCCCTTGAAAGGGTTCGTGCCGTTGGCGATATCTCCATAAAAATATTTTGAGACGGCGATCTTCGTGGCCAGCGGAGTCCAACTCCGGGGCACTTCCACATTCTCCTGCTTGAAAATCGTCTTGCCGCCGTCGTCGGTGATCTCCGCCGTCCGCCGGTCCCATTCCACCTGATCAAAGGGAGAAACTCCTGCGGTGCTGAAGGCACGCTCGAAACGGAGACCCGTGTTGGAACGGCTCTTTGCCTTGCCCGGACGCGTGGACTTTGACGCTTTTCCAGGCAGGCGGCCTCCGGGGGATTTCAACTGAGCAGGGCGAACTCCGGACTTGAATTTGATCATGGCGTCTCTCCTTTAATTTGCGGCGTTTGAAGGGATTTGCGAAAGGTTTTCCACAAGTCTCAAATTGTGAATAACCGGTGAATTGCCCGCCGATAAGCCGCGAGTTTCCTTGTCGGCATCGGTGAACAAAAAACCACACCGTGTGGGGGGATGTGGCTCAAATACCACTATATCTTGTGGGATAGTCTCAAGTCGAAAAGTCGCTCAAACCCCTCTTTTTCCCCTTGCCAACAATTCCCAATTTTCGCCGGAAAGTCGAAACTCCCCGTGGCAGAAGAACTTCCGTCATTTGGGCTGGTCCCTCGCTGTTTTCCGGTGGAAGAGCGCAAGGTAGCCCGCTCTCGCCGAGAGCGCGGGATTGATGATGAGCCACGTTTGACGCTCATCCCCGCAGGACGGGCTGCTGGGATGGGGATGCGGACCTCATGAAGCACGGAGCCGATACCCTCGCTCGACGGCGCGAGCGTGCTACCGGTGCTGCCGCACCGGCTACTTCGGTTATATCTTCTTCATCGAGCGGTTGCTGACACGCTTGGATTTCATCGAAAACAGCGAAGAACCTTCGGGCTTACCGCATCCCGGCGAGGAGCCCTCGTTTGGGGGCGAAGATAAACGCCACGGCGAACACCGCCGCCTGCGTCAGCACGATGCAGGCACCGGTGGAGGCATTCAGAAAGAAGCTCGCGTAGGTTCCCGCAATGGAGGAAAAAACTGCCGTTCCCACGGCGATGCCGAGCATTCGCGAAAAGCGTTGCGTGAAAAGAAAAGCAACGCAACCGGGCGTCACCAACATGGCCACCACGAGAATCACGCCCACCGCCTGAAGCGAAGCCACGATGGTCAGCGCGAGGAGCGAGAGCATCAGGTAATGCAGGACGGTCGTGTTCAGGCCGACGCTCCGGGCGTGCCCGGGGTCGAAGCAAAAGAGGAGGAGGTCTTTACGCAACGCAAGGGTGATAGCGAGAGTGAAGAGGCCGATCCCCGCCGTCTGGAGCATTTGCGCGCGCGGGATCCCGAGAAGGCTGCCGAAAAGGATGTGGTTGAGGTGCTGGTCTGACTCGATTTTGGTGAAAAGGATCAGCCCCAGTGCGAAAAGACCGGTGAAGACAATACCCATCACGGTGTCCTCCTTCACGCGGCTGTTGTTCTTGATGAAGCCGACCCCAACGGCGCAAAGCAGCCCTGAGAAAAACGCGCCGACCGGCAGCGGCACCCCGGCAACATAGGCCAGCACGATGCCGGGCAGAACGGCGTGGGAAATCGCATCACCCATGAGCGACCACCCTTTCAAGATCAGGAAGCACGAAAAAACGGCGCAGACGGTGCCCACCAGCGCGCTCAAGGCGAGCGCGGCGAGCATGAAATCGTATTGAAACGGAGTGAGCCAGTTCATGCGGATCGAAGGGGCAAAATCGCCCGCCGCCGTTGGGCCCGGGCGGCAAGCATCCCGTGTTTCGGCGCAAAGACCAGGGCGGCAAGGAAAACGAGGGTCTGGAGGACGACGATGCAGCCGCCCGTGGAGCCATTCAGAAAATAACTCGCGTAGGCGCCAAGAAAGCTGGTCGTCGCACCCATCGCGGCGGCAATCCAGAGCATGACGCCGAAGCGATCGCTCAAGAGATAGGCCGTGGCCCCCGGCGTGACGAGCATCGCCACCACCAGCACTGCGCCGACGGTTTGAAGGGCCGCCACGGCCGTTGCCGCCAGCAATGTCAAAAGCGTGAAATGAAGCACGGTCGTGTTCAGGCCAATCGCGCGTGCCTGATTCTTATCGAAACAGAAAAGCGCGAGGTCTTTCCATTTCAACCCGAGCACCCCCAGCGTCAGCGCGGAGATGATGACCATCTGCTTCACATCGGAATCGGAGATCCCGAGGATGTTACCGAAAACAATGGTCTTGAGACTGATCCCGCTCGGGAAGACTGAAATGAGGAGCACGCCAAGCGCAAAGAAAGTCGTAAAAACCACGCCTATCACCGCGTCTTCACGTAGCGGCGTCTTCGCCTTCACAAACCCCATTCCCACCGCGGCCAGCAGTCCGGAGAGGAATGCCCCAAGGGCAAACGGCGCGCCCGCGTAGTAGGCCAGCGCGACCCCAGGCACCACTGCATGCGAAAGCGCGTCCCCCATCAGCGACCACCCTTTGAGCGTGATAAAGCACGAAAGAAACGCGCAGACGGCCCCCGTCAAGGCGCTCACCCACATCGCCTTGAGCATGTAGTCGTATTGAAACGGGATGAGAAGGGAATCCATCATGGATGTTTCTTCTCGTTGTCCGGATCTTCGTGCTCCAGTTCCTCCCGGGATTTCACAATCTGCTCATGCTCGGCGCGCTGGCTGAACTCCAGATGCCCGCCTTTGCCGAAGACCAAGGGCCGCTCATCGTCGGTCAACACGGTCACGGTGCGGCCGTCGTGTTTTTGCACGGTTGATTCGTCAAAGCGGAAATGCCGCAGCACGCCACCGAACGCCTTGGTGAGGTTGCTCTCGGTGAATACCTCGCCGATAGGGCCGGCCGCCAGGACGGTGCGGTTGATGATGACGGCATGATCGCAGAACTCCGGCACGGAACCCAAATTGTGCGTGGAGACGAGGATGATGTTCCCCGCGTCCCGCAACTCCCGCAGGAGGGCGATGATCGCTTCCTCCGTATTCACATCCACGCCGGTAAACGGCTCATCGAGGAGGATGATCGAGCCTTGCTGGGCCAGCGCGCGCGCGAGGAAGACCCGTTTCTTCTGCCCGCCGGAAAGCTCGCCGATCTGGCGGTCGCGAAATTCCCACATCTGCACACGGCGCAGGCTCTCTTCCGCCACCCGCTTGTCTTCCGGCTTTGGAATGCGCAGGAAGTTCATGTGCGCGTAACGCCCCATCAAGACGACATCCCAAACACTGACGGGGAAGGACCAGTCGACCTCCTCGGACTGCGGCACATAGGCCACCCGGTTGCGCTTGCGCGCCATGGCGACCGGCTCGCTATTGATCGTTACCCGCCCCTTCGCGGGTTTCAGGAAACCCATGATCGCCTTGAAGAGGGTCGATTTCCCGCTGCCGTTTACCCCCACCAGCGCGCAGATCGACCCCGCGCCCAGTTGAAAAGTGGCGTCGGAAATAGCGACCGTGCCGTTGTTGTAAGTCACGGTCACTCCCTCAACGGTCACTTCCGAGGGGGTCGCGGATCTGGCAGGGTCGGGTTTCATTTCGAATCAAAAAATCCACTGACTATCAGCGCCGCATTGGCTTCCAACAGCTTTAAATAAGTCGGCGCAGGTCCGTCCGGGCCGGTGAGCGAATCGACATAAAGCACGCCACCATACCGCGCGCCCGTCTCCTTGGCGACCTGCCGCATCGGCTTGTCGCTAATCGTGCTTTCCGAAAAAACCACCGGGATCTTATTCGCGCGAACAAGATCGATCACCTTGCGAACCTGCCGGGGCGTTCCCTCTTCGTCGGCGTTCACCGGCCAAAGGTAAAGCTCCTTCATTCCGTAATTGCGGATGAGATAGGAAAACGCCCCCTCGCTGGTCACCAGCCAGCGCTGATCGGCGGGAATCTCCTCCAGCTTTTTGCGAATCGGTCCATCAATAGCTTTGAGCTTCTCCGAATAGGAGGCGGCGTTCCGGTCATAGATAGCGGCGTTATCGGGGTCGAGCTTCACCAGAGCCTTGCGGATGTTCTCCACGTAAATAAGCGCGTTGGCCGGGGACATCCAGCTATGCGGGTTCGGCTTGCCATTATACGGACCCTCCGTGATCCCCATCGGCTCGATCCCTTCCGACAGAACGGCGCTGGGAATTCCTTTCACGTTGGCAAAGAACTTCTCAAACCACCGTTCCAACCCGAGACCGTTCCAAAGCACCAGATCGGCGGACTGTGCCTTTACGATATCGAGAGGCGTCGGCTCATATTCGTGAATCTCCGCGCCCGGCTTGGTGATCGATTCGACAATGGCCGCGTCGCCCGCGACGTTTTGGGCCATGTCACGAATAATCGTGAAAGTCGTCAGAACGCGTTTGGGTTTGGCGTCGGCAACATGAACCGAAGCCGCCAGAAAGGCCATCGCCAGGACACCGCGCAGAATGGAAAGCATAGTCATTGAAAAAATAGGTTAGCTAGAACCGCCAGGTCAGCCCGGCAAAGGGGTTATAGTCATCGGCGGCACGGGTGACGCCGATGTTGACGCCGCAATCGAGTTGAAGATTCTCCGTCACCAGGTAAGTAAGCCCGCAATCGACAGTCCCGACCCAATCCTGGCCGGACTCCGTGCTGATCGCGCTGAAGAACTCCAGAAACCCGCTCAACTTGCCCACGATGGAATGACTGAAGGTGATCGAATTAACAAACTCAGCATGATACCCGCCACCGCCGCTGTTCCTGAGAAAATCGACCTCCGTCATCATCCCCATCTCCCACTCCAGAGGCAATTTGACGGCAAGGGGCAGGATCAACCCGCCCTCGACACCGGGGCTTCCAAGACCGGCGGTATGAGTGGGGAATTTGACAAAGGGCATCAGCGCAAACGCCGTCTCGCCCTCGTCGTTCCCCCAAAGGTTGACCTTGAGCCTCACCAAAGAATCGCCCACCCCCGTCCGCTTGACCACGGAGGAACCCTCGCGGGTGCGAGAATGCAGGGTGTTGTCGAAAATCAGTTGCAGATCGACATTGTTGAGCAGGCCCGCCTTGAAGTTGATCGGCGCGAAGTTCCAGGTTTGCTCGCCCGCGGAGCGGTTGCGCGAATAGTTGGCGAAGTCCATCTCGATCTGGAAGTGCCCGGCATCGACCGTATGCGGGCTCTCGGTTTTGTCGGGCCGGTCGGGGGAAAGCTCCCGCATCAACTCACGCGGGGTGGGGTTAAAAAGAGTGTACCCGGACTTATCGGCCTTGGGAGTCTCGGGCTCGGCAGGATTGGCTGCTCCCATGGTCGAAAAGGCGAGAACTGGCAAAGCCAGCCGTCGCAGGGCGGAAAATAATTTCATTATTTGAAGATCTGACATCGTCTGCAATGAGTTTGCCGGTTTGGGGGAATCCGGATGCCGGGGAGACTTGAAAAATAAAAATTGGAAGGCAATCGTCCTTCAAGCCACCGCTACAAACCGAACCCACAGCCCAAATGTGTAGCACAGGCTACAAATTTTCGCGACGTTGTCAACGGGCTTTCTTTATGTTTTCATGGGAAAAGTGAATCGCCCGGCCTCCAAATCCAAAAAATCCAAAGATAAGTCGTCGAAACCTTCGAAAGCTTCCACCCAGAAAGCGCAGAAGGCCCAGAAGCCCCCTACCGGCAAGCTGCAAACTCCCGCAAGTTCCCCCCGGCCAGCCACTCGCGAAGAGCATTCCCAGGAGACCGCCCAGGATTATGTGGAACTAATTGCCGACCTGATCGCCACAACAGGCGAAGCGCGAGTTATCGAGATTGCCCGCCGGCTGGGTGTCACGCACGTCACCGTCAGCCGCACCATCCAGCGCCTCAAGCGGGAAGGGCTCGTCACGGCCCAGCCGTACCGCTCCATCTTCCTGACCGATCTCGGCAAAGAGCTCGCCGAGGAATCGCGGCGACGACACGAGATCGTCGTGGAATTTCTCCTCTCGCTCGGCATCCCGGAGAGCGTCGCACAATCCGACGCCGAGGGAATCGAGCACCACGTCAGCAAGGAGACGCTGGAGGCTTTTCTGCGGCATTTGGGGAAAGCCAAGCCTCGGAAAAAGTAGATCTACCCGAACTTCAAGGATGATGAAACGCTTTCTCAAGGCCGCTCGTTACATTGGTATCGCCATCGTCTCGCTGGGATTGCTGGCTGCAGCATGGGGCGCATTCGAAAGCAACCGGAGCAAACGCGCATGGGAGAGTTACCGACGCGAAGCAGCGGCACAGGGAATACAACTCGATTTTTCCACGAGGTCGCCGATTCCCGAAGCGGACAATTTTATAAGCACCCCTCTCTTCAAAAAACTTTTTGAAGGAGCGCAAAATGAGACAGCCGGGTATCAAAAGGAGCTCGAGAAACGCCTCTCTTTCAACCGCGATTCCAAAGCCAAACCACCTGCCGCAAGCTGGGTGGAAGGAGAACGAACTCCGCTTGAACAGTGGGCTACCTATTTCGGCAACGCGGACATTCTGGAGGCGCTCAGAAAATTTGATCCGGAACTGGCGGAAATCAGCGAAGCGGCCAAACGCCCCAAGCTTCGGTTTCTTTTGGGTTCTACAGAAACTGAATTTCCGAAGGGGTTTTCGTGTTTCTCCTCGTTGCGATCGCTCGCGCAGCTTTATCGATTGCGCGGTGCGGCCGCTTTAGCGCAGGGGCAAACGGATCTGGCCCTCGCGGATACGGAAACGCTCCTGCAAATGGCTGGCGCGTTATCGAGGAGCGACAACTTTCTCGGCGAAATTCTCTTTACCCCCGCACTGATCATGCCCGGGTTGCAGATCGTTTGGGAAGGCGTCGAGAGAAACCAATGGTCAAAAGATCAACTTGTGAGGTTGCAAAACCTCCTGCAAGGCATTGATTTGTTGGAGATGAAACGCCGCGCGGTTCAGCTGGAGCGTGCGTTTTTCAATCACCGAATAGAGGAAGAACCCTGCATTTTTTCCAAAACCTTTTTGCATCGCTTACAAAAGCATTGGGTTCTTCTCGAAGTAAATCGCGCCTATGATCGCGATATTTCTTCGATGATCGATCCCGGGCGCCATCGGGTTTATCTTAAACCAAAAGCCGAGACCGAGCCGCCCACAGGTCTCTCTTCCTATTTTAAGGCCGGTGAACTGATGATCCATCAGGCCATATCTACTTTTCAGAAGACCAATCTTTCCATTGCATCGACGCAGGTTTACCTCGATGAAGCTGTGATTTCCTGCGCATTGGAGCGTTTCCGCATTGATCATGGGAAATATCCCAGCCAGTTGGAGGCATTGGTTCCGCAATATCTCGTCAGGCTGCCCCATGATGTCATCAGCGGGGAACCTTTGAAATACCGCCTGAAAGACGAAGGCGGATATTTCCTCTATTCAATGGGAGCAAATGGAACCGACGAAGGCGGCCAGGTTGTGATGAAGAAAGAGGGTTGCAAAGGGCCGGATTTGGAACAAGGAGATTGGGTCTGGAAGATCCCCAGCTCTCCATCAGCCATTCAATAGCGAAAAGAAACTTCTACCATCTCGGATCTGCCAGCGCTTTTTCGACGTTCTCGAAGGCCTGGAAGAGATCGAGGATCCCGCCGATCAGGAACATGTTTTTGCACTCAGGGTTAAGGCCTGCAAGAACCATGCGCCCTTTCACTTTCGCCAGCTCCTGCGCGGGAATGAACAATGCGCGAATGCCCATACTGGCAATAAAGGTAGTAGCTGAAAAATCGATGATCAAAGATCGAGTTCCCGACTCGATATGACGGAGCGTTTGTTCCCTGAAAACATCCGACGCGACGTTATCGAGACGTCCTTCGATGGCGATGACGAGAATGGAACCTTCGCGGCGTTCTGAGAGTTGCATGGGGAGCGAGAAGTTCCTGGACAATAGCGGGCTGGTGAAAGTTGCAAAAGGAAACAGAAAGAAATTCGGTACTTTTCTGCCAAAAGGTGCGGTAGCACCGGTAGTCCGCTCGCGCCGCCGAGCGCGGGTATCGGCTTTCTTGGCTTCCTGAAGACCCCATCCCAACGGCTATCAGCCCGTTTTACGGGGACGGGAGTCAAACGCGTATCCAGGTCATGTCCCGCTCTCTCGGCGAGAGCGGTCTACCTTTGCCGGTCTTCTAAACCACGTCCTATTCCAAAAAAAGCCGCTTTGCCCTGCGGCGGGCATGCCGGTTCCCCGGGAGATTCACCTTGGCCCTATCTCCCTCCAACAAAGAGCGGACGGTTTCCACTTCGCCAAAACCGACATCCTGCACGCCATGACTTCGAAGCCAGGCCAAAATCCGGCGGCGTTGCAGGGCGAGCGGCTGGGCGATGAGTTCCGGGACTGATAAAAACGCTTCCTGTTCGCTCCCCGTCGTGTTCGACACCAAAGCATCCAGCCATTCTTCTTCGGCACGAATAATCTCCGAATTTCGCCAGACCGCGCCGCGAACGTCGCGCCCGAAGAGTTGCTCCAGCATCGGCAAAAGCTCATGCCGGATGCGGTTGCGCGTATAAGCAGGGGAAAGATTGCTGACGTCCTCGCGATGGCGAATCTTGCGCGCGGCGACGTACTGATCGATTTCCGCCCGCCAGATCCCGAGCATCGGCCTCACGAGACGCAGCGCAACCCCCTCCACTGTGCGCTCGCTTTCCGGGCTCATCCCACCAAGACCTGCCCGGCCTGCACCGCGAAAGAGATTGAAGAGAAAAGTCTCCACCTGATCGTCGGCATGATGGGCCAGAATCACCGTGCGACAGCGGCGGCGTTTTGCAACAGAGGCAAAAAACCGGTAACGGGCTTCGCGCGCGGCAGTTTCAATCGACCGCCCTTCGGCGGCGGCGAGGGTGGTCACGTCGGCAGTTCCGACCTCGCATTCCAACCCAAGCCGTCGGGCCAGTGCCGCCACAAAACGGGCATCTCCCGTTGAAGCCCGCCCACGCAATCGGTGATTGAGATGGCAGACAATGAGCTTCTTAAACCCCGCGGCCACCAGCGCATCCAGAAGCGCCACCGAATCTTTCCCTCCCGAGACGGCCACCAGCGCACGGGCTGTTCTGGAAAGGCCGTCCAGCCGCAGCCTCCTTTCGAAAACGGCGGCAGGGTGAGGGTTCGTTTTCACGGGAGAAACCCCGATCAGCGGATCTCGGCCGCGCCGAAATAAGGCTGAAGCGGTTCGGGAATCCTGATGCTGCCGTCGGGCTGCTGATAGGTTTCCAGCAGCGCCACAAAAAGCCGGGGCATCGCGGTGCCGGATCCATTGAGGGTATGGCAAAAGCGGTTTTTGCCCTCCGCGTCCTTGAACTTGAGGTTCATCCGGCGTGCCTGAAAGTCGGTGTAATTCGAACAACTCGACACTTCCAGATACCCGTTCTGACCCGGAGCCCAGACTTCGATGTCGTAAGTCTTGGCCGACCCAAAGCCCATGTCGCCCGTGCAGAGTTCGATGACTCGGTAATGCAGCCCGAGAAGCTGAAGCACCTTTTCCGCATTGGCGGTCAACGCTTCCAACTCGTCCCAGGAAGTTTCCGGTGTGGTCACTTTGACCAGTTCCACCTTGTCGAATTGATGAACCCGGATGATGCCGCGCGTCTCACGCCCGGCGGAACCCGCCTCACGACGAAAACAGGGGGTGTAAGCCGTCAATTTTTTCGGCAGATCGCCCAAAGCAACGATTTCTTCCCGGTAAAGATTGGTCACCGGCACCTCGGCGGTCGGAGCGAGGAACACGGCGCCGTCTTCGAGGCCGTACATATCGTCCTCAAATTTGGGAAGCTGCCCGGTGCCGATCATGGAATCCCGCCGGATCAGGAACGGCGGGCTGACTTCCAGATAACCGTGCTCCCGCGTGTGAAGATCGAGGCAAAAATTGATAAGCGCGCGTTCCAACCGGGCTCCCGCTCCGGTGAAACAGACAAACCCGCTGCCGCTGATCTTTGCAGCGCGATCGGGATCGAACAGCCCAAGGCTCATCCCCAACGCAACGTGATCCTTCGCTTCGAAATTGAGAGTCGGCTTCTCGCCCCAGCTCCGCACAACCGGGTTGGCGTCGGCATCCGCGCCCACCGGGACGGAGTCCGCGGGGATATTGGGAAGCTGCAGGAGGAGATCCCGCTGGAGTTCATCCGCCTGGGTCACCTGCGCGTTGAGCCCGGCAATCTCGTCGCCCATCGCACGCACCTGATCCTCGATTTCCGAGGTCGGTTCGCCCTTGGATCGCTTCATCCCGATCTCTTTGCTGAACCGCTTGCGGTCGCCGTTGAGCTGCTGAAGACGGGTTTCCAACTCGCGACGGTTGCGGTCGCAGGCCAGAATTTCGTCAATCTTCAAAGAGGCGTCCCCCCCGCGGCTCGCGATTTTCTCGCGAACAAGGCCGGGGTTCTCGCGAATGAGCCGGATGTCGAGCATGGCTGCGAACCTTAGCGGGTCGGCGGCACGGGACAAATTGAAAAATATGCCTTTTCGTCAGCCGGCATCAGACGACCGCCAACCCGCAGTGCGCCGAAACCTAGAGCACTTATGAAACGATCCGTATTCGGCCTTTTGAAAACCCGGGAAGACGCGGAAGCCATCGTGAACCGCCTGAAAACCTCGGGATTCTCCAACACCGACATTTCCGTCCTCTTTCCGGATGTCGATACCACGCGCGACTTCACCCAGGAACAAGCGACAAAGGCCCCTGAGGGCGCTGCAACCGGTGGGACAACTGGTTTCGTGGTCGGCGGGGTGCTAGGCTGGCTGGCGGGCATCGGTTCACTGGCAATTCCGGGGGTCGGCCCATTCATCGCGGCCGGGCCGATCATGGCAGCCCTGAGCGGCGCAGCCGTTGGAGCCGCCGTGGGCGGAATTGCGGGCGCTTTGATCGGGATGGGAATTCCTGAATTCGAAGCCAGGCATTACGAAACGAAGCTCAAGCAGGGGCATGTTCTGATTTCGATTCACGCCGATGACGACGTAAAAGCCAATCAAGCCAAGGAGATTCTTCTGGCAGCTTCTGCCGAAGACGTCGCCACGAGCGGGGAACCGGGCCTGAAAGGCGAAACGACGCCTCCTCCCTCCACCCCCCCGACATCGAAGGGGAATGTCAATCCTCTGACCGGTCGGCCTGATCCGCGCCGGGAAATTGGGCAGGGATAGCTGAATGCCTGTTTTGTTCACACGCTCTTCTGATGAAGAGATAATTTTTTAAAGCCATTCTCTTCATATTATGCGTGTGAATAGTTTCGAGAAAGCGTGTTCCACATTGCCGGCAAAAGGGTTCCATGAGCTTTGGTGGCTGTGAAGAACCTTGGGATGAGAAGCGAGTGGCTGGGAGGAAACCGGAGCCGCTCGTAGTTTTGGGAAGTTATTCGGGAGAAACTAAACGTTATTCCCAAAGTCATTCCCATCGTTTCTCCACCGTTCCGCATTGAGCGCATGGATGGCGGCGTTGACTTCCGCTTCCTTCTTGCTTTTGCCGGAACCACGGCCGAGTTCGATATCGCCCCAGTGAACCACCGACTCAAAATGTTTGAGATGTTCGGGGCCTGACTGGCTGGTGATGGAGTAAACCGGGCTGCGTGGCGAAAGCGCCTGGAGGAGTTCCTGAAGGCGACCTTTGGGGTTCACGTGCATCGGCTCATGCAGGAGGTTCTCGATGTCAGGCTCGGCTTCGCGCAGGACGAACCGACGAACTGAATCGAGGTCGCTATCAAGGTACATCGCGCCGATCAATGCCTCGAAGGCATCGGCGAGCGCCGAAGCCCGGACGCGGCCGCCGCTCGATTCCTCGCCCTTGCCCATCATGAGGTATTCTCCCAGACCGATGGCAATGGCATGGACCTTCAATCCCTCGCGCGAGACAAGGCGGGAACGCATTTTCGTGAGTTCCCCTTCGGAAAGCGTCGGGAAACGTTCGAAAAGATGCTCCGTAAAGACAAGCTGAAGCACAGCGTCTCCCAGAAACTCGAGGCGCTGGTTGTCGAAATGATGGCGCTGGGTCTCGTGCCCAAGGCTCGGGTGGGTGAGCGCTTCGGCAAGGAACAGCGAGTTGCGAAATTTATACTGAATCCGCTTCTCGAGCGGATTCATGAAGCTCGGAGGCGGAAGATCAGGAGGGGGAGGTGCGGGCTGATCGATCATTGAACGGCAGGCTCGGGGACAATCCCTGAGCTTTTCGCGAATTCTTGCACGGCCCCAAGCATGGCGTTGAAAAACAGGGAAACGGTGGTGAAAACCGCTGCATGTTCCTGGCGGGAAAGGAGGATTCCTTCCCCGGCCTTCCAGCTTCGCTCATAGTTGGCGAGCCGGGCCTCGGTTTCCCCTTCGGCGGGGGGCTGAACGACTTTGAGGTTAAGGGTAAGCGTTTCGCCTTCTCCGACGACACCATTGCGGTGGAAAAGAGTACGGGCGAGGGCGACAAGCGAAAGAATTTCGGCTTCCAGCGGGATCTCCGCGCCGATTCGCTGCCGAAGCTGCTGGAAACGGCCGGGAAAATCGGGGGGCGGCGCCGCATTGAGTTCGGCGGCTAGGGAAGCCAGGTTGTTGGAAGCCTTGGCCCGGGCGACGTTGAAAACAACCAGTCCGGAGAGTTTCCGGATGTCTTCCAGGAAAACCGCAATCAAGCCGAGGGCTTCGTTGACGCTGTGTTTGAGGGCGGAACGTTCGGCCGCTTCCTTGGCGACTTCGAACGGGAGGCGAAACTGGGTGACCGGGAGGCCGGGGATACTTCGGGCCATTTCATCGTACCCTTGCTCGCTGACGGTTCGTGCCCCTGCCCAATCGAAAACGGCGAGGTCGCTAAGGTGCTGGATCGCTTCGGTATACTTGAGGGCGATGTCGTTGAGGCTGATCGTGCGGGAGGGAGAGGCTTCGGTCATAACAGGCAATAAAAGCTAGCGATACGGCACAGGAGTGGGGAGGTCAAGCGGCGACGGCTAAGCTTAAGACGCCTCATCGATGTTTTTTTTATGCGCCTCCAGCATCTCGTCGTGAAGGGCTTCGTCCATTCCTTCGGTCACAAGCTGTTCGTCGACGGTTGCTTCGTCTTCCGGTCCATGAGTGATCGTTTCCCTGCCGGTGGTGCCGGTCGTTTCGCTCCATGAGGACACTGTTTCTGTATCCTCCTCAGCGTCAGGAGGCTCCACCGTGGGAGCGGCGTGGCCGGTCAATTCCCGGCGCGCCTGTTCGCGGTCATCGTCCCGAACTCTGCCGGCCCTGCCTGCGATTTTCGCAAGCTCGACCGCACGCTCTTCGACCTGCTCGGGCGAAGGGACCCCAAGGCCCAAAGCATTTTCCTCCATTTTGCCGGGGGTCGGTGATTTGTAAGTCTCTTTCATGGAGTAAAATACTCCCGAAAAGAGAACGGATCACGCGGGGTTTTACCCTAGGGTTGCTTCTTCCGTGTCTGCTTATCCCGGAGCGGGCGTGGGTCAGGCGGAACAGAATGCGTTTTCTTCCGCGAGGGTGGCAACCCGTTCCATCACGCTTTCGAACTCCTTCAGGTGGAGGGGTTTGCTCAAGTAGTCATTCATCCCGGCGGCGAGGCAGCGTTCCCGTGAACCGTTGCCGACATCCGCCGTCACGGCGACGATGTAAACAGGGGGGAGGTTGGCGGCGATTTCCCGGCGGCGGATGGCCGCGGTGGTTTCAAATCCGTCGATGCCCGGCATATGGCAGTCCATCAGAATGACGTGGTACTTTCGGCTTTTGGAAAGTTCCAGGGCGTCTTCTCCGCAAAGAGCGGTGTCCGCAGTGTGGCCGAGCTTGGCAAGGAGGTACGAGGCCACCTTGATGTTGATCTCATTGTCTTCGACAACAAGCGTTCGGAGCGTTTTCACGGCGTACAGGGTTTAGAGGTTCGGGGAAGGTTAATCCTCTACAGAAGCAACTTTCATTCCAGTGTTGATAAAACAATGGACATACGTCACACCCGAGTATCCGCCCTTCTGCTTCAAACCTAATGATTCAGAAGGCGTGCGTAGCAGGCCCGGAGGTTCAATAAATGTTGCTCAGGCTGAAAACGGGCGTTCCACCGCTCGGCGGCCTGTTTGCCCAGTTTCAGAAGGCGGGATTGGTCGGCGAGCAACGAGACGATAGCTTGGACAAAGGCATCCCGTGCCCCATTGGGAACCGTGATGCCGGTGTGACCGTCTTCCAGCCATTCATGAATGCCGCTACCCCGAAACGCGACGACCGGTTTCCCATGGGCCATGGCGTAGAGGCCCCCCAGGCCAAGCGGTTCGTTCCAAAGCGATGGCATCGCCACTAGGGAGGCTTGGGCAAAAAGCTGACGCCATTGAGCCGGGCTGACTTCGCCCATGATGCGGACCCGCTTGCTCAAGGCATGCCGGGCTACATATTTTTTCAGAGGACGTTCGAGTTCACCCCCGTCACCCGCAAAAACGAGATCGACATCCTCCGGCAGTTTCCCGATTTCGCGAATCAGAAGCCATATTCCCTTTCCGGGGTCGAGGCCGCCTGGCTGAAGAATAAAGCGGCGTTGGGTGAGAGGAGCTTTGCGCGATTCGGAGGCGGGTGTCGGTGCGGCGTAGAGGGGAATCTGCTCGATCCGGGAGGGATCAATGCCGTTGCGCACGAGGTTTTCCTTCATCAGGCCGCTGGTCACCTGAAGGAGCGGCATCGTGCGGAGATGGGAGATCGCGGAGGAGACGCGCCGATAGCCGATGAGGTTTTGCAGGGGATTTGGCGAGCCGCAGCCGCGAAGGGCATGCAACGCGAGGCAGGCCGCACCGTGAGCCCGGCGGCAGGCGCGCGAACGGCCGGGCCAGATCAGGGTCATCGAACCGCCCGAGCAATAAAGTCGATGGTTATGAACCCAGCGGACCGTGGGAGCCCGGGCGGAAAGCCATGGATCGAGCGCAAGATTGGGAACGCCGTGGATCTGGATCACATCGGGCTTGAAATCATCGACGATGGCTTCCAGCCGGATGCGGACCTCCTCGGTGGGAGCCTCCATTTTCCGGAGATGATCGAAGATATACCCCGAACCCTTGAACTCCGATTTAGGCAGCCGGCTATGGACGAGCGCGACCACATCGCCCGTGGCCCGAAGTCGCGCGGTCACGTCGGAGACGTAATGGTTCATCTCGCCGCCCACGGGAGCCGCCGCTTCGTTGAGCATCAGAATTCTCATGGAAGAGACTGGGGGTTAGGGGTGAAGTGACGTCGCGAATAAGGGAGTCAACCCGCCAACAGTTCCCGGGCGTGCGCGAGGGCGGAATCACTCTTGCCGCCGAGCATTCGGGCGATTTCCCCGGCGCGGTCTTCTCCCGAGACTTCGGTGAGCCGGGAAACCGTCCGGTTATCCTTGAATTCTTTGCTGACGACGAATTGCGCGGCGGCGGCGGCGGCCACCTGCGGGAGGTGAGTGATGCAGAGCACCTGATGGCGGCTGCCGAGGGAACGCATTTTCGCCCCTACGGTATGGGCGATTTCGCCCCCGACGTTGGCGTCGATTTCGTCGAAAACGAGCAGGGCGATGTTGTCCTGCCCCGCGAGGGACGACTTAACCGCGAGCATGACGCGCGAAATTTCGCCGCTGGAGGCGATCGCCTTGAGAGGTTTGGCCGGTTCGCCCGGGTTGGGGGCGAAGAGAAACTCCGTGCTTTCGAGCCCATGGGGGCCCGGCTTCTCAAATTCGCAAAGGGCAATCTCAAATTCGCTTTTCTTGAAACCGAGATCGCGAAGTTGCTTGCGGACATCCGCTGCCAGCTTCGGGGCGCCTCCGGCGCGTTTGGCGGAAAGCTCTTTCCCCTTTTTCAGAAGGGCGCACCGGGCGGCCTCGATCTCTCCCGCGAGTCTTTCGAGTTCTTCCCCGCGCGACTCGATCTTACGCAGTCTTTCCGCGGCCTGATCGCCGAAAGCGATGACCTCTTCGAGCCCCGGGCCGTACTTCCGTTTGAGCGTTTCGAGCAGCGTGACCCGTTCCTCCATTTCGGCAAGCTGGGCCGGATCGAGATCGAGCCGGTCGGCATAGCGTTGCATCCCTTGGGCCAGGTCTTCGAGTTCCGAGAGCGCGCCGACGTGCCGTTGGGCGTACTCGGCGGTGGCGGGGTCGAGTTTCTCCAACTCCCGGAAGAGACGGGTCAACTCGCCGAGGCCGGGCAGGATCGCGTCATCGGCTTCCTGCAGCCGCGTGGTGATCTGGACGGAAAGCTCGATCAATCTGCGGCTGTTGCCCGCGACCTGGTAGCGGCCCATCAGTTCGGCTTCCTCATCGGCGCGAAGCTCGGCGGCCTCGATTTCCTGAACCTGATGGCGGAGGAGATCGAGTTCCCGCTCCAGAGCGGCTTCGCTGCTCGAAAGCGTTTCGTGCTCCGTGACAAGGGCGTTGAGGTTGCGGTAAAGCGTCTCGTAATCCCGGCGAAGCGTCCCCGCCCCCGCGAAGGCGTCGAGAAGATCGAGCTGTTTTTCCACCGAGAGAAGCGATTGGTGATCGTGCGGCCCGTGGAGGTCGATCAGCGAATCGCCCAGTTCCCGGAGCACGGCGAGCGTGGTGGGGCTGGCGTTGATGAACTGGCGGTTGGTGCCCGTGTGGGCGAAGGTACGTTTAATGATGAGTTCCCCGCCTTCGCACGGTTCGACCCCCTGCTCTTCCAGCCATCCATTGAGCGCGGCGGTGTCGGCGAGGTCGAAGACGGCCTCCACGGTGCAGGCGTCCGCGCCGGTGCGGATAAGCGTTTTATCCGCGCGTTCGCCGAGGATGAGTTTCAACGCGCCGAGGATGATCGATTTGCCGGAGCCGGTCTCGCCGGTCACGGCGATGAAACCGCCGCCGAGACGCCATTCCAGTTCCTCGACGAGCGCGAGGTTTCGAATGCGCAGGGAAGTGAGCGTTGCGGGCACGGCTGGAGTATGTAGAGTGATCGCGTTTTTTCAATCATCCTCTCAAGCGTTATCATGGCCGATTTTCAAATCACCTTTCTGGGTACGGGAACTTCTCAGGGAATTCCGATGATCGGCTGTGACTGCCCGGTCTGCCAATCCCCGGATCCTCGCGACACCCGGTCCCGCTCCTCCATCTACGTGGAGACGCCGGAGGCAGCCCTGGTGGTCGATACCGGCCCTGACTTTCGCGCCCAATGCCTGCGGGAGAATGTGCGGCGGCTCGACGCGGTGGTTTACACTCATTCGCACACCGACCATATCCTCGGCTTTGACGATCTTCGCTCGTTCTGTTTCGACCGTTCCATGCCCGTCTATGCCAGCCGGGAGACGATGGCGGATCTCGCCCGCGTCTTCATGTTTGCGTTTCATGCTCCCGAGCACATTCCGGGTTATGTGAAGCCGGATCCCAGGATCATCGAAGGGCCGTTCCAGATTGGCGAGACGACGCTCGTGCCGCTGCCTGCGGAGCATGGCCGGGCCCATCTGTTCGGTTACCTGTTCAAGCGGAAAGGTCGTCTCCTTGCGGCCTACCTGAGCGACTGCAAGCGCGTCAGCGATACGGTGGTGAAGGAAATCCAGGGGGTGGATCTGCTGATCATCGACGCATTGCGGCATCGCCCCCACCCCACTCACATGAATATCGAAGAAGCCCTGACTCTGGCCGACCGGGTTCGGCCCGGGCAGACCTGGTTTACGCATCTCTGCCATGAACTGGGGCATGCGGAGACCGAGACCGGGCTTCCCTCGGAAGTCCGGATTGCCTACGATGGACTTCGGTTGGAACTTTGAGCCCTCACTCTCTTGCCACCATGAAGTTTGCTGCAAAACTCCTGACCGTTCTGTCGATCCTGCCCATCGCTCTGACCGGACCTCGGGCGGTAGCTCAAGGGAAGCAGAAGCAAACGAGCCCCGACGCGGCCGCAACGGTCGTGGTCTTCAACCAGAGCGATCCTGCCTCGGTAAGCCTTGCCGCCTCTTATGCCGAAAAGCGGGGAGTGCCTTACGATCACTTGGTCGGTCTTTCGTGCCCGGTGGACGAGACGATCAACCGCGCTACTTACAACGCTTCCATCGCCGAACCGTTGCGGAAGATTTTTGCCGATCGCGGCTGGTGGCAGATGGAGCCTCACCCGGCTCGTTCCGGGGATCTGCGCGTCGTGGAGAGTTCCATCCGGTATGTCGCGATCATGCGGGGAGTCCCGCTGAAGATCGCGCCGGAACCGCAGATGATCCCCGGCGATCACCCCGAGGCAGTCGCTTCTCCGCTCAACCGCAATGAGGCTTCGGTGGACTCCGAACTGGCGCTGCTGGGACAGGGAAACCGGCAGGTCAGCGGGCCGCTGGAGAACCCGTATTTCCGCAGTCTCTCCCGGGCCCAGAAATCCGCTTTTCCCCCCGGCCTGCTGCTGGTCTGCCGGCTCGATGCGGCGGCGCAGCGGACCGTCCAACGGATGATCGACGATGCGGTGATGGCGGAGAAAACGGGGCTGTGGGGATTTGCGTATATCGACTCCCGCCGGATCATGACGGGAGGGTTTGCGATGGGAGACGAGTGGCTGCGGTCCATCGTCAGCGCCACGCTTCGCAACGGGATCCCCGCCGTGCACGAAGACACGCCGGAGTTGTTCCCGGGAGGTTACCCGATGCGTCAGGCGGCTCTTTACTTCGGCTGGTACACGGAGAACGTGGCGGGGCCGTTCAGGAACCCCGGGTTCAGGTTTGTCCCCGGTGCGGTCGCCGTCCATATTCATTCCTTCAGCGCCTCGACGTTGCGCGATCCCCTCAAGAACTGGTGCGCTCCGCTGCTGGACCTTGGGGCGGCGGCGACGATCGGGAATGTTTACGAGCCGTATCTTCATCTCACCTCGCACCTCGATGTCTTTGAAGACCGGCTCCGCAACGGTTTCAATTTTGCGGAGGCGGCCTATGCCTCGCAGCCGGCGCTGTCGTGGATGAGCACTTTCCTAGGGGACCCTCTCTATCGGCCTTTCAAGGTTCAGCGGGATGGGTCATTCCCAAAGACGGGCCGGGTGGCGGAATGGGCGGCTTACCGGGAGGGCGCGCAACTCTGGTTTTCCAAGAAGCGGGCCGCGGGCGAAGCAGCGCTCCAGGCCAAGGGTAACGCGCTCAAAAGCGGGGTCATCTTTGAAGGGCTGGCGAGCCTGCAAATCTCGGTGCGCGATTCCGGCGCGGCGGTGCAATCTCTTTTGCAGGCGCGGCAACTTTACTCCGACGACGAGGACAAGGCGCGGTGCGCGTTGCACGCGGCCGGGATGCTCTTTAATAGCGGGAAAAAGGAGCAGGCTCTGGCGTTGGTTCGCGAACAGCTCGCGGCGGCACCTCATGGCGTGGCCGTTCCATTGTTGAAAATGTTGGTCAGCCGGCTTTCGCCCCCTCCCCCGGCGGCTCCAGGCAAGCCGCCCACTAATGCCGCCTCGCGTTGACGAGCGGGTTGGTCGAACTGGAATTTTCGATGAACCTTTCCGATCGCTACGCTAAGTGGCTGGAAGACGGTGGCCGCAGCCGGGTCTGCGAGACTCCGCCCCCAATGTCTCTTCAGGTGGCCCGGGAAATTCCCGAAGCCGAACTGCAAGCGCGCTGGTTCGCGGGAGAGTTCGGGCAAGAGTTCGTGACGATAGCCGGCGAGCCGGTGACCATCGTCAGTTTTGGCGAGTGGAACCGGGAGCCGGGCTCGGTATTCGCACAAGCACAGATTTCTTTTCGCGGAGAGCGCCCCGTGCGCGGCGGGATTGAAGTGCAGGCCGATCCCTGTGAATGGGAGCGTCGGATTAGCCCCGAATACGAAGAAACGCTGCTTCATGTTTTTGCAGGAGGGGGCGTCGGTGGCTTTGGTGGTATTAGGGGCGGCCGGAAGGCTTCCGCAGGCGCGAAGACCGCCGCAGGCCGGGTTGTCGCGCAGGTCGCCCTTGACGTGACGCCGTTGGAATTCGGTAAGACGGAGGGTTCCGGAAATTCAGCCTGCTGCGCGCCGTTATCCTCGCTTGGCGAGGAGGTTGTGGAGGAATTGCTGGAAGCGGCGGCGCAATATCGGCTTTGCCGCAAGGCGGCCCGGCTGGCGAGGCTTTGCAGGCAGTCGGGGGCCGGGGAAGGGCTTTACCAGGCGCTCGCGGAGACGCTTGGCTACCGGTATAACAAGCTTCCCTTCACCCTGTTGGCGCAACGCTTTCCCCTCGCCTTGTTGAGAAAGCGGATCGGCGAGATCGAGCCGCTCCTTTTTGCGGGCAGCGGGTTTCTTCCCTCCATGGATCTCGGCGCGATGCCCGATGATACCCGGGGTTACCTGCGCGACATCTGGGCCCGATGGTGGCCGCAGCGCACGGAATTTGAGCGGCTGAGTCTTCCCGCGTCGCTTTGGACCCTCGGGGGAGCGCGGCCCGTCAATCACCCGCAGCGGCGTGTGGCGGCCCTCGGCGAAATTGTCCGCAATTGGCCGATCATCGAGAGCCTTGCATCGTCATGCGATGTCGCCGCAATCAGGGGGTTTTTCGCCGGGCTGCGGCATGGCTATTGGGACGCGCATTACACCCTGACTTCACAACGTTCCCGTACTCGGATGGCGTTGGTCGGGGAGACCCGCGTCACCGACATGCTCGCCAACGTTTTCTTCCCGGCGGCCATCGCCGCCGCGCCGCAGCGATGGAAGGTCTACCGCAAACTTCCCGCTCTCGATTCCAATCAAAAACTGGAGGAGGCGGCCGGGCGGCTTTTTGGTCCGGCCCGGTCTCCGCAGGTGGACAAGCTTCTCAAACAGGCCGTTTGTCAGCAGGGGCTTCTGCAGCTTTACGAAGACCATTGCCTGGATTGCGCGCTGGAGTGCGCCCGGTGCAGGCTTCCCGAGCGGCTTGAGCGGTGGCGGGGCTGAGCCGCGTTACTGCGTTAAACCCGAGTTGTTCGCCGGTGAGCAACACGCTCGATGAAGAAGACATCGCTTGGAGTAGCCGGTGCGGCAGCACCGGTAGCCCGCTCGCGCCGTCGAGCGCGGGATCGACTCCTTGGCTTCATGAGGGCCGCATCCCCAACAACAGGCAGCCCGTCCTGCGGGGATGGACGTCAAACGCGGCTCGTAAACCCATCCCGCGCTCTCGGCGAGAGCGGGCTACCTTGCGAAAACAGAGAGGTTCTTTTCGCCATGATTTCCACCGCCCCTCCGGGCTGAAGAAAAGTTTCGCCCCTCGCCAGTCTAACCTGACGCAGTAATACTAAACTATTTGCGGTTCAGATTGCCGCAAAGGATGCGACAGAATGAACCGCAAATGCTCTAAATTCTCGGACCGGTGTTACGACTGTCCGATCATGCCGCTCTGGCGGGCGTAGTTGAAGAGCCCTCCGGCATCAATGACCGGGCGGACGTCGCCCAGCGGCTTGAGGCTGTAGCAGGTGCCGTTGACCGTGAGCGTGTCGTTGTCGAAGTCGAGGGTGCCTTCGTCGCCCGTCTTGAGGATGTCGCAGAGCCGCTCGCCCGTGTCATAGGGATAGAGCTCGCCGGTGGCCACGCAGTTGCGGAAGTAGATACGGGCGAACGATTCGGCGACGACCGCCTTCACCCCGGCGGCTCCCATGGCGATGGGGGCGTGCTCGCGGGAAGATCCGCAACCGAAGTTGCGCCCGGCGATAACGATGGTGTACTCGGTCTTGAGTTCTCCCTCGCGCACGAACGGCTGGGGATAAAGATCGTTGGGCAGGCCGATCAGCGCGTAGCTGCCGAGCTTCTCGTACTCCTCGGCGATGGTCGGCACGAGGGTCAGGTATTGCGCGGGGATGATCTGGTCGGTGTCGATGTTGTCGCGGACGACAAAAATTTTACTGGTGATCGTTTTGGCCATGGGAATCGGGTTAAAGAGGTTGGATATTTTCTCCGGCGCCCACGGGGAGCGCCGGTTCTTCAAGCATCTGGTCGAGCGGAACGACCTTGAGCCATTCGCTGTCGGCTGGGCTGTCGACCCGCAGCGGGATCGCGACCGACGGCTCCGGCGGCGCGGGTGCGAGCCGGTCGTTGGAGACGTACCCCTCCTCGCCCATTTGGGTGCGCACCAGGCTGAAGCCCGAGGAGCGCTTGACCAGCGTGACGACGACTCCCTTCTTCAGGTTCAAATCGGGCCCTTGCGCCTGGGCGGGCCCGTATTTGAAGAAGGGAGTGTGAGGGGCGGTGATCGCGTAACGCTCGGTGGCTTCAGGCTGATCGGTCTGCGCGGCTTTCTTGCCCGGGGCGGCGCAACCGGCCAGGGCGAGTAACCAGAGACAGAATGGGAGCCTGAAACGCACGAGATCGTGTTTTTAGCTGATGAACTCGCGAGGGTCGGTGACGCGGCCGGTCAGCGCCGAGGCGGCGACGGTATAAGGGCTCGCGAGGAAGACCTGCGATTCCTTGTTGCCCATCCGGCCCGGGAAGTTGCGGTTGGTGGCGCTGATGCACTTCATCGGCGTGTTCATGCGGCCGAAGGTGTCAACCGGCCCGCCGAGGCAGGCGGCGCACGAGGCGTTTTCCGTCATGCGGACGCCCGCGCTCTCCAGGATGGACCAGACGCTCTGGCCTCCCCATACCGTTTCCTTGAGCTCGCGCACGACTTTCGTGGTGGCGGGAACGCCGAAGGTGTCGATCTTGACGGACTTGCCGCGAACAACTTCGGCAAACGCGAGGAAGTCGCTGGTCTTGCCGCCGGTGCAGGAGCCGATGTAAGCGCGGTCGAGCGAGACATTGCTCATCTCCTTGGCGAGCTTGCGGTTGCCCGGGTCCGGGTGGCAGGCGACGGTCGGTTCGAGCTTGGAGAGATCGAACACTTTGTCGTAGACGAACTTCTGGTCCGCATCGATTTCGGCGGGTTCGAAGGTGCTCTTGGTGCCGTTTTCCAGCACGCGTTCGTTGACGTAATCAATCGTCTTTTGGTCGCAAGGGAAGATGCCGTTTTTGCCGCCCGCTTCGATGGCCATGTTGGCAATCGTCATGCGGTCGTCCATGTTCATGGCGTAAACGCCGGAGCCTTCCCACTGCATCGCGCGGTAGGTCGCGCCGTCGAAGCCGATCTCGCCGATGACGTGGAGAATCACGTCCTTGGCCATCACCCCGGCGGGAAGCGCGTCTTCGAGGTAGAAGCGCATCGTCTCGGGGACTTTGACCAGCAGCTTGCCGGTGCCGAGGATGAAGCCCGCGTCGGTGTTGCCGATGCCGGTGGCGAACTGGTTGAAGGCGCCCGCCATACAGGTGTGCGAGTCGGTGCCGAAAAGGATTTCACCGGGGCGGGTGTGGCCCTTCCACGGGAGCGTGGTGTGGCAGACGCCGGTGTATTTGGAGCCGTACTGACGGGAGAGCTGGCCCTTCGAGGCGTCGAACTGCCAGTGGCCGTTGGGATCGTCGATGACGTCGTAGAAGTACTCCAGCCCCTGCTCTTTAACAAACTCGCGGAGGATGTCGACGTTGCGGTTCGACATGGAATCCGCCGTGAAAATGTAGTGGTCGGGAATGATGACCACCTTCTTTTTGTCCCATACCTTGGCGGATTTTCCGAACTCACGTTTGAATACGCCAATCGTGCCCGGGCCGCAGACGTCGTGAGTCATGAGGACGTCCACGTTGACCCACACGTTGTCGCCAGGCTGCACGTGCGCCTTTCCACTGGCGCGGGCAAGGATCTTCTCGGTCAAAGTCATAGAGGATTTGACTATGACATCGCGGGCGGGCGAGGCAATCGCATTTTTGTGCCTCGGTTGAATGCCGAAGGTCTCTTTTTATACCGAAATTTGGTGCGGTGCTTCGACCATTTGTAATTTGACGAATTTTACGATCTATAGATCGTTGTTTCTCTTCCTCATTTTGGGCAGAATTCCTCTCAACGCGGCGAAGTCCAACGCGCCGCCCGAAGGCCCTGGGAAGCCAGACTGAGGCAACTCTTGATGATGGGAATCATTGGGAATTGTCTCAGTCTTGCTGAGGTTGCCTATCGCGGCCCGGAGGGCCGTCCGGAAATTAGCCGGTGGTGGAGCGAAGCGGAACCACCGGAACCCACCGCCCTGCCAAATCCGCCCCGGAGGGGCGGTGGATCACAGAAACCGCAGCCCGTTTGGTATTGATGGGGAAATCGGCGAAGGTAGCCCGCTCGCGCCGCGAGCGCGGGAAAGGGCGTGGTAGCGCGTTTTGCATTCATCCCCGCCGGAAACGGACTGCTCCTTGTTGGGATGTGGAGTGGATGGGGGCCACGGGAGCCGATACCCGCGCTCGACGGCGCGAGCGGGCTACCGGTGCTCCCGCACCATTGGCTAAAGCAGCTCTTTGACTTTCGCCAATGCTTCGCCCAGTTTGCCCGCTTCCTTCCCCGCGCCGCGTGCAAAGTCAGGGCGTCCGCCCCCTTTGCCGCCGACAATCGGGGCGAGTTGCTGGATGATCTTTCCGGCCTGCAACTTGGAGACAAATTCCGGCGAGACGACGGCGGCTAGCGCGACGCTTCCCCCGGTGGCTCCGCCGAGGACGGCGACGCCCTGGAATTTCCCCTTCAAGGCTTCACCAATCGCTTGGAGGCTGTCGCCGTCGAGCGCGCCGAGATCGGCAATGATGGCCGGGATGCCGTTGATCGTTTCGGCCTTGCCGATGAGCGATTGCGCGGTTTCGGCGGCCTGCCTTTGCTGCACGGCTTTCAACTGCTTCTGAAGCTCCTTCTGGTCCGCGAGGAGGGCGTCGAGTTTCTTCTCCAGCTCACCCACGGGGGTATTGAGTTTTCCGGCGATGGCGGTGAGCCGGTCGGAAGCGGCCCGTGCCTGATCATACGCTTCGAGGCCTGAGACGGCTTCGATGCGTCGGACCCCGGCGGCGATGGCAGCTTCGCTGACGATACGGAAGAGGCCGATCTCTCCGGTGGAACGGGCGTGCGTGCCGCCGCAAAGCTCCATGGAGTAGCCATTGAACGCACCACGTTCCCCGCCGATCTGCACGACGCGCACGGTGTCGCCGTATTTGTCGCCGAAGAACTGCATCACCTCGGGACGGTTGCGGACCTCGGCGAAGGGAACTTCCTGCCACAGGACCGGGGCATCTTCGAGAATGCGTTCGTTGACGAGCCGCTCCACGTCGCGGAGTTGCGCGGGCGTGAGCGCGCCGCTGTTAAAGTCGAAGGTGAGTTTATCCGGGCCGACGAACGACCCCTTTTGCGTCGCCTCGCGGCTGACGACCTCGTGCAATGCCCAGTGGAGGAGGTGCGTGACGGTGTGGTGGCGCTGGATGGCGGCGCGGCGGGCGGTGTCCACGCGGACGGTGACGGTGGAGCCGGGAGCCGGGGCGTCGCTCTCCGCGAGGAAATGTAGCCAGGTCGCGCCTGCCTTCTGCGTGTTGACGACTCGCCAGAGCTTGCCTTCTCCTTCAATCTCGCCGGTGTCGCCCACCTGGCCGCCCATCTCGGCGTAGAGCGGCGAGGCATCGAGGATCACGGCGGTTTTGCCTTTGACCTCCACGACATCGAGCACGCGGGCGGTATGGACCAGCGCGTCGTAGCCGACGAACGGGGTCGGAGCGGCGTCGATGCTGGAGACACTGATGATCTCACGCTTCTGCGCCTTGCGGGCGCGCTCGCGTTGTTCGTTCATGAGCACGTCGAACCCGGCGACATCCACGGAGAGGCCGCGTTCGCGGGCCATCAGTTCGGTAAGGTCGAGCGGAAAGCCCTGCTCATCGTAAAGGCGGAAGGCAAAAGCCCCGCTGATCGTGTTGCCCTGAAGGGCGGCGGCTTCGGCTTCGAAGAGGGCGATTCCCTTGTCGAGCGTCCGGTTGAAGGCTTCCTCCTCGCGCTTGATGGTCTCGGTCACGTGAGCCTGCCGGGTGCGGAGTTCCGGGAAGACGTCGCCCATCATACGGGCGAGCACATCCACCAGCTCGTAGAAGAACGGTTTTTCGAAGCCGAGGGAGCGCCCATAACGGACGGCGCGGCGCAGGATGCGGCGCAGGACGTAGTTGCGGTCGCTGTTGCCGGGCTGGATGCCGTCGGCGATGGCAAAGCTGAGGGTGCGGATGTGATCGGCGATGACCCGGAAGGCGACGTCGATCTTCTCCTGCTCCGTGTGCCCGGTGCTCCCGGCGACGGGGAGCGTGGAGCGATACTGTTTGCCACTCATCCGTTCCAACTCGTCGAAGATCGGCCGGAAGATGTCGGTCTCGTAATTGGAGACGGCGGTGGTGAAATCGGTGAACCGCTTGGTGCACTGGAGGATCGAGGTGACGCGCTCGAAGCCCATGCCGGTATCGACGTGCCGCGCGGGAAGCGGGGTGAAGGTGCCGTCGGGGTTCGCGTTGAACTGGATAAAGACGAGGTTCCAGATCTCGATGCACTCGGCACTCCCCTTGTTGACGAGCGCGCCACGGGTGTCGCCCTGCGGGGTGAGATCGACATGGAGCTCCGAGCACGGGCCGCAGGGGCCGGTGTCGCCCATCATCCAGAAGTTGTCCTTTTTGTTGCCGTTGACGACATGCACCGCCGGATCGAGCCCCACCGAGCGGAAAAGCGTCGCCCAAAGGTCATAGGCTTCCTGATCGAAATCGGAAGGGTCGCCCAGCGATTTGTCGGGGGAATAAACCGTGGCGTAGAGCCGTTCCGCCGGGAATTTCCAGCGGTTGATGATGAGTTCCCACGCCCACTCGATCGCTTCCTTCTTGAAGTAATCGCCGAAAGACCAGTTGCCGAGCATCTCGAAGAAGGTGTGGTGGTAGGTATCCAGCCCCACGTCGTCGAGGTCGTTGTGCTTGCCGCCCGCGCGGATGCACTTCTGGGTGTCGGCGGCGCGGGTGGGGCTGCCGGGGATCGCGCCGGACCAGCGGTTCACATCGGGCGCGCTTTCACCGAGGAAAATCGGGACGAACTGATTCATTCCCGCGTTGGTGAAAAGGAGGTTCGGCGAACTGGGCATCAGGCTCGACGACGGGACAAGGGTGTGCTCCCTCTCTCGGAAGAAATCGAGGAACGACTGGCGAATTTCAGAACTGGTCATGACGGGCGATGATTTAGCGGGGTTTGGAAAATAGAGGGTGGCCGTCTCCTTTGCAAGACAAGGCAATTCCCTGACGGATAGCCGCAAATCCGGCCCCTCAAGCGGATTGGATTTTATGGAGCTCTACCGCATCCGTAATCGCGACGGGCGTTATCATCTCAATCTCGAGCATCAATCGCCCCCTCAGCCCGGGCCGGGGCAGATCGCCGTGCATGTGAAGGCGGTGTCGCTCAACTACCGGGATCTTCTGGTGATGCGGCGCGAATACGGGGGCATCGATCCCGAAGGGTTGATTCCTGCTTCCGATGCGGCGGGAGAAGTGGTGGCGGTGGGCGAGGGTGTGACCCGTTTTGCAACCGGCGACAGGGTGGCGGGTTGCTTTTTTCAAAACTGGAGCAGCGGTCCGGCGAGCCGGAAGGCGGCGCAATCCGCGTTGGGCGGATCGATCCCGGGGGTGCTGGCCAAAGAGGTCCTCTTTGAAGAGGGAGGAGCC
This sequence comes from Chthoniobacteraceae bacterium, assembly GCA_037190965.1. Taxonomy (GTDB): domain Bacteria; phylum Verrucomicrobiota; class Verrucomicrobiia; order Chthoniobacterales; family Chthoniobacteraceae; genus DATMFV01. The sequence continues at coordinate 56,108 of JBBCKI010000032.1, forward strand.
GTGATGGTGCCCATGCATCTTAGTTTCGAAGAAGCGGCCACCCTCCCTTGCGCCGGGTTGACGGCATGGAACGGGCTTTTTACCCGGGGCGATCTTCACGCCGGGGAAACGGTGTTGCTGCTCGGAACCGGAGGTGTCTCGGTCTTTGGTCTGCAATTCGCCATTGCCGCCGGGGCTGGGGCAATTGTGACCAGCAGCAGCGATGAAAAACTCGCCCGCGCGCAGGCGTTTGGAGCGTGGGGTGGAGTGAACTACCGCGCGATGCCGGAGTGGCAACAGGAGGTGCTTCGTCTGACTGACGGGAAGGGGGTGGAACAGATTCTCGAAGTCGGCGGCACCGGGACGCTGGCCCGGTCACTCGAGGCTCTCGCCTATAATGGCCATATCGCGTTGATCGGCCTTCTGGCGAGATCCGGGGCCGGGGTGGATCCGTTTCCGCTGGCGATGAAGAGCGGTACGATGTCGGGGATCTTTGTCGGTTCGCGGGAGAACTTCGAGGCGATGAACGCGTTCATCACCCGGCATGGGATTCACCCGGTGATCGACCGGGTCTTCCCTTTCAATGAGGCGGCTGAGGCTTACCGATATCTTGAGGCTGCGGGTCATTTCGGAAAGGTCGTTATTCAGGCAGGGGGATAGCCCGTCACCGGGGACCATTCTTGTCGCGGAATCCGAAACGGGATTGACCTGAATTCCGAAGTTGCTCGCGGCGGACTTGCGCAATTCCACTCGCTCCAACATCGGAATTCAGGATTAATTCGCATGGAAGCGACGGAGATCTATTATCGGATGGGCGGACCCGTGAGCCGGGGGAAATGCATCGAGGGGCCGCGGCAAGGGCCCTTTCTGATGAATGGCCGGTTTGCCGACCGCCGCGCTCTTTCCTCTGCGGTGGCGGAGCGGCTGCTGCCGGCGATTTACCGTTGTTGCGGGCTGGGGTTTCACGCGCCATGGTTTGCCGTGCGCGAGAACGACCTTGCGCCATGGCCGGACGCCTGCGCCATCCTTCGGCATGGATCGGGCAACGCGGTGGCCCGGGTGACCTGCGGCGGAAGCGGAAAAGTGACCGTCTCCTTTCTTACACGGCTGCGTTGCGGCGGCGGCATTCTTTCCTTCAACCGGCCGCTTGGCGATCCCGGGGGGGCGAAAGAGTGCGCCTGGCCGCGGGGGATTCACGCTTATGTGCAGCAGGGAGCCGCGCCCGATGGGCTGTGGGACTTCCACAAGCGGCAGGTGGCGCTCCTTGAGGAAGCGATTCCCGAGCCGCTCGCGGATGACGTGGAAATGGTGGCATTTTGCGATTCGTTGGAAAAAACACTCTTCGAATGGCGATTGCGAAGCGGCGTTCTGATTCCCCTAACCGCGCATGAGGTGATGGAAACGCGCGAGTGCGCCCGGGCGGCCCGGGATTACGCGGCCCGGGTGGAGTCGGCGAAGTTGGCGGGCGAGGAGACGATGATTGCTCTCGCCCGGCTCACACGACAGCCCCCGCTTCGATCCCACAGCCTCTGGGCGTTCCTACTGACGGCTATCGCTTTGATCGTATTTGGCTTCGCCCAGCCCTTCGATCCGATATTCCTGGCGATGGCGGCGGGGGCGTTTTTCTTTCATGAACTGGGGCGACGGGTGGCGGAATGGGCTTTCCGGAAGGATGGAACGACGGGGGGGCTCCAGTGGAAACAAGCGGTGATTTCGATGATGGGACCTCTGCCGGGGATTCTGGCGGGAACGCTGGTAGCGACGTTCGCGGTGAGCGCTGCTTCTGATTCCACCCGCGCCGGGCAATTGAGTCTCCTGCTTTTAGTGTCCAATTTTCTGACATTGCTTCCCCTTTCCTCCCTGAGCGGCGGGCGCTTTTTCGACGCCGTTCTATTTTGTCGGAATGCATGGCTTGAACCGATGTCGCGGGCGGCGGCGGGCGTTGCGGTGGCGCTGACGGCGTGGGAGTTGCAATGGTCCTTTGTGAGCTTCCTGGCGCTTTGGATTGCCCTCTCCCCATGGTCCAAACCCCGGTATCTGGGCCTGGCAGGGCGGCTTCGCCGGGCGATTCCTCCGCTGGAGACGAGAGGCGGGGATGCTGGCCTGATTGCGCCGGAAGTCGTCGCGGCGGTCGTTCGCGCGGTAAAGATAAGGCACCCGCGTCTGCGCGATCGGGGGCAGATCGTGGACATCGCCTGCCGTATTTACGAGACGATGACCGCCCGGCCACCAAGCACTCGGGTGACCTGCTGCCTGCTGGCCCTTTATGGGGTGGCGCTTTTGCTTCCGCTGGCTCCTCTCAAGCTTTATGTGGAGCGCTGCCCGGTCCTGAAAGAATGGGCCAGGATCGGGAATCTTCAGGACGGGAACCTTCAGGAGACCGGCGTTTTGCCTGCGGAAGTCTCCGAGCAGACTGATGACGAAGCCGGTGAGGAATCAAACGGTTGGGAGTTGCCCGAAACAATTTAGCAAGGGCGCGCTCCTTCTCTTGGCAGCGGAGTTACCCTGCCAACCGTGGGGAGAATCCCCCGGAAACACTGGGAGAGAGCTTTGCGCTGGGGCGGAAACGGCGGATCGGGCGGTCCTGCTCTTCGTCGCAGAGTGAGTCGAGCATGCGGATCCAATCCCTCCAGGCATCTTCGGAAATGAGCGGGTTCTCGGGATGGACCCAGTCGGTGGGCGTGGAGTGACATCCTCGCGTGGGGCAGTGGAGCATGGTGGCTCCCCGGCGGTCCGTTGAAACGCGGATTGTCCGGCCGCTGATGATCTTTTCGCAAAGAATGCAGTGTCGGGTATCGTCCAGTGATTGCCATGGCCGATTCTGATCGGCTTCTCTCAAAAGTTTTAGTTTGGTTTCACCGGCAAGATCCTCGAATTGATTCTTCATGAGTCTGTTTTTCCTTCTTTGATCTTCGGCGGAAAGTGCCTTGAAGCGCTTCCCGGATTGCATTTTCGATGATGCAGGTTCCCTAATCGCCGCGCAATCGGGACGCCCCCTGCTCGCCTGTTCCTGCAATCCCCGAATGTGATTCGGTAATCCAGCCGGGGAATCGCGGCCCTGAATGAGGCCAGGGAAAACGAGCGATCTCGTCAGCCGGTCATTTTTGACGCATTGCTCCAGTAAAACGGCCTGCATTTTCGCCAAACCGCGATTTCTTAGGGGATTCCACCAGTGGCGGAACGGGGGTGAACCGATTGTCGTCATGCTTGTGCAGCCCTAGCCTCCCCTTACGCAAAAACGTCCCCCCCGGCGTCTGAAAGGGCGAAGGGTTGGGAGGTTGAGCTTCTACGGCGATGTCGGCACGATAGGGAATGTTGGGGCTGCTGCGTCGCTGTAGTCTTTTAACCCGAAAACCCGAAACCTGATGCTGATCTTGTGTAAGATACTGGAAATAAACGACCTGATCACGGTGCGGCTCTATCGACAGATAGAGCTTTGCTTTTTCCCAGCCGTTTCAATTCCAGTATTACGGCCAAAATTGGCCGGGATCAGTGGCGGCACTCGGGTTTTGTCATTTCAACCATGATACCGAACCCCGCGATTCTTTCTTACTGGGAAGGAAGATCACGGATTGTTTTCCACCCGGGGAAAAGATTAAGTGGGTGACTTGGAACCATTTGTAATTTCCCGAGAGAAAAAGGAACCGATTCCCGGAGGAATTTCGATAGTCGTTATCGCAGCTCCCGAGCGCCAATGAAAAAGCCCGATATCAAAGCGAAAGTCCTAATTGTCGATGACCATCCCATCGTCCGCCAGGGATTGGCTCAGCTTCTCAACGGAGAAACTGATTTTATGGTTTGTGGCGAGGCCGATAACGCCCGAAAGGCGATGGCCGCCATTACCGACCTGAAACCCGACCTGGCGATTGTCGATATTACCCTTCAGGGGACCAACGGCATCGAGTTGATCAAAAACATCGTCGCGCAATGGCCCGAGTTGCCGATCCTGGTGCTCTCCATGCACGACGAGTCTCTCTATGCCGAGAGGGCCTTGAGAGCGGGCGCGAAAGGATACGTCATGAAGCAGGAGGCGACGGAGAAGCTCACGGGAGCATTGCGCCGTATCCTGAATGGCCAGATTTACGTTTCCGAAAAGCTGGCCGACAAAATGATGCGCAAGGCGATCGACGGGAAATCCGTCCAGGATACTTCGCCCGTTGCCGTTCTCTCCGATCGCGAGCTGGAGGTGCTTCAACTGATCGGCCAGGGGCACGGTACCCGGCAAATCGCGGAAGACCTGAGCTTGAGCGTGAAGACGATCGAGAGCCATCGCGCGCACATCAAGGAGAAGCTGAATCTTAAAACCGCGCCGGAGATGGTCCGCTTCGCGGTGCAGTGGGTCAATCAAGGCGCGCTTTGATCCGCCGGGTCGAAGGAACCGATCAGGGCGGGTGTTCCCTTGTGACCCGGGCCGAGCGTGCTCACAAATCTCGCACGCGAGGTGTGCGAGATCGGGCAATTCGATTTTTCATCTGATTCCATTTTGTCGTAATCAGTATTAACGGAACTCGAATTTCCAGACGCGTTTCTTTGCTTCACGCTAGTCGTTTGAAACATGAGCAGATTCGGCTTTTCTTCGTAGGCACAAAATCGCGACGGAGAACCGCAACTCCGCGAGAGCGTGATCTCCGGAGTTTATGCATCATGAGCAGGTGTCATTTCACCTGCCTTCCAACTCCCGATGGGCATCGCGTTCGCTATCCTTTTCAAATCGGATCGCGACGGTCAACGCGCGCTATTCTCATTCAGGATGCAATTGCCAGAAGTATCGGGATATTATCCTAAAAAGCCCATTGGCAAAAGGAATCCGACCCGGGAACTTGAGTGTCTGCGGAGACGGAACTCTGCGGGTGATTTTGAATAGTGAATGGAAGGAGATGCTGGCAGGTCTTCGCGATATTGGGAAGGTGCTTGTCATATCGCGCAATGGGTCTGCAGTAATCGCGCGATATATGGTTTATCCGGAACTGATCTTCGACCAGGGAGAACGGAAGGGAAGCGATGCGGATGATCAAATCAACCTTGACCTGCGGTGGTGGCGATTTGCTCATGCCCGGCATTCGCGGATGCCGAATGGGGAAGGTTATGCCATTGATTTCCACGATGCACACCGGCAATCTTTTCACTCGGTGGTGCTGACGCCCGATTCAAGCATGTCTTGCTTGTCCGAATGGGTGCAAAAACATCAGATGCGGACGGAATGCACCCGTGAAGAAACTGAGAGTCCGGCGAGGAAAACCGGGAGCGTCGACAATTTACCCCCCGACCTATCGCATCACTGTTGCCGTCGCGTTTTGATTGATCGCGCGGAGTTGCTTCCCTTGTTGAGATGGATGACTGAACTGGCGATTCCCATCCGGGCGGTAGTGGGCCATGAGGCGATCGCTCAGGGGCATATCTTTACTCCTCGCAGCATCCGGGAAAGCGGTTCGTGGATTTTTTGTTCGGATGACGATACGGGCTTTCACTTTGATCTTGGAGGCGTTTCCACAGTCCGTCTCGATGGGTTTGAATTGCAGGGGCACGAATGCTGGGCTTTGAAGGGTTTCAGCGCCGAAGGGCGATTGCTCTTCTTTCTCGCCCCCGGAGATTTTGCATCTCTCAACCAATGGAACACTCTCTTGAGAGAGGTTGCCGACGAGGAATGCTGAGCATCTGGTGCCCCCGGCAACCGGTGAATCGTTGACTGTAATCTAAGCTATTATGAGCCGATCCATTCTTATTCTTTATGCGACTTTGACGGGCAACTCCGAGGAAGTGGCCAAATCTGTCGCCGCCGCTGCAAGCAAGCGTGGCTATGAGCCAACGACGACGAACATCGGTGACTATCGCTTCGAATTGCATGCCCTGGAGGGAAGGGTGCTATTAATCGCAAGCACCCAAGGCGACGGAGATCCGCCTCCGGACGCGGAAGAGTTTTACGAATGGTTGAAAGCCCGCACGACGCCTCTGGCGAAGGTGCATTACTCCATCTACGCGCTCGGAGATACTAGCTATGATGACTTCTGCGGGTTCGGAAAGGCGCTGGATGCAGAGTTCGAGCGGTTGGGCGCGACGCGGGTTGCGGAGCGTTCGGACAATGATGTCGACTATGAGGCCGGGCTTGCCGATTGGCTGGACGCGGTTTTTGCCGGATTCGAGAAGGCCGAAGCGGTTCCTGCATAGGCAGGCATCGTCTTAAATTTGGACGCGGTTTGTCGGCCACGAATGCCTTTTCGTCCGAGGCACGAAGGGGGAGCGATACAAGAAGAATGGTGCGGTAGCACCGGTAGACCGCTCGCGCCGTCGAGCGCGGGTATTGGCTCCTGCGACTTCATGAGGGTCTCATCCCAATACAAACAGGCCGCCCTGCGGGGATGGGCGCCAAACGCGACTCTTCATCGATCCCGCGCTCTCGGCGAGAGCGGGCTACCTTTTTTCCTCGTTGCCAATCTCCAGATTGGTAATGCCAATGTCCTCGAATCTCTGATTCGGAAGCCTTGTCATTGCGTGCAGGGGGCCGGAACGAACAGGGTTGCGAAACTGGAGTTGCGAAGACGCGGGCGTTCCCAAACAAAGAGACTGTGTGAAAACACACCTACGTCATTGAAAGCCTGAGAGAGGGAGATCAGGATGAAGGGCGATGAGATTCATTGCCGGAGTAGACCGCTCGCAACGCCAGCTTCTGCCGGAGAGCCTTGAGGATTACGTGACCAAG
>JBBCKI010000033.1:0-17375 GCA_037190965.1 Chthoniobacteraceae bacterium
GCCATGCCGTAAGCTTGTCATTTTGGCGTCTTTCCAATCCGATTTTTCCTCACCTGTCTTCAGACAGGCTGCGGAAAATCGACTTGGAAATCCATCCCAACTGCCTGCGCTTTCGTCATACTCCATTTAATCAGCGATTCCTAAGATTGGACGTCTGATGCGGGGAGTCTTTGAGTGTAACGATAAACACCCGGGCTCGTTCTGAAGTACTGCCGGAACTGGCGACTGAAGTGGCTCCGGCTGGGAAACCCAAAGCGGCACGAAATTTCTTCGATCGGCCGCGTCGTGTTGACGAGGTGGCGTGCTGCCTCCTCAAGTCTCAGACGGGTGTGATAACGCTGGGGCGAGACGCCCACAGTATTTGTGAAAAGGGTAGTGAGGTACTTCTCCTGCAGGCCGAGTAGCTTTGCATAACCTTTCATGTTCGGACGGATCGCGAGATTCTCCCGCATCCACCGGATCACCTTCGCGACGTGATGGTTTTGATAGAGCTCCGGCGATTGGGTTGGCACGCCTTTTGTACCAGCCAAGGGATGTGCGGCGGGGGTTCGACGGGAAAAGGGGTGGGCGGAAATGCCCCTGCTTTCCCGCAGGAGAAGGATGAACGTTTCCTGAGCGTAAATCGACAGTTGGCGCAGGTAGCCCGGCAATTGAAGCCGGAACTCTTCCCGCATGATTTCGATGAGATCCTGGAGTCGGCTTACAGCCGCCGGGGAGAGATCGAGTGTGGGGCTGTCGCGGTCGACCAGCTCCCGAAGAATCGCCAGGGGATGATCCGGTCCGCGCGCAGGCCATCCCATTGGGGGGCGAACCGGCGGATCGAGCCGAAACAGCCCCGGATAGAACGCGATGGTTGTATTCTCAAAAGTGCCGGAGATTGCTTGGAGAGCGTGGGCCTCTTTCGGCGGGCAGATATGAATTTGGTGGGCTTCAAAGCGAACCGACTTCCCTCGGTAGTCAAGCGATGCGTTGCCGCTGCGGAGGAAGATTAGTTCGTAAAAGAGGTGGCGATGAAGCGGGACATTCCGCTTTTCGGAATAGGCATAAATATCAAAGAGGGCGTGGCGGTTGCCAAGCGTCGGAAGAGGGGGAGGCATATCCGGATGCCATATACCAACTTTAGCTCCGGCGCTACTGATGAATAGTAAACTTGCAGCCTGAAAGGCTGCGTCAATTAAGCAAATGCCAGACGGCAGATCGCAATGGAAGCGATGATCCCCACGGCATCGGCGATCAAACCGGCGGGAATCGCGTGGCGAGTGCGCTTGATGGCGACCGAACCGAAGTAGAGGGCGATCACGTAAAATGTGGTTTCCGTGCTGCCGAGAATGGTGCCTGCCGTGCGGGTAATCAGGCTGTCGGGCCCGAACGATTTGATGAGTTCCGCAAAAATGGCGTTGCTGCCGCTGCCGCTGAGCGGACGCATGAGGGAGAGCGGAAGCAGCTCTGGCGGGAAGCCGACCGCGCTCAGCAGAGGGCCAAGCGCGCTGGTGAGCAGATCGACGCCGCCCGCGCTCCGGAACATCCCGATGGCGACGAGCATGGCCACCAGATACGGGATGATGCGGATACTGACGGTGAACCCCTCCTTGGCTCCTTCCACGAACTCTTCGTAAACCTTGACGCCGCGCAGCATCGCATAGAGCGGGAAGAAGGTCAGCAGCAGGGGGATGGCGAGGGCGGAGATCGCGTTGACGGCTCGCGCGATCGCGCTTTCCGGGCGGATGATTTTCGTGGCCCCGGTTTTTGCGATGGTGCGGCTTTTGCCATTGTCCAGACTAAGGACCAGTTCCTTGTCGGATTCAGATTCAATGCGGCCTGTCAGCTTTTCGCCGGAGGAAAGGGTGAGTTCGCTCTCGCCCAGCACCAGCCCTTGGCGATTGATGCCGGTGGCCCAAACTTTGGCCACGTTGGCGGGGGTGCCATCGATGGCGAGCGCGATTTCGGTGGGGGATTCCTCAATCAATTTCCCGCGTACGGTTTTACCGGAGGAGAGGGTGACGGCAATCTCTCCCGGCGCCACGTATCCGGGATCGGAGGCTTTCGGAAAGGTGAGGGTGATGAAGATCCATGCAAAGAGCCCGGCCAGGATCGCTAGGCAGAGTTTCCCTTTTGCGCCCAGCGACGAAGGCGGTTCCTCCGTTACTGCGGCGCTGGCGTCGTCGGAATCAGCCTGGGTTGTATCCTGAGGGGGCGGCGTCGGCGCGGGAGGCAGGGCGTAGCCGGGCAGTTTTTCGAGGAACTTGACGGCTGCGATGCCCGCGATGCTTGAACAGGTAGTGGCGAGGAGCGCTGTGCCGATGATGGCCGAGGGGCGCACCGATCCCGCCCCCGCGAGCAAGGCCACCGCCGTCGCGGGAACGAGCTGGACGGAGCTGGTGTTGATGGCGAGGAAGGTGCACATCGCGTTGGTCGCGGTGCCGGGGCGCGGGTTGAGCTTTTCCAGTTCCGTCATCGCGCGCAGCCCAAGCGGGGTGGCCGCATTACCGAGGCCGAGCATGTTGGCGGCCATGTTCATGACCATCGACCCCATGGCGGGGTGTTCCGGCGGCACATCGGGGAAGAGGCGGCGGAGCAGGGGCCGCAGCCCGCGCGCCAGCGCCGTGATGGCTCCAGCCTTGTCCGCCAGCCGCATGATCCCCAGCCAGAGCGCCATGGTGCCGATCAGGAAAATGGCCAGTTCCACCGCGAATTTGGCGGAGTCGAAAGCCCCCTGGGTGACCGCCTGAATTTTGCCGGTCGTCCCCCCGATCAGTACAGCCAGCAGGATAAGTCCGAACCAAATATAGTTTAACATGAAATAGAGAGGCCGGTGAAAGGTGCGTGCGGTAATCAGCCTGCCGGCTGTGTTTGCTCTGGAGATAACCTTCGGTAATACCGAAGCGCCTCGATGCGCGGGGCGAGTTCGTGCAGCGGGAAGAGCCCCCGTGAGGCTCCCCCGCCGGGGTCGCAGATCAGATAATCCCAGCCCTGCTTTCCTGCGATGACGACGAAGTGATTGTTCGTGGGCATTTTGATGCGGACGATCACCGGGTTGCCGCGCATCAGGTTCCAGTCAATCCGCGCAAGCGAGGGGGCGTCCTCGTAGGCTTTCTCCGCCACACCGGGGGCGAACTCGGCGGCCTTCTCCCAGTAGATCCACCCTTCCGGGGTGTAGCCTTCATTGTCGGTGAGGAACCGGTTGAGCCGACCGGGGTCGATGTCGATTCCATAACTGGCCATCACCATCGCCGCCGAGGCGACGGCGCATCCTTCCGCGTGAAGGGTGGCCTCCGTGGGGCCAAGAAGGTCATCTTTCCAGCAGGGATCCCCCTGGGCAAAAACCGGCACGGAGAGGGCAACCCGCTTGGGAAAATAAAGGCCGCCCCGGGAGGAAACCGGCCTTGGCCATAACCAGTCGAGCAGCAGCATAAGAACGAGGAGAAGCGGCGCCGCCCATAGCAAATGCCGGAAAACCTTCCGGGAAAAGAGGCTTTGGCATAGGGCTTGCGGGCGCGACATCGGGCGGCACTATGGCACAACCGGGAAAAAATAAAAGCGGCCTCCTGCCTCGAATGAGTCGATTTCCACTCGAAACCCGGAGGCAACGTTCGCCGGTCCCAAGATAGGATGAAAAACGAATTGCAGGGACCGTGTTTTCCCGGGGATAATCATTGATCATGCCTTCCTCCTTGTCTGAATTAAACCCGAACTCCGACGTTGGTCGCGGCGAACCGACACAGTTTGTTGGTCGCGAGTGCCTTTCGTCAAAGACTCACCGTATCTGAAGATACGCTTCGCTTTTCCTCAATGCATCGCGACTCAACCTCTTGCGCCAGTTCATCCGCTCCAACATCGGAGTTCGGGTTAAACCGCGTGGTCATCACGTCGGCGGGAATTGTGAGCCCGTTGGGGACGGGTTGGGAGGAAACGCTCGATGCCCTTCTTTGTGCGCGCGACTGCGTGGCGCCGGTGCGCCTTTTCGATGCAAGCCGCTGTCGCTCGCATACCGCCGGGCAGGTGGATGATGCCCGGCTGGAGAAGCAGAAGACGGCAGGGGACAGACATGCGGCGGATCGCCACCGCGCCAGCCGGATGATGATCGCCGCCGCGCGGGAGACGTTTCTCGGGGATCCCGATTTCCGACCGGAGGCCATGGTGATCGGCACCACCAGCGGCGGCATGAGTTTCGGTGAAGCTTTCTATCGTTCCCTTGTGCTTCCTTCCGGGGGGGAGCGGGGGCGGCAGCCGGGTTGGCTGGCCAACTATGCCCCGCAAAAGGCGGTGCTCGACGCTCAGGAAGCGGTCGGGTGCGACCGGTTTGACGTGCCATGTCAGGTAATCGCCAACGCCTGTGCCTCCGGCACCAATGCCATCGGGCATGCCTGGAACCTGATCCGCAGGGGATTCCGCACGCGGGTGCTCGCAGGGGGGTATGACGCGATTTCGGAACTGGTCTTTGTCGGGTTCGATTCGTTGCAGGCTTCCACGCCGGAGAAATGTCGTCCTTTCGATAAAAGGCGCACCGGGTTGGCGCTCGGCGAGGGCGCGGCGCTCATGGCGCTGGAGTCTCTGGAGTCCGCACTGGAACGTGGCGCGCCGATTCTGGGCGAGGTGGTCGGCTACGGGCTCTCCACCGACAACCATCACCTCACGCAGCCGCATCCTTCGGGTATCGGGCCGTTGCAGGCGATGCGGCGCGCCCTGGAGTCGGCGGGGCTTGCACCGGGCGACATTGGCTACATCAACGCCCACGGAACGGCCACTCCCTTCAACGACGCCACCGAAGGGGCCGCCATCGAACAGCTTTTCGGGAAGAACGGCGTCCCGGTCAGTTCCACCAAGTCGCTTATGGGGCACTCCCTCGGCGCGGCGGGAGCCATCGAGGCGGTCTTTTCGCTGATGGCCATCCGGCATGGGTTTCTACCGCCCAACGCCAATTATCAGGAGGCAGACCCGCAATGGGAACTCGACATTGTGGCCAACACGGCGCGTCATGCCCGGGTGCAGCGAGTGCTTTCCAATTCGTTCGGTTTCGGCGGGACCAACGCGAGCCTGATCCTGCAGGCAGCAGAGGCGAAAGGAGGGGCACAGTGAGCCTTGTTATCCGTGGAATGGGCTGGGTGACCCCGCTTGGCTGCGAGATGGAACCGGTCTGGCAGCGGCTGATGGCGGGGGACCGCGCCACGGTGCAGGAGGCCGGGCCGACTCTACAAGGCCGGGTTCCTTTCTACATCCCGACGCCGTTGGCGATGGTCGAGTCCCTGTCGCGAACGCCGCGCATCCGGCGTTCCAGCGCGATCACCTATTTTAGCGTGGCCGCCGGGTTGGCCGCTTTGAGGGATTCCGGCTGTCCGCTCGCGGCCAATGGCGCGTTGCCGCCGGAGGAAGCGGGCCGCACGGCGGTGATCTTTGCCATTTGCAGCGGCGGGGTGAATTACACCCGCCGTTTTTACGAAAAGGTGGTTGCCGAGGGCCCGGCTTCCGCGAGCCCGCTCCTTTTCCCGGAGACCGTGTATAATGCTCCCGCCAGCCATCTGGCCGCGGTGCTTGGGATCGACGGGATGAGCTACACGCTTGTGGGCGATGCCAGCATTGGTCTCACCGCGCTGGGGTTTGCGCAGGAGATTCTCGCCTCCGATCCGTCCGTGGAACGCTGCGTGGTGGTGGGGGCGGAGGAATGCGACTGGATTCTCTGGCAGGGGTACGCCGCCTGGCGGTTGCTTTCGAAAGAGCCGTGCGTTCGTCTTCATGCCAATCCCCCCGGGGGAATGTTGCTGGCCGAAGGAGCTGCCGCTCTGGTGGTCGGGCGGCAGAGCCAGGATCGAGCGGCAGGCGAGGTCCGGGTTCATTCGGCGTCCGCCTCCTATTTCCGCCGTTCCCGAGCGGGTGCGGCGTTGGAAAACGTGCTGGGGAGGCTCCCCGTGGGCGGAGCCGGGCTGGTGATCGGATCCGCCAACGGCACATGGGTGGACCGCGTGGAGGCGGGTATCCTTTCGACGCATTTGCCGCAGGCCGCCGTCGCTCATCCGAAGGCGGCGCTTGGCGAAAGCCTCGGCGCAAGCGGCTTGACGCAAGTAGTGATCGCCGCACTCGCCCTCAAGCGCAACGAAGCGCCGGGAGCCGAGCTGGGAACGCCGCTGGAAAAGGCGGCCGTGACGACGATCGGGCTTAACCAGCAGGCGGCGGGAGCGGTCCTTTGGGCAGAATAAACGGACCTACTCGTCAAACGCCGCCGATGGCTTCCATGCTTTCCCTTTGCGTTCGCCGAAGATCGCGGTGCCAACGCGGATAAACGTTGCCCCCTCCTCGATGGCGATGGGGAAGTCGTGGCTCATCCCCATCGACAATTCGGGGAGAGGGACGCGGAATTCTTCGGAGATCCGGTCACGGGTTTCCCGCAGGGAGGTAAAGTATTTTCGGGAGTCTTCGGCCTTTGGTGTAAAGGGCGGGATCGCCATCAGCCCATCAATGGCGAGGCGGTCGAGCGTAAGGATTTCCTCCATCTGCGCTCGTAGCGTCTCGGGTTTGAATCCGTGCTTCGTGCCTTCCCCCGCGACATTGATTTCGAGAAGAACTTTGGGAAAAAGACCGAGGTCCGCAGCAACCCGGTTGACATCGCGCGCAATATCCAGAGAATCGACGCTGTGGATGCGTTCAAAAAGAGGGAGCGCTTGACGCACTTTGTTTGACTGAAGATGACCGATGAAATGCCAACGGATACGGCTGGGGAGGAGCGCTGCTTTCGCTCGTGCTTCTTGGACCCTGTTTTCCCCCATCAACAATTGCCCGGCAGCAACCGCCTCCGCCACGGTTTCCGGGCTATGGACCTTGCTTACGGCGATCAATTGGATCTCCGAAGGATCACGGCCTGCTCTCTTGGCCGCCTCGGCGATTTGTAAACGGATGGATTGAAGGTTTTCGGAAATCGACGGGTTCATAAAAGCAATGTTGACCCATAAAGGCCGGAGCTATTAGGATGTTTAATGTTTCCCATGCACATTGAGACGCTCAAAATTTTTTGCGATGTGGTAGACACCGCCAGCTTTTCAAAGGCGGGCGCTCTTAATTCCATGACACAGAGCGCGGTGAGTCAACAGATTCTCTCTTTGGAGAAGAAACTTGGGCGCACCTTGCTCGAACGGGGGCGGCGTCAATGCTGCGTGACGCCGGAGGGAGCCGTGCTGCTGGATGCCGCCAAGGAGATCCTGGCGATCTACGACGGTCTCGACGAACGCTTCCACGAGCTTGCCGACGTGGTGGCCGGGGAAATCCATATCGCGGCGGTCTATTCGATCGGGTTGCACGATCTGCCCCCGTACCTCAAGGAATTCCGCCGCCGTTACCCCACGGTCGATGTGCATGTCTCCTACCGCCGCTCCGCGCAGGTCTACGCGCAGGTGCTCAGCGGTGAGGCCAACATGGGCCTCGTGGCGTATCCCGCCATGCGGAAGGGGATTCACGTCGAGCCGTTCATGGACGATGAACTCGTTCTCATTTGCCACCCCGCGCACCCGTTCGCGACCTGTGACCAGATGGAACCGTCGGCGCTCAAGAACGAGAAATTTATCGCTTTCGACCCCGATCTTCCCACACGGCAGTTCATCGACCGCCATTTTCGCGAACAGGGGGTAATGCTTGGGCATACCCTGGAGTTCGACAACATCGAGACTGTCAAGCGGGCGGTGGAGATCGAGCAAGGCGTTTCCATTGTCCCCCTCGCGAGCGTTCGCTCAGAGGTGGAGACCGGAACACTCAAGGCGATTTCGCTCAATCCGAAATTGCGTCGGCCCATCGGCATCCTCTTTAAGAGGAACCGCCCCCGGACCCCGGCGCTCCGGGAGTTTCTCGTGCTGCTCCAAAGCGTGCGCGCGAAGCTCGACCCGCTACGGATTCCATCGGAGACGGGGGTTTCGGAGTAGGCAGCGCTTCTACCGCTTCGCCTGCCGGGTCTGAAAGTGCCGCACCACGCCTTCGGTCACGGCATCGGCATATTCGCGGTAGATGCTTTTGCGGGCCACACCGTCGATCATGCGCGTTCCCTCATAGTCACCCTGCTGGAAGCGCGCGAAGAAGGTCTTGGAGTTCATCACGTGCGGTTCGCAATAAACCACGGGGCAACGGTAGAGCCGGTTTGCCAGGAGATTGCGCGACCAGACGTAGGGGCTCTCCGTTACGCGGCGTCCACGGCCATGGTAGATATAAGGCGGAAGCCCCGTGGCTGTCGCCAGCGAGGCCGCCACGCTGTCGGAAAGCGGGAATTCGTCGCGCGCGGAGCGGTCGAGCAGCTTGAAAAGCATGTCGAAGCGAATGTCCTCGTTTCGTAACTCGCCCGCCCCGTAATTCCCGTTCACGAGCATGTGGAGATGATCGCGGTCGGTCAGTGACGGGGTCGCCGGGTCGCCCCATTCCTCGGCGTTGAAATGCAGGCAGATGGCGACGTCGGGCTTGATCTTGCGGTTGACCAGTTCGGCCCGGGTACGGATCTCGCTGACGCGGTAGAAGAGGAGTTCGCTCTGCCATTGGATGGAGTTGAACTTCAGCGGATCGTTCGGACCGTTGTAGCCGTCGCGCGGTTTCGTGATTCCCTGGCGCTTGAATTCAGCGAGCGCGGCTTTCCTGAAATCGCGCGGTCGGGCGCGGGTCACCGGTTCGGTCTTGTCTCGCACCATCACCACTTTTGCTCCCAGCGCGGAAAGGCGGGCGCTGAGGTAACGCGCGGTAATCAGCGCCATATCCCCTTCCATAACCGGCCTGGAGTCGCCGATCTTGAACCAGCGTTCCTCCATCTGAGCCCATTGCCCGCCGATGTGGCCGGGATCCAGCGCGATGGTGAGCCCTTCCAGCGGTTTTCCGGCGGGCGCGCGGCGAGCCCCCGCGGGGGTCCAGTACCTCGGCACCGGGCGCGCGGAGGCGGCATTGGGGGCAAACTCCAGCCGGAACTCGGGGCGGCCGCCGTCCGGCGAGCGGACCACGGCAGCCTTGGGGCCGACTTCGATGGCCTTTACCCACGCGCCGTCCGGAGCGTAAACCGTATTGAGCAGCCGCGTGAAATCCTCGCGGGTGATCGTTTTCTGGTAGGGCTCCAATTCCGACCAATCAGGCTTGGGCGCGAGCACGCTGCGGCGTTCCGCGGAATGTGCCGCCGAGCCGAGAACGAGGCTGAAAACCCCCGCTTTGATCAATTGCCAAGGGGAAATCATTTGTGAATGCTCCTGTTTTTCCGATAAAGGAAGCCCATGCTAAAAATTCTGTTTCTGGGTGATGTCGTGGGTGAACCCGGCCGCCGAGCCGTGATTGAACTCATGCCCGTCCTGAAAAAAGAGTATGATCTCGATTTCATGATCGTCAACGGCGAGAACGCCGCGGGAGGGCGAGGGATTACCCCCAAGATCACCATCGACCTCCTTCGGGGTGGCGCTTCGGTCGTCACCACAGGGGATCACATCTGGGATCAGAAAGAAATTTTTGGCTACATCGACACCGAGCCTCGTCTGCTCCGACCCATCAACTACCCGCCCGGCACGCCGGGGCAGGGGAGCGTCGTGCTGGAAACGGCGAAGGGCAAAGTCGGCGTCATCAACGTCCAGGGCCGCACGTTCACGCTGCCGCATCTGGAAAATCCGTTCCTCGCGCTCGACGCCGCCGTGGAAGAAATGCGCCGCGAGACATCGGTGATCTTTGTCGATGTGCATGCCGAGACCACCAGCGAAAAAATCGCGGTGGGCCGGTATCTGGACGGGCGTGTTTCGGCAGTTGTCGGAACCCATACCCACGTTCAGACCGCCGATGAGCAGATCTTCCCGGGCGGAACCGCTTTCCTCTGTGACGCCGGGATGTGCGGACCGCTGGAGTCAATTCTGGGCCGGGAGATCACGCCGATCATCAACCGTTTCCTGACCAACCTTCCCAACAGTTTCCCGGTGGCCAAGGGCCCGGTTGGGCTCAGCGGCGCGCTGGTGGAAATCGATCCCGCCACCGGCCGCGCGTTGCGAATCGAGCGGTTTGCGCGCCGGTATGAGAATGGTTAAGTCGCGTTAACGAATTCTTCGTTAACCTAAAAGCGGCAATGGATCGGGGCGGTCTGACGCAAAATGCTAGCCGCGAGTGACTTTCGAAAAGACTCACCGTACCCATAGGGTACGCCTCGTCTTGTTCTCAAGTCATCTCGGCTCAGCATCTTGCGCCAGCTCATCCCCTCCCATCACCGCTTTTAGGTTAACAGGCCGAGGGCTTTTGTCCCTTTTGCCGCGCTCCCGAGTTTCGCTCCCAGAACACTCCGTCAGCATACCCCTGGATGGTGGGGTCCTGCCTTGCCATCTCCAGGCGTTTGAGGCCCAGCAGGCAGTAGTCGCGGTCGATCTCGATACCCACGTAACGGCGGTCCAGCTTTTTGCAGACCGCTGCCGTGGTGCCGGAGCCATGAAAGGGATCGAGCACTACGCTGCCGGGCGCGGTGCTGGCGAGCACCAGCTTTGCGACGAGCTTCTCGGGCTTTTGGGTAGGATGATCGGTGTTCTCCGGCATCGACCAGAATGGGACGGTGATGTCTGACCAGAAATTCGAAGCGCCGGTGAGGCGGAAGTCGCCGTTATCTTCCTCTGTCCAGTCTTTCGGTGCGCCATCCACCCGATAGGGGGCGACGACGCGCCGTTTCATCTTTACCGCGTCGGAGTGGAATTCGTAATCCGCGCTCATCGTGGCAAACCAGATGTCTTCGGAGCAGTTCTTCCAGTTGGCCTTTGCTCCCCGGCCTTTTTCGCGTTCCCAGGTGATCCGGTTGCGGACGGTGAAATGGCGGTTAAGAACGGGGAAGATCGAGGCCGAGGTGAGCCAGTCGCCGCAGAGATAGATGGAGGCAGTTGGCTTCAGGAGCCGCTTGAGCGGGATCAGCCAGGATTCCAGCCACTCCGCATAAAGTTCCGGGGTTTGTTGTCGGAACTTTCGCCCGTTGAAATCCTTGCCGAGGTTGTATGGCGGATCGGCGATGAGCAAATCGACAAATCCCGAAGGGAGCAACGGCAGCGCCTCGAGCAAATCCTGGTGCAGAAGCGAGTCGAGGAGGTCGCCCGGCGTGGCGGGCTGCGAGAGCGTGCGCAGGCACGGCTCAAACGCCACCCGATCCTCCGGAGAGAGCGTGATCGTCCGGTTCCTGGGGGCGCGGATTTTCATGCAAGCCGCTGGGGTACGGCGTTTTCCGCGATCAAGGGGGCGGCCGGGAGTCGAATAAGCACCGTCGTCCCTCGCCCGTAGACGCTCTCCGCGCGCACGCTTCCGCCGTGGCCCTGAATAATGTGTTTGACGATGGAGAGCCCCAGCCCGGTGCCGCCCATTTCTCTGCTGCGGGCTTTGTCCGCGCGGTAAAAACGCTCGAAGATATGCGGCAGATCCGCGGGCGGAATACCGCTACCGGAATCGCGCACCCGAATCTCGATTTCTCCGAATCGGGGAGAGGCATCGCCATCGGCTTTATCGGACCCTGCAGGGATAAATTCGGCGTGAATCGCCACCTCGCCCTCTTCGGGGGTATATTTCAACGCATTGGCGAGCAGGTTGCTCATCACCTGTTCAAGCCGCAACTCTTCCGCCATGACCGGGGGGAGCCCGGGGGTGGTTTCCAGGCGCAGCCGAACCTTCTTGCCGGCGAACTTCAGTTTCCAGTCGTCGGCGACGCCGTGCAGAAGCGTGTCCACATCCACGGGCACGAGGTTGAATTCCTCCCGTCGGGATTCAAGCCGGGCGAGGTTGAGAAGATCTTCGACGAGGAGATTGAGCCGCGAGGAGTGGCGTTGCAGAATGCGAAGGGCGTCGTCGAGTTCCTCGCGGGGAATCTCGGGGTTCTCCAGCAGCATTTCGAGGTACCCCTGGAAAATGGAGAGCGGAGTGCGGAGTTCGTGCGAGACATTGGCGACGAACTCGCGCCGGATCTGTTCGAGCTGCCGCACCCGCGTGACGTCGTGGGCGATGGCGGCAACGCCGAGGATCGTCCCGCTGCTGTCGCGAATCGGCGCGGCACTCATGGCGAGATGGCGGCCGCCGGCGGGCAACGTCAGCTCCCGCGATTCCGCGCGCCCGGTGTTGAGCGCTTGGCGGATCATTTCGTCCACCGTGGCGTTGCGCACGGCCTGCAAGACGGACTGCCCGATGGGCGAAGTCTTCAGGTCGAACCCGTGCAGCCACGGCGAATTGACCAGCCGTACCCGGCGCTCGGTATCGACCACCATGACGCCCTCGGTCATACTGGAAAGGATGGTCTGAAGATTGAACTCCTCCTGCGAAATCTGCCGTACCAGGCGGTCGCGTTGGTCGCCCAACGTTTCCAGCCCGATTCCGATGGAGGGGATCGGCGCTTCTCCGTGCAGGATGAAGGTGGTGGGGCGGGTGCCGGAGTTGAGCGCCTCCAGTATCTTGGCGACGCGCCGCCATTGGGCCCGGTTTCTGCGCCGGTGTAGGTAGAAAAGCCCAGCCAGAACGGCAAAGGCGATGGCCAGAAAGGTGCTCATGGGTCAGCTTCCGCCCTAGGGCCTGTTAAGGTAACGACTCAAATCGGCGTAAAAGGCGCTTTTTGGCCCAAAATGGCGCTCTTCAGGCGTCCGAATCTCGATTCGACCGCCTTCATCACCCCATTTTCGGCTCAAAAATCGCTCTTTTATCCTCATTTCTCGTTACCTTAATAGGCCCTAAATCAAGCCTCGGCAATTCGGTAGCCGAACCCCCGCACGGTTTCGAGAAGATCGGCGGCGTCCCCCAGCTTTTCCCGAAGCCGGCGAACGTGAGTGTCGACCGTGCGGGTGTCGATGACGCTTTCGTATCCCCAGACTTCGTTGAGCAACGCGTCGCGTGATTGCACACGGCCCCGGCGCTCGATCAGGAGGGAGAGGAGCTTGAGCTCCGTGGCGGTCAGATCGAGTGGCTTTCCCTTGATGGTCACCTGCAACCGGGTCCGGTCGATCACAATGTCGCCCGCGACAAGGTAGTTGCCCGGTTCCTCGGTCTTTGCGGTACGCCGGAGAACGCTCCGTACCCGCAGCACCAGTTCGCGCGGGCTGAACGGCTTGGTGACGTAATCGTCCGCGCCGAGTTCAAGACCGACGATCCGGTCCACTTCCTCGGCCTTCGCTGTCAGCATGATGATCGGGATCTTCGCTGTGGCGGGATCGGATTTGAGGATCCTGCAGACTTCCAGGCCGGTCATGCCGGGCAGCATGAGATCCAGCACCAGCAGGTGTGGCAAATGAGCCCGGGCGGCCGCGAGAGCCGAAGGACCGTCCTCGGCCTTGATTGCCTCGAACCCTGCGGCGCGGAGATTGGAGGCAACGAGATTCAGAACGTCGGGCTCATCGTCGGCCACGAGAACTTTGGGATTCATGTGTGACTTACCACTACCCTCTCGTCCGGTCGGAGGAAAGTGGAAAGGACGTCGCCTCTTGTCTGCCTCTATGCGGAGATCTCAAACTCTGCCGATCGCGGCCCGGGTAAGAGCGACAATCGCGCCCAGGGTGATCAGCATCAGTGCAGGAATCAGCATCAGCAGGTCGATCCGAATGGGACCCCACCTGCCGATGGCGGTAAAGGCCCATACGGTATAGAAGCTCCAAAAGATCGGAGCGATCCACATGAGCTTTTTTTCCATCGGGGACCGGGCACGGCCATGAAGGTGCAGTGCAAAGGCGTATAAAGCATAGGCGACAACCAATGACGCCCAGGGGGAAACAAATAGCCCGAACAGTAATTGGAGAATCACGGTGTCCATCGGTTCAGAAGTGCCGGGGAAAGGGTACGAAATTGCAATTTCGAACGCAAGGAGGCGTTAAACCCCGAGACTGGAAGGCCATTCAGCCTTCCAAGTCCTCGTTACCAATCTCCAGATTGGTAATGCCCTTGTCTTCGAATCTCTGATTCGAAAACCTTGTTATCTCGTGTAGGGTGCCGGAACGAACAGGGTTGCGAAACTGGAGTTTCGAAGACACGGGCGTTCCCAAACAGAGTTTGGGAACGAGGTGAAACGAGGCAAAATCTCTTCGCGCCGCTGAAACGGGCCCATGGTTAACCGATTTCAGGAGTCCGTGCTTTGAAAGGTGCCTTTAAGCGCCCATCCCATCCTCAAAACTTCCCGCCGCGGCAGGGAAGCAGAGGTTGTCGCGGACGAAGGCGATGCCGCGTGCGCTGGTGTCGTCCAGGTCGCGGTGGGCGCTTTCGGCTTCCACGACGAGCGGGGCGCTCTGGGTTCCCATGAGCTGGGAATACCGTTGGGGGTAGCCGGTATGGAGGAGCAGTTCGGCGTAGCGGTTCATGTTGAGATCGCCGCTTCCGAGGTCGGTGAACTGCATGCCGCGTTTGGTCCAGTTGGGTTCCATGCCGCGTAGCGGGAAACCGGGGCGGACGACGTGGTTTTTCACGTGAGCCGCGTAAATGCGCGGGGCGACCTTCAGGAAGCGTTGCTCCCAGCTTTCGCCTTCCCAGCAATGGGAGGGGTCGGCATTGACGCCGAGACATTCGTCGCCGCCGCAGATTTCCACCAGCATGTTGAAATCGTCCGCCGTGCTGGCGACGGTACCGGGGTGGATTTCGTGGCAAAGCTTGATCCCGCGTTGGCGGGCGGCTTCGCGGATCCGGGCTGTTTTGGAGACGAAACGCTCCTGGCCTTCCTTGAGGAGGTCATACCCGGGCCCGGCCCAGAAGCCCCACGGATAGCCGGTAGCCAGTTCCCAGCCGAAAGCGATGCCCCAGAACATCGGGAGCACCTTGACGCCCAGTTCCGCGGAGAGATCAAACAGCCTCAGGAGGTAGTCCTCCGCCCATTGTTCGATTTCGCCGACGGATTTCTGCGCCACATCGGCCGGCAGGAACGGGCGAACCGTGGGGCTGCCCGTCCAGACGGTGGTGTGGACCCAGAACGGGCAGTGCGCGGAGATGCCGTCGAGCAGCAGTCCGCGCGTTTCGAACAACCCACGAATTTCCTGAGCCGACTTGAAGCAGCCGGCCTGCGCCTCGAGCATGAAGTTGCTCGGCTGCGCTCCTGCGGCCCCTGCCGTTTTCGCGTAATCGAGAAATTGCGGGAGCGATTTCGCGCCGTGTTGGGCGCCTTCGATGCTGGAGTGGAAGCAGGATGCCATAGGTTCGTAGTGGGTTGGTGGTTTGAGAAAAAGCGAAACGTTTACTCTTCGCTGCTGTTGGCCAGCTTGGCGAGGATGCTGAGATCTTCGAGCGTCGTGGTGTCGCCGGTGACGTTGTTGCCGGAGGCGATGTCCTTGAGAAGACGGCGCATGATCTTGCCGGAGCGTGTTTTCGGCAGTGCTTCGGTAAAGCGGATTTCGTCCGGCTTCGCGATGGCGCCGATGGAATCGCCGACGTGCTTGCGGAGATCTTCGCGCAGGTTCTTGTCGCCTTTGAAGCCTTCCTTGAGGGTGACGAAGACGACCACGGCCTGGCCCTTGAGATCGTCAGGGCGGCCCACGGCAGCGGCTTCCGCCACGGAAGGGTGGCTCACCAGGGCGCTCTCGATCTCCGAGGTGCCGAGGCGGTGCCCTGCGACGTTGAGCACGTCGTCGATGCGGCCGACGATCCAGAAATACCCGTCTTTGTCGCGGCGCGCCCCGTCACCCGCCGTGTAGACATTCGGGATCTGGCCCCAGTAGGTCTCTTTGTAGCGCTGCTCGTCACCGTAGATCGTCTTGAGCATGGAGGGCCACGGATGGCGGATCACCAGCTTGCCGCCGACATTGGGCGGGACTTCATTGCCCGCGTCGTCCACGATGGCGGCGTCGATGCCGAAGTAGGGGAGCGTGGCCGTGCCGGGCTTGGTGGGTACCGCACCGGGGAGCGGCGAAATCAGGATCGAGCCGGTTTCAGTCTGCCACCAGGTGTCGACAATCGGGCAGCGGCTGCCGCCGATGACGGTGTGATACCACATCCACGCTTCGGGGTTGATCGGTTCGCCCACGCTGCCGAGCAGACGCAGGGAGGAGAGGTCGTGCTTGTTGGGCCATTCATCGCCCCACTTGATGAAGGCGCGGATCGCGGTCGGGGCGGTATAGAGGATCGAGACGGCGTACTCCTCGATAATCCGCCAGAAACGGTCGTTCTCGGGCCAGTTGGGCGCGCCTTCGTACATGAGCGTCGTGGCTCCATTGGCCAGCGCGCCATAGACGACATAACTGTGCCCGGTGATCCAGCCGACGTCGGCGGTGCACCAGAAGATGTCTTCCTCGCGGAGGTCGAAGATGTTTTTGGTGGTGGAATGAACCCCCGTCAGGTAGCCGCCGGTGGTGTGGAGGATGCCCTTCGGCTTGCCGGTGGAGCCGCTGGTATAAAGGATGAAGAGCGGGTGGCTGGCTTCAACCTGCTCGGCGGGACATTTGGCGGTAACGTATTCCAACTCGCGGTGCCACCAGACGTCGCGGCCTTCCTCGATATGGATGTCGTTGTTGGCCCGGCGGAAAACGATGACGCGCTCGATGGTGTGGTCGCCTTTCTTGAGGGCTTCATCCACATTGCGCTTGAGCGGCACGATGGCCCCGCGGCGATAGCCGCCGTCAGCGGTGACGACGACCGTCGCGCCGGAGTCGGCGATGCGGTCGCGGATCGAGTCCGAGCTGAAGCCGCCGAAAACGACGGAGTGGACCGCGCCGATGCGGGCAGCCGCCAGCATGGCGACGGCGGCCTCGGGGATCATCGGCATGTAAATGAGCACGCGATCGCCCTTTTTGACGTTGTTGCGCTTGAGGACATTGGCAAACTGGCAGACTTCGCGGTGAAGCTGCTGGTAGGTGATGACCCGCTTGTCCCCGGGTTCCCCTTCGAAAATGATGGCGGCCTTGTTTCTGCGCGGTCCGTTGAGGTGCCGGTCAACGCAGTTCTCGGCGGCGTTGAGCTCTCCGCCGATGAACCATTCGGCATTGGGTTCCTCCCACTTGAGGGTCTGGGACCACGGCTTGCTCCACTGAAGCTCGCTGGCTTCGCCCGCCCAGAATTTCTGCGGGTCTTTCACCGATTCCTGCCATTTGGCCTGATACTCGGCCAAGCTCTTGATTCGAGCCCCCTGCGAAAATTCTGGCGACGGGGGGAAAACGCGGTTCTCGATAAGGTGGGACTCAATATTGTTGCTCATGGAGACTTCTTGGAGAGGTTAAAGACAATGCGCCGGGGGGGCTTGGAACGTGGGCAGCGGGATGGGGGGATGCGGGGGGATCGGGGGGGAGAATGAAACTGCGATGGATAATCTTGTCTCACTGATTAACAACGGATTTCCGATAGCTCAACCCCGAATTAACCGAAGATTGACGATTATTTCGGATACTTATTCCGGGAGGCTTTTGGATTGAGGGCGAGCGCGAGGAGAACTCCAACAAGGGCAGGGGTGTACGAAATTATACACAAGCGGCGCGACCCGGTGG
>JBBCKI010000034.1:0-132518 GCA_037190965.1 Chthoniobacteraceae bacterium
GGGGTGCGCGAATTGGTCGCCCGCCCAACCTAGGATGGCCGGGCGACGTGGCGATCGGTGTTTATTTCGCGGCGTCGCGAACGATCTTCACGTATTTGGCCGCATTCTTGTCGAAGTTCCGTTTGCAACTCTTGCAACAGAGCCAGACCTCGGTGCCCTCATGAGTGAGCTTGAACGGAACCATGTCGTCGGAGCCAAGCAACTCTTTGGAGACCGGACAGGTCTTCAATGGGTACTCTTTGGGGACGGGGGTTTCGTTGGCATGAACGAGGCTGCCGGCGAGAAGGGTGGATACAATAAGGGTAAGGATTGATTTCATAAGATGAATGGAATGTTTACCTGCCGATTTGGTAGCCACGCCGACACAGGCAGGCGGATGCGTGGGCGGGGCAAGGGTGGGTAATGTTGGTCGCGGCGCAGAAATGGGCGCGCGAAAGTCGCAGGCAGAACTCTCCGCCGCTAGCGGAGGCCTGTGAAGAATTAGGCGAGGGGCGGAGCATGCGCCAGCAGACACTGCTGGAGAACAAGCTCCGTAAAGGAGAATGAATCGGGTGGCGGCCCCGTCTCAAAGATAGCCAGGCTGGATTTCTGGGAGATGTCAAAAAGAACCATCAGCATCAGCGGTAGCACGGCGAGCACCGGCTGCGAAGCGGGCGTCAGCTTTGAAGCGACATCGGGTGCGGCCGCCTTCAACGATTTGCAGCACTCCAACGGCTGCCGCCCCGGAGAGTCCTCGCTTTTCTTAACGCCGGATTGGCAGCAGTGATGCTCCTCTTTGGCAACGGGTCCACCCTGGAAGCTCGCGAGCGCGCAATGATTGGTCAGCACCATCCAGCCCACCAGCACCATCAGAGTGGTGACGGCTTGGAGCACCCGGCCGAAAAGCGATCCCATGAAGGGCCGTGCAGAACGGATGGGTTTCCATGCCTTTTTGATGGCGGAGCTTGGCACGGCGGGATTTTAACGAACGAATGTCATCCTCGCAAGGAGAAATGGGACAGGGTCAGAAGGCGAAGACCGGAGACCGGAAAGAAAAGAATTCTGGTTCGATGCAATTCGTCGAACCGTGCGGTAGCACGCCCGCGCCGCCGGGCGCGGGCATCGGCTCCCGAGTCTCCCTCGGAAACTTCCATCATGCGCCCAAATTCTCGGTAAGTAAGAGAATGAACCGCTCTCTTTTCGTTGTTTACAGAGAACGCTTGATTTGCGTCCCTCGATCCTTTAGGGATCGCTGTTCCGAAAGGCGCCCGTAGCTCAGCTGGATAGAGCAACGGATTTCTAATCCGTGGGTCGCAGGTTCAAGTCCTGCCGGGCGCATCTCTTAAAAAAGCGGGTTTACTCTGTAGATTGGCTTCTCTCGGGCCCTTCAATCAGCGCAGATTGGCGCGAGTCATTGCCGGGCAGCGCGGCGAAAACGGTTGAAAAATAGCGAAAATCGCCAATATTCGCCACATGGCCAAAGAGCGAAAATCGCCAAAAGCACTCTATCGAGTCAAACTTTGCTCGGACGGAGGCCGATACGGAGCCGTGGTCCGGTGGGATCTCGGCGGCAGACCCCACCGGAAATACTTCGAAACGGAGAAAAAAGCGCGCACCTGGGCGGACCTCCAAGCCATCAAGGCGCAAAATTCCGGCATCGGTGTTTTGGAGATGACAGACGAGCTTCGACTCGAAGCCCTCAAGGCCGCTGCCATCATCGAACCGTTCGGGCGATCACTCGTTGAGGCCGCGCAGTTTGCGGCAGAGCATTGGCGGGCCGCATCTGCCTCAATGAAGGTCAATGAGGCCGTTGACGCCCTATTGGCCGCCAAGGAGCGCGATGACAGGAGTGCGCGATACAGGGACGACCTCAAAGGACGGTTGGCGAAATTCGCCAAAACCTTCGGCGACCGGAAAATGTCAGAGCTGACAAGTGGCGAAATTCGCCAATGGATCAACGCCTTGCCGGTCGGACCAACAAGCCGAAACAACACGCGCCGGGTGCTTTCCGTACTCTGGACCCACGGCATCGAGCATGACTGGTGCTCCGAAAACTTAATCGACCGGATCGGCACGGCCAACGAAGGAGCGGACAAAATTGGCATCCTGACGCCACAGGAGACCGCCAGGCTGCTTGTTGGCACCCCGGCTAGGTCTGTGGCCCTTTTCGCTGTCGGCCTGTTCTGCGGCCTGCGTCGCTCGGAATTGGAGAGGATTACACCGGCATCAATTCGGCTCAATTCTGGGCTTGTAGAGGTTTCGGTACGCAAAACCGGGGTGGGGAGGCGCTTTGTTAGGATCCGGCAGAATTTAAGGGCGTGGTTGCTCGGCTGTGGGCCTATCCAGAGCCTTACCACACAGCAGTTTCGAAAGGATCTTGCCCAGGCTGCCGAGAGGGCCGGAATTGAATCGTGGCCACACAACGCAATGCGTCACTCGTTTTGCTCCTACGCCCTCGCGCACGAGCGCAACCTTAACGACTTAACGCTTGAGATGGGCCACACAAGCCCGCACACGCTGTTTGCCCACTATCGCGAGCTGGTGACCCCGGAAGACGCGGCAGCTTACTGGCGGATGACTCCAGCGAGGGCCAGGGCAATGATTAAACAGCTTCCTTGAGCTGCCCCGATGATCTCTTAACGCGACTTCAGATAGGCCTCGTAATCGTCGACGAGGCCCTTGAGCTTCTCCGGAGACGAGATGCTTGATAGTCCATTGGAAAAGTGCGGTCTGTACACCCCGTCCTTGTAATCCATTCCGATCACGTAGCCGATAAGCTTGGAGCCGGAAACATAGCGCACCCCAAGGGCGGCGTAGTTGGTGTTGTTCTCCGTCACTTCCGGCGAAACAAACTCGATGGACGACAACTGGGAATTCACATCCCGAGTGATCACCTCGCGTCGATAGACGTACGGGGATGAGCCTGATTGGTTGGATCGTGCGATCCAAAGAGCCCACACTCTTACCCCTTTTGCTGGATCGTTTCCAAACTTCGTCACCTCAACCAGAATCGTCTTTTTGCGGACGGTGTCGCGGTCGTAGCTACCGTAATCCGTCTTCCAGTTGTCGGTGTCCTGCTTCTTCGTTCCGGTTTCTTTGGCACGAAATGAAAGGTTGGAAGGCTTTGATGACGGCGCTTCTTGGGTTTGTGCGCATGCGATGGCGCATGTTGCAAGGAGAATTGAGATCCATTTCATAGTCACCCTATTTCATATTTTGTTCTGCCTGGATAGGCTATTTGGCGGAAGATGCGGACAAAACAGACCAGGCCTCATCAGGATCAGATCGCAATACCCGCGTTCGAAATTCTCCGTTCTTCTGAATTTCTCCGCAATCATAGACGACCAGCCTATAAGTTTCGCCGTCTACCGCATCCTGTGGAGCCTTCCAATGAATGAAAAATTTACCTGGAAGCATAGGGCCTTGCATCAATTTGTATGTGTCGTAATCGACAATTGACTTAAAGACATTGCCCATGACGCCTTCTTCGGTGATTCGAGAAATCGTTATCCACACGACCATTCGAGCGGCTACAAGGCGGTCGTTTTTTTCCTGATCCAGCTTTCTTTGTTCAATTTTGGAAAGCGACTCCTCGTAGGCGGCTCGCCTCTTCTTTGCAATCGCCTCCTGCACAGCTCTGATCCGCTCCTCTTTGCTGCTGGAAGAGGAAGCATGGCTGACCTGGCCAAAGGCTATGGCCTCCGCAGCTAGCAAGATCAGCATCCATTTCATTCCTTTGTCTAATCTTTGGTCGCACTGCGTGTCCAGCAATACCGGATCATTCCTCCCTGCGCTCGGCGATCTCCCGCGCCAGCTCTTCAAGCCGATGCTCGAAGTAGCTCGACGGCTTTGCGGGCTCGTCGTAGCCGTCCGCAATCTCCCTAAAGACCGCCTCCCTCATTTCTGGCCGGTCATCGTTGGCCACCTGGAGGGTTAGGGCATGAGGCTTTTTGCACCACAGATCGAACAGGACAAGCCCTAGCAGGTAGGCGGAAACGGAACGGTATCCGAGCTCTTTCGCGCGTCTCCGCATTAAATCTGCGATCAAAAACGGGAAAGTTGCGGCCACCCTAACAGCCTTAAATGCAGTCATTTAGATTTAAATTGTGAATAACTTCGGATGTCGAGGACATTGCCTCGTCATTGCATCGTTTTTCTTCGCGATGTAATATCAGGCCATGAAGAGTTTAGACACCGTTCTCCAGTCTGCTTTCAGTTGTAAGTGCTTGAATGCTGGCAACTTGCCACTTGCAAAAACAATGTGCCATCCCGTAATATCGCCGCCCATGATGACAGGGATTTTACGTCTTTTCGGGCACGGAAACTTTATCGCTGCTTTTGTCAGAGACGAACTCCAGCGGAATGGATATTTGTTCCTTTCGCTTTTTGGACTGAAGGACATATGCCTTTATCGCATCCAGAAAAAACGGAGTCATTTTACTCTTGCCCGAAAAATCCCCGCTCTCATCAAGAGCCTCCTGGAATTCGCGCTTAAGCCTGTCCGGTATTCGGAACGTGATGGTTTCGTCTGCCACCTCGTGAGAGTGAGGACTTAAAATCATGGCGGAAAGATAAAACGTGTATTGACCACGGTTAGTGCTACTGTTAGTATCGCGTGTTCTCTAAACGAAAACAAGCCCCCTTTTGGATGCCCGTCCAAAACAAAAAACCCGCAACGCGAAAGGCGAAGCGGGCACCTAAAAAAAATGACTTAAACCCTAAAAAAGTTGAAGCCCCGCGAGGTACGAACTCGCGGGGCTTCTAAAACCATTCAAACTATGCCTAGCAGCATCTTTGATGGCCGGAGATTAAACACCTCCAGCCGTCGAATCAACACCTTTTTGTCAAAATTTCAAGGCCGAGTGACAATTTTCGGCTTTGATCGGGGATTCCCCTGTCGGAAAGGAGGCTCGATGTGAGCGTCCTTGATCTATTTCCCGACAAGTTCACCCCTCAAATTCGCGAGGCCGCCCTCAAAAGGATGCTGGAGGGGCCGAAAACCGGAAGCCTCATTAAGCATCGGCAGAAGCTCACGCCGCAGGAATCCGAAGACGTGTTGCTCGTTCTTCTCGCTGTTGAGGCAGTCAACCGACATGCCGACTTTTCGAAAGAAGAACTAGCCCACCTTCGCGGGATCTCCGTCGACAAGCTCGGCGATGAAGCCGCAGCGAAAAACGAGGCGAAAAAGAACGCGAATTACAAACAACGGTAATTCACCGGCGATTCACTGGCTAAACACGGATACCCAAAAACAGCGGATCCCCTAATCTAGTCCCATCGCAAACAACTAGCGATGAGAACCAGAGAAGAATAACCCTAACCCGCACAACACCCCATGAAGCCAGTCGCCGAAGTGTTCCATCTATTGTCAATTCTGCTCTCCGGAATTTCCATCGGGGCGGCCCTCGGAAACCTGCTCCGCCGCGACTAACTCCAGGAAAAAGGGAAATAAACAAAACCGCGCTTTATGAACCTCCACAAAGTCCAACAAATCAAAGAAACCGACGACATCAACGAAGTAAACGCGCTGATCCAAGACGGATGGGCGATCCTCGCCATCTATGCATGGCCAACGCGCAAAGGGACGAGTTTCGTCTATAGCTTAGGAACGACTAAAAGCCCCAGCATTCCCGAACCCGATAATCAGCATCCTCAACAGGGCGAGGCCGCCTCACAATTCGCTGTACACTCAGGCCCGGAATGCGTCCATATTGACCCCCTTGGAAAATCCTCCATCGAACTCACTAAGGCCGATGCGGTCTTTCTCGCATGGCTGCTGTTGGAGCCGGTTGCTACCCGTTCCACTGCATGTTCACACGGCGACCCTTTAACCGTGCATTTTTCCGCTGAGTCTCACGCCAGCGGCGAAA
The DNA here is from genome assembly GCA_037190965.1 of Chthoniobacteraceae bacterium. GTDB lineage: Bacteria > Verrucomicrobiota > Verrucomicrobiia > Chthoniobacterales > Chthoniobacteraceae > DATMFV01. The sequence goes on from JBBCKI010000034.1 coordinate 5,850, forward strand.
CATCGCAAGGAGCCGAGTCTCAGACCGGAGCGGCTGAAATCCCCACACGGTAAAGACGAAGTCTAACTCATTGTCGATCAGTCTGCCGGAAATCATCCGGCCTTGGTTGAACGGGTCTTGGTCCTCCATAAGCCGCCACCTCTAGCGGCCCGAAACAAACAGAGCAAGAACTTCCGGGGTAATTTACGCCCCATTCGTAAACACCCTTTTAACGAAATGAATAACACTTCTCAAAACCTCGAACTTTTCGTACAGGTCGCCCGTAACGGCTCCTTTCGTGGCGCATCCAGCGGCGAGAAAATATGCAATCGGATTGCTCTCATGCTGGAGGATATCGGCGATGACGTTGCCGTGATCGACTTCGAGCTACTGGAGGGCGCGATTGATCTCCTCCGACTCCAGCGCGGGCCATGGAAGACCTACGCTGAAAAACAAGCTGTGTTCCGCCTGACTGCCCGCGCGGCTGGCAGGTAGTTGATTCCCTCGATCACTATGCAACCGCCACTAACGCGGAAGGAACTGGCCAAGAAGTATGGAGTCGGAATGAGAACCGTCGATTCTTGGGTCACATCTAGGCGCATCGCCCATCTTAAAATCGGTGGAATGGTGAAGTTCACCGAAAAGCACATCGCTGAATTCGAGAAAGCCCACACCGTCAAAGCCATTTCCTAATCTCATGACAACTCAATCAGTTAAACTCTCAGACATCCGCATCGATGGCGGAACGCAGACGCGGGCCGCGATAAATGACAGCATTGTCGAGGACTATTCCATCGACATGGAACGTGGAGATAAGTTCCCGCCAGTCATCTTGTTCAACGATGGCGCTCATAAATGGCTGGCCGATGGATTTCATCGCTACCATGCCTCGCGTAAGGCTGAATTCCTCGACGTCCTTGCCGATGTTCGGACCGGCACTAGGACGGATGCGGTTAAGTACGCGCTTGGCGCGAATCGCTCGAATGGATTGCGCCGGGATAACAGGGACAAACGGCGCTGCGTAGAGATCGCGCTGGAAGAGTTTTCCAGTCTCAGCGACCGGGCGATTGCCGAATTATGCGGAGTCAGCAACCAGTTTGTAAGCAATCTTCGGCCCCAGTTGTCAACGGTTGACACCTCAGATCAACCGGCTACGCGCACTGGTGCCGACGGCAAGCAATACCCGGTGAAGAAGAAGGCCGCCGAGCCCGTGCAGGAGCCAGAAACCCATTTGCCGGTCTCCAACGTCGAAGGGCGAACTGCGCCCATACCCGACATCGCCCTAACGCCAGAGCAGGCCCGCAACGTCGCAGAGGCAGAGCAGGACAGCGCAAATCTTTGGAACCTCAAATCCTACTGGAAGAGGGCCAGCAAACGAGACCGTCAGGCATTCCAAGCCTGGATCGCAGAGAATCAGTAACCAATCAGAAAAACAAGCCATGAAAACAATCATTGAAACCGTCATCGAAACCATCACGCCAAATCAGGCAAAAGCATACCTCAAGGCGAACACTCATAACCGCGTCCTTAGGCAAGATCGGATTGATCTATATACCAACGAAATTCGCGCTGGCCGCTGGCGTGTCACTCATCAAGGGATAGCCTTTGATGACGAGGGGACGCTAATTGATGGGCAGCATCGCCTTCTCGCAATCATTAAAGCTGATCGGCCTATTAAGATTCAGGTAACGCGAGGCATCCCTAAAAGCGATGGCGGGTTGTTCGCTCAAGACCTGATTGATGTGGGCGGTAAGCGCTCAGTCGCCGATTCCCTGCACCTTAGTCATGGAGTCCATAACGCGAATGTTGTCTCGGGCGTTGCAAATGCGATTGTCCAGATCTGCGCGCCTTCCACGCGCACTAGCAGCGTAGGACTCGCCCTTGCAGTCCTACGGATTTATGGGCCAAGCATCCATACGGCAATCCAACTGGTCGGAAATTTCAAGCCTGCCAAAAAATCCCCAATCATCGCGACGATTGCGTTTGCCATGCAGATTGATCCAAACGCGGTATCGCTCTTTGCTTGCCAGATTTCTCGTGGCGAGGACATCAGGGTCGGAGATCCGGCTTTCTGTCTCCGGGAATACATGATCAACCGAGGCTTGCAAACCGGGAGACTAGCTAGCCAGTTCGCAATCGAGTGCGTAGCCAACTCTATCTACAATGCGATCCATGGAAACCAGATCAAGCTACTAAAGGCAGGATCACGAGGGATCAACTGGCTGCGCGATAAGCAGCGCGGAAGCGTGCAGGCGATCAGGGAGGCCGCTGGATTGAAGTAACCAGACCTAATCAAATGAGCCGAGAACGCCACGTCACCACCCGCATGTCTCTCATGGGTCGCCAGGGCGAAGGCCGGTCAACCCTGAAGCCCGGCGAAACCATGTCCACCTGCCAAGCCATCGCAAAGGCCGCTCGAAAATGCTCTTCGCCGTCACCATGGGCGCGTCGAGCTAAGAAGAACTAATTATGACCAAACTCCAATTTGACAGTACAAAGATTGCAGCCGCAGCACGGAGATTTTCGATTCCTTATCCCTGGCTGCCTCCGACAGACCTTCCGCTTACGCAAGCGGCTATGGCGAATCTAAAAACTAGAGCTCAGGCAAAGGAGGAGGGCTGTCGTCAGCTCACCTCGCAATATGGAGCAACCCAGCACTGGATGATTGAGAACGTGCTCAAAGATCATCCAAAGGGGGTTCTGGTTGAAGCCACTGAGGGTCACGAGGTTTGGGTTCCGAAAGGGGGCCAATGAGCGTACACGACGTATATAGCATAGCTTATTTTGTGATCCTCGCCCTGATCGCTGCCGCATTGATTGCCGCCAGTCGCGACAATCATCGCCTCAACAAGATGGCCGACAAATGCCGCAGAAAGCACAAAGGCGACAACGCTGAAGTTCTCAACGCGATCCGCAACTGGCGAGGCCGAGTCTGAGCAGAGGAAGCCCTCATGCTCTTCCAATTCGAAACAACCCATCCCGACACGGGTGGCGCAATCTTAGTTAAAGCAGAGCACTTTCCGGCTCGAAAATCCCGGGATTGGGAGAGCCCAGACGATCCCGAGGAGATCATCATCAAAGACGTGATCTGCAAGGGCTGCTCAATCCCATTCGCAGACTTCGAAGCCGATCTCGAAGAGCAGGCGTTCGAAGAGATCGCCGAGCTAAATCCAAACCACTTTCACCCCAAACCTTAATCCAAAAACAAAACCAACCAAAAACCATGTGTGACTTCCATTCTATCTGCGTGCGCCGCGACGGTGCCATTGCCCATATCCCTGAAAATTCTCACTCCGGGGCCATCGAAAAGCTCGGATGGCGCGAGAATGACCAAATCGCCGCTGTTCGTGGCCCGTTCTTTGTTGAGGCCGAATGGTCGTGCCAAGGCGAGTTTCCCGGCGTTGACAGGATTACGCGCGGCTCCTCGCTGAATGAAAAACAACGGAAGGTGATCGAGAATCACTATACGAATCTCGCGAAGCTGCTTGCCGATCCAGCGGCACACGCAGAGCGAATGCTTTTTAATCGCGGGTTCTTTTCCGGCGAGGAGTACGCCGATATTCGCTGGAAAATTTTGATCCATACGGAATGTCCAAAACGCGTTGCGGACAAGCTCGCTGAAACCTCGCTTTATGCAATGGGCGATGAAATCAAATCGCTGCATCCCCTGGTTAAGCGGGTTGATGGTAGTTTTTCTATTGCGGAGAAGTACGAGATCACCGCTCCCGCGCTGACGAAGTCCGGCTCCGTCTATGTCCAGCAGGGCGCGACCTTCACCGCTCCCGCGCTGACGAAGTCCGGCTACGTCGATGTCCAGCAGGGCGCGACCTTCACCGCTCCCGCGCTGACGGAAGTGTCCGGCTCCGTCTATGTCCAGCAGGGCGCGACCTTCACCGCTCCGAAACTTAACCGTTCACAAAAGTACTAGCGGAACTCCATTTGCCTCCCTGCCTCGTCGAAGCCTCACGCGTGATGTGAGACACAAGTAGGCAGGGGCGGGGAGAGACGGTGCCCCTAAAGAAAGCGCGTCCATTTAGCCGGTTCGAATCCGGCCCGCCCGCACCTTTTTCAAACCAAACCTGAAACCAACCCATGAACAACAAACCAAGAGGCAAGCCATACACAGGCTCATCGGGAGCAATGCGGGAATCTCCCTGGCTGGCAGCAGAAGACCTAGCCGCCGCAGGCGATGTCAAAGTAGAGATCGAAGGCGTTTTCCAATATGAGTCAGTCGAGTTCGAAGCAGGCCGAAAGAAGGCCAATGTGTTCACCGTCAAGTTCAAAGGAAAGCAGAAGGAGCTTTGCTTGAACAGCACCAACCGGAGGACGCTCTATCGTCTCTACGGCTCTGACACCAAGGAGTGGACCGGCAAATCAGTAACGCTCTACGTCGATCCTAATGTCCGCGTCGCAGGCAAGAAAGTCGGAGGCGTCCGCTTCCGTGAATCTCAATCCGCAATCGTAAATCCAGAATGAAACCACGCATCATAACTATACCAGAGGCCGAGTACCGCAAAGCCGATGGAATCAGCAAATCAGACCTGGACCGGATCGCCCGTTCCCCGGCTCACTTCAAGCACGCCGTACGGGAGGAAACCGACGCAATGCGAATCGGCACTCTAGTTCATCAAGCTGTGTTCATGCAGGATCAGCTAGACTACGTGATGAAGCCGCGCGGAATGACATTTGCAACCAAAGAGGGCAAAGCCTGGAGGGACGCGCACAAGGGCACAACTATTATTACTCAGGCCGAGTCAGATATGATAGGCGGCATCCTAAACAGTGTCATGAAGCACCCGGCAGTCAAAAAGCTTCTATCGGCAGGTAGGGCAGAGCAGTCCATTTTTGCGATGGACGGCAAAGGCACGCTTCGAAAAGGGCGCACCGATTGGCTCCCGGACAAGACGCCCGTGATCGTGGACCTCAAGACCTGCGAAGATGCACGACCTGAAAAGTTCACTCGATCTGTTCTGGATTACCGTTATCACGTCCAAGGAGCTTACTACTTAGATTTAGCTAAGTTGGCTGGCGAGGACAGGCGCGCTTTCGTCCTGATCGCCGTCGAAAAGACGCCACCATACGCTGTTATGGTCTATCAGATGATGGACGAGGACATCGAGATTGGCCGCGATCTCTATCGCCGAGATTTGCAGGTCTACCGGAACTGCATCGCGTCCGGTCAGTGGCCTGCCTACCCGGAGGAGATCGAACTGATCGGAATTCCCGAGTACGTCAAACAACAAATGGAGGAGGAACTGTAATATGGCATCACTCAACAAGGTAATGATCATCGGAAATCTTACCCGAGATCCCGAAATCCGCCACACCCCAAAAGGCACAGCCGTCGCCGAGATCGGTGTTGCCGTCAATCGACGATACACCGCCGACAACGGCGAGAAGCGCGAAGAGACCACCTTTGTAGACGTCACCCTCTGGGGCCGTACTGCGGAACTGGCTGGCGAATACCTCAAGAAAGGCAGCTCAGTCTACATCGAAGGTCGGCTCCAGCTTGAATCCTGGGACGACAAGCAGACAGGCCAGAAGCGCAGCAAGCTGAAGGTCGTCGGCGAGGAACTCCAGTTTCTCGGAGGACGCGAGGGCGGTCAATCCAGGCCCTCTGAGCCCTCACAAGCAGCGAGGCGGCAGACTCCGGCGCGCCCTCCTGCCGATCCCGACCTCGATGCGGACGATTCGGACATTCCCTTTTAGCCCCACCCACCGCAGAGGGCGAACCCTCCAGCCCGGTGAGAGGCCGGGCAGATTTACTACCCATGAAAGCAATAACCCATCTAGCCGAGAGCGCCAACAGAACAGCTTGCGGGGAAGATATACCTTCGATCAACGCCCCGATTATGAGGGGTGCTCGCGTTGGCGTGATTGTCACCGAACTCGTAACAACAAGCTACCTGGTAGGCCCAAACGATACGAATCCGATCTGCTTTGCGTGCTTTAACTCAAATCAGGTAACCGAACTCAAATCACAAGCATCTAACCGCATGACCTACAAAATCCAAGACCACGGCCCGGAGTGCTTCGGGCTTTATCACAACGGCAGCCGCCTCTGCGTCATTGCTGAATGCAGCGAGGAGCAGGCGAGGAAGATTGCCGCACTGCTTAATGAGCGAGATGGCTCATCACGGATGGAGCACCCGACGCTCTACACAGTCGAACCAATTCAGAGCGGCTACAAGCTATACCGCCACGGAGAACCTAACACGCATCCGGCTTACCTTCTGGACCTCGTAAACGGCGACATGAGTTTCGAGCAGACGGTCAAAGGGATCGTCGATGCGCTCAACTCCCGATCCGAGGATGCGAAGCTGATTGAGAATCTGGAATCCATGCTGCGCGGCGAGCACTGCACCTGCTCCGATCCAGTCAACGACGGAGACTGCTCCTCGTGCATGATCGCTAAGTACCCCGAAATATCGGAGGAGCGGAGGAAGTTTGACGAGGAGGCCTGTGAGTTGAGCTCCAAACTCCACACAGCCAACGCCGCAATCGAAGAGTTGACGAAGGGCTGTCACGCTTGGAAAGCCAAACTCCACGCCGCCGAAGCTACGGGTGTGGAGATGAGGGAGGAGATCAACCTTCTTGGTTGTCTCCAAACGCATTCTATCGCCGTTAACGGCAACAAGCTCTCCTGCTCGGAATCCGTCGCAGAGGCTTTTGCATTGGCTGCCATTGAGGCCGACAAGCTGCGGGAGGAGCGGGATGAGGCGAATGCAGCAATCGAAGCGATAACCAACGATGATGCTTCGGGCATTTTAAGAGTGTTCCGACGCCTAACCGACGAAGTTTCGAAACTCACCCAGGAGCGCGATAAAGCGGTTGCGGAAGCGAACAGGAGAGACGCAAAGTGGGAGGCAGGAATCGACCATATTGCAGGGCAGCCTCTCCAGTATGACGGCATGGATCGATCTTTGCTCTATAGGCCGACCCTTGATCAGTTCATCAACGGCCTCCGCGCCGCCATCGAGCGGAAGGATGCGGCGTTGAAGCGTGCGGAAAACTTAGCCGAGGCAACATTTCGTCCTGAGCTAGCTCAGGTATTCCGCACCGCCCTCTCCCCCGCCGCTGAAGGGGAGAAGCAACCCGCCCAGCAATACCGCGACCTGATCCCCGGTGAGGATGTCTATCAAAGCGGCGATCAAGGGTTGCATCACGACCAATGGCTACTCGTGGCTGATCTCGCATTAGGGTCGCTTGTGGAAGATTGGCATATACCCAGTCGCCGCCCACTCCCCGCAATCCCCGAAGGCTGGACGCTTTCCGAGGATGGGGCGCATATCGAACGGGAGGGTGATGGAGTGTGGATTGTGCCGGAAGGTGCGGAATGCCCTGTTTTGCTTGTCACTGGCTTAGTGTGGATTCCAACGGTAAGGCAAAGACAGACTTCTTGGGAACACGCCCTCTACCGCCTCCCGTGGCCTCCGAAGGCAGAAGGAAAGGAGGGGAAGTAGGATGGAAGCGAAGCACTCACCTTCTCCCTGGATCTTGAATTCTGATAGCTCATCAGGATGCATTGTAAGAATCACCATCAAATCTGCGGATGGTCACACGGTCCATTATGCAAGTCGTCACGCATGGGATCCGGATGCACCGTGCAAATCTGTCTATCGCGCAAACAATAGACTCATCGCCGCGGCGCCGGAACTACTGGAGGCATTGAAGGAGGTTGTAGCCATAGCCGACCGAAAGACGGACGTGTTTGACAAAGCTCGAGCCGCCATCGCCAAAGCCGAAGGAAAGGAGGCCCGATGACACCAGAGCCCTTGCACATCATCAGCCTCGGCGCGGGGGTTCAGTCGTCAACAATGGCGCTCATGGCCGCCGCTGGTGAAATTTCGCCGATGCCAAAATGCGCCATCTTTGCCGACACCCAGGCGGAACCGGCGAGCGTTTACAAATGGCTGGACTGGCTGGAAAAGCAGCTACCGTTTCCGGTGCATCGGGTGACGCGAGGGAGCATTACCGATGTTAGTTTGACGACTCGGGAAAAGAAGGACGGAAGCGGCAAGTGGTCGAAAAGCCTGATCCCCGCTTACATCAAAAACTCGGACGGCTCGCGCGGGATTATGGGCAGAGCTTGCACGGCTGATTTCAAAATCGCCCCGATCATGAAAAGGGTCCGCAAGTTGGGCGCGGCGCTCGGAAGGAAAGAGTGGAGGAGGAAGCACAAGGCGGCACTAAGGTCGTGGGCTGAGTATATCAAAGAGAAGGCCGCAGCTAAAAGGGAACGTAGGACATGCCAACTCCCATATCCAAAAGAGGCGTGGGACTCAATGCAGTCCGATCCGCTTGTTGTTCAGTGGATCGGAATTTCTCTGGATGAAACGCAGCGCATGAAGCCGAGTCGGGAGCCGTGGTCGGCGCATCGCTGGCCGCTGATCGAAATGCGGATGCGGCGGGCCGACTGCTTGCTATGGATGGAGAAGCGAGGCTTTCCTAAGCCGCCGCGTTCGGCGTGCGTCTATTGCCCGTTTCACTCCAACCACGAATGGAGACGGTTGCGCGACGATGAGCCGGAGGAGTTTCAAAAAGCTGTCCAGTTTGAGCGCGATTTGCAGGCTGTGAAGCGTGTCACTGACAACATGGCGGGAGTGCCGTTTCTGCATAGCTCACTCATGCCACTGGACCAGGTTGATCTCTCAACCGACCTGGAGCGTGGCCAAGGCGACCTGTGGGGGAACGAATGCGAAGGGATGTGCGGAGTATGAAATCTAACCCACAACAAAAGGAGGTGATGCCAGTGCCAACCTATAGACAAGTAGGCCTGACCAGCCCCGCCAACGTCCTATCCGGCGGCGGGGCGACTCCTGAGCAGATTGAGATCGTGAGGGGAATGGCGGCAAACCACAGAAGGATGGCGAGCTTCTATCGAGGCGTAGAAGATAGGGCGCTATCGATGATTCACGCGAACAAGGCAGACGCCCTCGAATCCCTCCTCGCCGAGAGGGAGGGGCTTAGGAATGCCCTGGATCGTCTCGTCAAAGCCGAGTGGGCATCTAGTCAGAAGTTTGAAGAACCAGAGATCAACGAACTCGAAGCGGCCCTCAAGCAGGCCGAGGAAGTTTTGAAGAAAGGAGAACCATGACAATCAACGACCTAAAGCAACTCTCCGAGGAGGAGATTAACAAGCGGGTGGCGGTACTTGATGGATGGGAGCCGGATCAACATTTTGGCGGGCCCATGCATTGGCATAAAGGAACGCTTGTCGCCAGATCCATAGCGGAGCTACCCGCCTACGCCACGGACTTGAACGCGATGCACGAGGCTGAAAACTGGCTTCTGCCAGCAGGGGCTCCAGGGATGCGCAAGAGGGCATATTCAGACCATCTATCCCGACTGGCCACCCTGGGTGGAAGGTCAGTGGAATGCGCCACCGCCCGCCAGCGCGCCGAGGCGTTGATTTGGACGGTGGAAGGGGGTGCAGAGTGAGGCAGGAAACCCTTGGATTGGGATTGATTAATCCAGATGAAGCGCCCGATGGCTATCGAGCAGTGCTTAAATCCGATGTCGATACCGGCGTGAATTTTTGTCGCCACTGCGATTGGCGACCTCATTGCGATGGCCGAGTTAGATGCTTCCCATACGAGGTGAGAACCCCAACAGGCGAGATTCTAACCCGCAAAGATAGATGCAGTGTTGTCTTCAAGAAGATCCCATGATCCTCCCCAACCACATACTTGCCATCGACCCCGGCACCGAAAAGTCAGCCGTACTTCAGTGGGATGGAGAGACAGTCGGCGGCAAGCTGATCATGAATAACCACGCCATTCTGCCTCTCCTTGACGCCACAGAATGCCCCATCGCCATCGAAATGATCGCCTCCTACGGTATGCCAGTGGGCTGCGAGACGTTCGAGACGGTCTTATGGATCGGGCGGTTTATGGAGCGCGCTAAAACCCCCGTGCGTCTTGTCTACCGTCGAGACATCAAGCTGCACTTGTGCAATTCAGCGAGAGCCAAGGACGCGAACGTGCGGCAGGCTCTAATCGACCGGTTTGGCAAGCCGGGGATTAAAAAATCCCCGGGCGTCACCTACGGCATCACAAGCCACCTGTGGGCGGCGTTTGCAATCGCTGTTTATGCACATGACTGCCCGGATCGCGCGTTTTTGGGGGAGGTGGAGGGGTGAATATCGTTTTATCTCTCTGCGACCGCACTGGGAATATGGTGCGTCCTTGGGCCGAAGCCGGATTTGAATGCTGGTGTGTTGATGTGCAGCACTCGATCCGCCGTGATCGGGTTGAGAAAGTCGGCCCTGGCTCGATCCGGTTTGTGTGGGGCGACGTGCGTTCCTGGTGCCCTTCTGATGGCGTGGGGATTCGCATGCTCTTCGGCTTTCCTCCGTGCACCGACCTCACCTGCACGGGTGCTCGCGATTTCCAGAAGAAGCGCGGATGGGCTCTAGCTGATGGTCTTCAGCTTTTCGATTCCTGCATGATGGCCGCCGTCTACAGCGGCGCACCCTTCATGATTGAGAACCCGGCGACCAGCCGACTCAATACCCATCGACGACCACCAGATTACAAGATTCACCCTTGGGAGTACGCCGGATACCTGGATGACATTCAGACGGACAATACCTCCAAGCTGACAGGGCTATGGACCGGGGGGGATTCATTATGCCTGAAAAGCTCACGGCCCCCGCTCCGCATCGTCAAGACTGTTGGAAAGCTTCCCCATCGGATGACCGCGCCGACGTGCGAAGTGTCACTCCAATGGGATTCGCAAGAGCCGTTTTCCTTTCAAACCAAGACTCAACTTTTCGCCTGAGCGCAGCCTGACCATGCAACAACTAACCTTCCTCAATCAGCTCTGGCCCCTGTGCGCCTGCGGGTGTGGGGGCATTGCATTTAACCGAATTTCACTGACAGCAAATGAGTAAGCGATTCACAGAAACATCAAAATGGGATGACCCTTGGTTTCGAGAGCTTCCAGGAGTTCAAAAGCTCGTATTCATGTACATTATCGACCGCTGCGACAATGCGGGATTTTGGGAGATCGACGAGGGCGCAATAGCTTGGCACACCAAGCTTGATCCGAAGCATATACAAGGGGCATTGAAGGGGCTTGAAAGGGGCTTGAAGGTTGTGGATGGATGGGCGTGGGTCCGCACATTCTTGCGGCACCAGAAAAACGAGATTTTGAATGAGTCGAACCCAGCTCATCGGCAGATCATCGGCTTGTTCAAAAATCAGATTGGGCGATTCTCTGGCTGTCCTGATTTCGATAAAATTGCATCAAATATTGATCAGGAAAGGGGCTTTCAAGCCCCTTCAAAGGGGCTACCTAGCCCCATAGGTATAGGTAAAGGTAAAGGAGAAGGTATTAAGAAAGAGGGGTCTGGGGAGAAAACGCCAGAATTTCCTATCGATCTTCCGCCGTCGCTTGATACCGACGAGTTCAAGGCCGAATGGGCCGATTTCATAGCTCACCGCGCGGCGGCAAAGAAGAAGCTGACACCCCAAGCCGCCAGGAAGCAGTTGGCGAAACTGGAGGCTATGGGACACGACCGGGCGGTCGCAGCGGTTAAACACTCAGTAGGCAATGGATGGCAGGGAATCTTTGAGCCTGAGCATCATAGGGATTCCCAAAACGGAGTAAAGCAAACCGAAGCGCAACGCGACTTCGAGAAAACTGGCCTCACTCAAAAATTCAACGTGCCGATCGTATGACAGAAGACGCGATGAACGCCGCCGGTGAAATCGGATCAATCCTTGACCGTCTTCGGGTGCTCGCTCCTGGTCACGCGAGCGAAAGGGCGAAGATTGGAAAAGCTCCAGTGAACGTAGATGCGGTGTTGAAGAAATCAGGCTTCCCACAACGGCACCGCGAGAACTTGGAGATCATGACGGGGCCGGGGCTGGAAAAGGCAAAGGAGCTGTGGCCGCGCATAAACGCCGGTGACGCCCTCGTTCTTCTTTTCGGCGACCGTGGCCCGGGAAGACCCAAATGGCCACGTGGTGGGCCTCACAGCGCGTTCTAGGGGGTGATTCTGCGGGGATCTATGCCAAGTGCGCCGACATCTTCCAGGAAATCAAGCGGACATGGAGTGACGGTGGTAAATCTGTCGGGACTGAATACGATGTTCTGCGGCGATACAGCACAACCCCGTTTCTCGTGATCGATGAACTGCACGAGATGAGCGGTCAAAAGTCTGACTGGGGGCCGAGAACGCTCATCAACATTCTTGATCATCGCTACGACTCGCGGAAGACGACGATTCTCATCGCGAACTTTTCTCTGAAGAATCTGAGTGAAGAGGTTAATCCGTCGATTCAGTCGAGAGCGGAGGAGACAGGCTGCTTCGTGAATTGCAACTGGCCGAGTTATCGAAGCAGGGGAAGTTGACGTAAAGTGAGGCATTCCCCATGCGGGGGGTTGACATTGGATAACGTGATCCCCGATGAATAGTTGCGTGCGAGATTTACACTCACCGCAAGGTTGCCCGTCTGATAGCTATACTCCCGACATCGCTGCCGAGATTGATACGCTGGAGGATCAACTAAGCGAGCGGTTCGAGCACCACAAGCCAAGCCGTAAGCTCATCAACGAGTTCGCGGGGTGGCACAGGTCCGAGATGGAGGCTGCTGAAACTGAAGGGCTATCGAAAACCCTCGCTCGCGTCATCGTCTGGCTAATCAAGCGAGACAACGCGCAGATGGCCGCTTACTGCATGGCTTTCGCCGCCGGGCTGGATGAGCTCAACGGAATTAGTATGACTGCGGTGGCTGAAAAGCTCGGTGTTACTCGGGCCGCAATCTCGAAGGGAGCAAACGAGTGCTGCGATGAACTCGGGTTACCAAGAATCACGAAGTATATGCGCTCCGAGCAAGCGCGGGAGAACTGCTCAGCAGCTCAGAACAAAAATCACTGGAGGAAGAATGGAATTAACAAAAACTGACGAACTGCCAATCTCAATTCCTGGATTCAGGTTTCAAAAGACCGGGCTTCAGATCGACGAGGCGTTAACGGAAGATGACTGGAAGAGCGGGCTTTCGCTTTTACAGCGCGCTGAGGAGTCACTTCGATGGTGGGTTGGGGACTGGGTTGCTTTTGGCGAGAAGCGGTATGGGAGGACGTACGAGGAAATTGAGCAGATCACAGGATTAAGTCGCGGCAGCCTTTGGAATGCGGCATACGTGAGCGGCGCTGTCGAGCCCTCACGTCGACGTGAGGATTTATCCTGGAGCCATCACCAGGAGGTTGCAAAACTTGAGCCAGAAGATCAAATGAAGTGGTTGGAGCTCGCTGAGTCTAACTCAATGACCGTTCCCGATCTCCGCGCCTCGATCAAGGCCGGTGAAGTGGTCAAGGCAGCTTCACGCGCCTCTGGAAAGATTGGTACTATTCAGGCAATTCACTTTGAGTTCGTCCAGTGGCGGAAGAAGATCGAAACCAAGACCATCGATTGGACGCCGACGCAATGGCTCGGCGTTCTAGATGAACTCAAGCCGATTGTTGAATTTTACGAGCAAGCGAAAGCGAGGGCAGGGATATGAGGAGTGAATCTTCAATGAAAATCGGCCTATTTAAGGCGCTTCAGGATGCTGGCATTAGAAGCATCCAAGAGTACTGCTTGTCGGATAAGTGTATTTTTAGGACAAGGCGTCCAGAGATGGTCTTTGCTGATTTGCTTGCATTTTCCCCGGATGGGGAGTCGAGCGTGTTCATTGAGATAAAGGATAGCAATGGCACACATTCAATAACTCAAGCCGTTGGCCAGTGCTTGCTTTATAGGCAGTTTCACCCTGAGTCTGCCGTTGCTATCGTGGTCCCAAATTCGCTAAGGGTTGCCGACATCGCTCAAAAGCTCTGCGAGGATCTCGATATAATGCTTTGGAGTGATTCCAGGGCAGTTGACGAGATTAGATCACTCTTCGGAATGCCCACCACTGATGAGGCTATGCCTTCAGAGGAATTCCTCCCCAGGAAGACAATGCGGGTCTTATCTACTCTCGCCTTCCTGTTTCCTGAAACTCAATCCGCGTTAGCTAAATGAAAACTATCCTATTCCTTTTCGCAGTCGCCGGGGTTGTCGTTCTGATTGCTCCGTTCATAAAGGATGATTTGGATGGAGGTGCGGCATGAGAGAGCTAATTCAAATAATCCTGATGATCCTGATTGCGTTGTCCGCTTGGGTGCTTATTGGCTACGGCAGGTTCTGCGTATTTCGCGAGCTTCACCCAACTGCGCCAGTGTGGATGTTCTTCCTTAAATAAATATGCAGGGGGATGTTATTCAATCACTCCAGGCACAAAGACCCGGAAAGGAATGGGAAGAGTTCCAGAATATGATTCTGCGGAACGCCATAGGGAGTATTGCTTCTTCGGGTGAGATCCATCAACGGCCTGGCACGGTTCCTGAGGTGGTCGAAAATCGACAATGCACCCCCGGTAAGGAATCTATTACCCTTGGGGCACCCCATGCAGGTTCAAAGGCCAGCGAGAGCTTTTCTTATGAATGAGAATTCTCAGAAACGTTTCACAAATTAATTAGGAATTGGCCGCGCCCTCTACCAAAAAGCGCCGCGTCGGGAGGCCTTCGAATCCCGATGCTTTGAGCTTCGATAGTATGCTCGCAGCGTGTGAGCATATCGGCGGCGATTGCACGCCGGAGCTACTGCGCGCGGCCAAAAAGGCCGGATGCGGAGCTTTTCGCAATGGCCGGATCTACGTCAAAGAACTGTCGGACTGGCTGAAAAACAATGAGGGCAAGACCGCAAATCCCTCCAGCAAGGAGGCGCTTCAGATTGAAAAGCTAAAAGAGGAAGTGGCCCGTCTTCGCCGGGAGAATGCCATTGAAGATAGCCGTTACGTTTCGATTGAGGAGCACAAGCAAATTAACGCCAAGATCGACGGAGAAATCCTGACAGCGCTCGATGACGTCTTCAGTGATGGTCTCATTCACGACCTCGGGGGGCAGGACTTCGCAGGGCGTCGTGCCATGATCGACGATGCGCTGGCTACCGTTCGCGAGAAGATCCATGCACCCTCTAGAGCTGAGCCGTCGTAGATCGTATGCCCCGAAAGATAGGCGTTCTCAGCGGGAGTGGTCATCGGGAATCAAGCTGCCTGCGGCCTATTCGATCACGGGACCATTTAGTCTAGGTCGCTCCCCATGGCTGTATCGCCAGTGGGAAGCCCTTGATGATCCCCGTGTTCGGGAGATCACCTGCCTAGCTGCGCCTCGCACAGGCAAAACAATGGGCGCTGACATCTTTTTCGCCAAGAAGATGGCGACGGAGTCGATGCCGATGATGTTTAATCTCGGCAATGACAGCGATGCAGAGGAGCACGCCACGACGCGTTTTATTCCCCTTCTCCGCTCAATCCCTGACGTCAGACGTAAGTTCACTTCGAGCCCTCACGACGTTACCAAAAAGCTGATTCGTCTGATTGACGATAGCTTCATCGTCATTCAGGGGGTTGAGAACCCGAAGAACTTCGACGGGAAGGGCATCTGCTATCTGGTCAATGATGATTGCCACAAAGCCAAGAAAGGCAATCTCGGGAAAGCAAAGAGCCGAACGGGCGACTTCAGGCGCAAGTGCAAAATCATGAACATCGCCCAGGGCGGGGTCGCTGGCGACGACATGGATATCGAGTATCGGCGAGGCACCCAAGAGGCATTCGGCTTTAGGTGCCCGAAGTGCGACAGGCTTCAGGCTTTTGAGTGGAGAACGTCAGAGGGCGAGTTTTGCATTAAATGGGACAAGAACGAAACCACGTTCCCGGGCGGTCGCTGGAACTATGACGAGATGGCGAAGACCATCCGCTATGAATGCTCCAATCCCGACTGCGATCAAATCTTTCGCGACACGGAGGGGGATAGGCGCATTCAGACCTACGACTGTGGCGAGTTTCTTCCTCCCGCCAATCCGTTTGCCCCACGCGACACCGTGAGCATCACTTGGAATCAACTCTGCGTGCCATGGGTCCCATGGAAAGAGATCGTCATCGACTGGATTGAGGCTATGGAGGCCTACGAAATTGGCGACTCAACCAAGCTGATGAACTTCATTCAGCGGCGGCTCGCGCAGAATTGGGAAGACGGCGAGATGCGGTTCAAGATGGACGACGATGCACCGCAGAGCGACTATGAACTAGGCGACGCGTGGCCGGATGAGAAGGAACGTTTCCTGTCTGGCGACGTGCAGCAAAAGGGAGGTCGGCATATCATCTGCGTGGTCAGGGCATTTGCCGAGGATGGCCGGTCCAGAGCCCTTTGGGCAGGGAGGCTTGAGTCTTTCGAGGAGGTAAAAGCAAAGCAGGAGGAATTCCAAATTCTGGGAAAACGAGTTGGGTTGGATTGTGCTCACGACTCCTCGGAAGTAGAGGCGGCCTGCGCGAAGTACGGATGGATCGCAATGCTCGGCAATGATGGGATTAGCTGGCCATGGGAGGATGAGAAAACCGGAGGAAAGATTCAAAAACCGTTCGACTCAGGGAAAAAGGTATGGACTGGCCTTGGAACAAGGGAGCAGGCAAAGCACCGCTTTTGCTGGCGCTTCCTGTGGTCCCGCCCGGTATTCAGCGACATCCTTCAGCGCCGATTAAGCGGAAAGTCGATCTATTACGGCGTTCCTGGAGACATCGCGGCATCATCAAGCTACCGCGATCCAAATCACCCAGACGAAGAGAAATTCACCTCCTACTGGCCGCAAATGCGATCTTGGCAGAAGATCAATAAAAGGAACAAGGAGACCGGCGTCGAAAAGCCGTTGTGGACTCGCATCGGAAAGCGGCATGACCACTACCGCAGTGCCGAACTAATGGCGCTTGTGATGGCCGGGATTGCTGGCTGTCTTGGCGGGGAGTCGCACTCCCGCACAGAATCACAAAGTTGACACCCAGCCATCTTTTGATGGCGGCTTACCAACCCAGCGGGCTATTCAAATCACTCACACTTTCTCAAGTCGCAGCAATACAGGCTCGCGCCGTTGAGATGCTTTCCGCTGGACAGGTGATCATGTCCGGATCCGTTGCCGGCCAAAACTTCACTGGCCAGCTTACAATGCCAGTGAACGAGGTGCTCGCAGAGTGCAATTACGCGCTTCAGTTTTTGACTGGATCAGGCCTGGTTCGCCGAGTTCGTTCCGACTTCAGCAACCGCAGGGGGGAGCGCTTTGAATACTAAGGCCCCCGCGATCAATCGCAATTGGCTTGAGAGAGCCATTGACGGCACAGTCAAGGCGTTCTCCCCTGCACGGGCCGTGAGGCGGCATAATGCTCGCACCGCGCTGGCCCATCGCGCAGCCCGCCCGAGCGGAGACCGAGAAATGGCGTCAAGGACGCCAATGCACCCGAATAGTTCCGTTGTCCAGCGGGATCGCATCTCGTTGATGATGGAGGCCCGCGATCTTTCCGAGAACGTCGGTTTCGTTAAAGGGCACCTCCGGAAGGTGCAACTCTACGGAGCTGGAACACTCTCTTACGAGCCCGATACAGGCGATTCCGGCATGGATTCGGAAATCTCTGGCTTCCTTGCCAATTGGATGCCGCGTGCTCATGTTGGCCTCTCGCACACTTTCACGCGACTGATTCAGCTTTCATTGGTCTCCATGACCCGCGACGGAGATTCAATGCTGGTATGGGTCCGAGACGAAGACGCCCTGCGTCTACAGATCGTCGAGGCTGACCAGATTGGAGAGCTCCACTCGTACAGAAACACCCCGGGCTACGTTTCCGGTGTATATATCAACCCTGACTCCAGCAAGATCGGGTACAAGGTATATGACAGGATTGCCGACATGCAGTATGGCAATCCTCAGTTTATTCCTGTCCAGGATGCGCTATTCTTTGCTGACCCGATCCGAAACGCGGTCCGATCGATCACCGCCTACGATACATCAATCGAGAACATCAGGGATAAGTTCGAGATCCTTGGATATGAAAAGCTCGTAGTCAAAGACATCTCCACAGAGGGAATCGTCACTTACACTCAGCGCGCCGGGGCAGATCGATTTGATTTTGACGACACAAAGCAAAGTGGCGATGGTGTCCAATCCTATATTCGTCGAATTGGCGGGGTCGTACGTGAGTACATGGGGATCGGCGAGAAGTTCGATGTCATCCCCCACAACAGACCCAGCCCGACATTCCAAGGCTTCATAAAGACCCTAGATATCGAGGACTGCCACGGCCTTAATTTGCCTTATGGCTTCCTGGTTGACCCATCAGAGCCAGGCGGTGCCGCAGTGCGAATCGTGGCCCACATGGCAAACCGAGAGTTTGGGCGCGTTCAGAATGACGTTCTCACGCCGAACTTAAACACGATCCGCGACATTGTTCTTCTGGATGCCGTAGATCGAGGGGAAATCTCACGGCATCGAGGAATTCGTAACGGAACGTGGATGTTTCCCCCTCCTCCTACCGCAGATATCCAGCGGGAGAGCGACATCGCCATCCGCGAAACGCGCGCTGGCCTCAGCACATACACCGAGCAATTCGCAATCTACGGCCAAAATCGCGCGCGCCAGTGGAAGATCAAGCAGCAGGAAATCATTGATCGCCATACGCTAGCGCATGAAGCGACTCAGGCCCTTCAGGCAAAGGGAATCAATGTCACCGTCTCGCCGGATGAAATCGCCGCAATGAGCGAAAACCCTGCTGCGGCCCAGAATCCGAGCGCTCCAGCAAAGAAGGCATAGGTTGACACGCCTCACCTACTGAATGCCCAAAGAATCGAAACCGCTCACGCAATTCCGCGCGCTTCCAGGCCCTGGCGCAATCGATCCCGAGGCTGGACTCATTAAAGGCGTCTCGGTTATGACCATCGGCCCGGCATTGGGCCACGGGATGGTGATTGATCGCAAAGGGCTTGAGCAATGCTTTAGCGCCTGCCAAAGCTGCGGTGACGACGGGGTTAGCCTGATCATCCGTCATAGCGATGAAAATGGCGTTGAACTGAAAGACATCGTCGGCGCAGTCAAGAATTTCCGAATAGATGGCGAGCAGCTTTTAGGCGACGCGTATTTGCTGGATAGCGCGCCGGAAAGAACTCGAATTTTGGAGATGGCAGCAAAGCTCCCGAAAAACTTCGGATTGTCCGTGGAGACGACCGGAGAACACGAAGCAGTACCTAACTCCAAGCAGAAACTTTACCGATGCGATGGCATTGACGCTATCGCGCTAGTGCCGAAACCGGCGGCCAACAAGACCGGGATATTCAGCGAAGTTGACAAACCCCAATCAAGTATGGACCCCGAAGAGATCAAAAACGCCATTGTCGAAGGCGTAGCCGCCGCAGTTGAGCCGATCAAAGATGAGCTTTCCAAGCTCGGAGATCGACTCTCAAAACTCGAAGAGCCCGAAAAGAAAGACGATGAGCCGAAGACCGACGAAGAGAAGCTGGAGAAGCTTGCAGCGAAGGCCGCAGAAGAGGGAGCCGAGAAGGCGCTCACGCGGTTTGCTTCTCAGATTGGCGTGAAGCGAGCGCCCAAGGCCGATGACAACCACAACTCCCATCGAAAGCTCACGAGGTTTGAGGCAAAGGTCGAAGAGCTGACCAAGCTCGGCGTACGCAATCCCAATGCCGTGGCCGTCCATAAGCATCCTGATCTCTACGAGGAGTACCGTATCGGCCTCGAGAAAGGGGGCAACTAATGGGAAATTCCTCCCAACGCATTGAGGGCAGCTTTATCACTGTCGCGGTCGGCGCATCCCCCATCTCGGCGTACAGGCGAATCAAGCTCGGAACCGATGGCAAGTATGTTGTTGCCGGTTTGACTGACTACGGGGATGCGGTGATTGAGCGCGACGCAAAAGCCGATGAAGTTGGCGTACCTGCCCGCCTCGTTAACGCCGAGGGTACGCAGTTCGGAATCGCAGCTGGGGCAATAGCCTCCGCAGGCCTTACGCTGTATTCAGCTGCCAGCGGGGAAGTCAGCACCACGCAGGGCACGAACGCTGTGATTGTCGGTAAATCGAGTGCTGCCGCCTCCAACGGCGACGTCACAACCTACATCGGAAAATCGGTCGCCTAACCTTAGGATAAACTATGTCTTTTCGTTCCACTATTTCCGCAGCGCCTCGCGAGGAGATTAGCGCCGCCATCATGGAGGGCGCGTCTCTAAACACCCAACTGATTTGGGATAAGGTGTTGCCGCCCTTGGGGCTCAATGATCGCACCGCTCACCTGCCGAAGCTAACCATTGCAGGCGCAGAGCTGATGCGAATCGTAACGGAGATCACCGCGCCTGGCACGAATGTGCCGCGCATGACGGCAACCATTGGCGACTTCGAGATGGCCACGGTTAACCGCAAGCAGGAAATTGGCATCCCGCTTGAGGATGAGATGACCTACGCCAAGTTGTTCAGCCTGGAGACGTTTTACTCCCGGATCCTCGGGCAGAAGATGCTATCGCTTACGCTGGAATACTACGCAGCCCAGGCGCTCTTCAGCACTGCAAACTTCGGTTCGGCCACGAACTCTCTTGTTGCCTATACCAGTGGCAACAGCGATACAATCTCGCTTATCGCCGATATCCTCGCCGCGCTCAACCGCGTGAGAGACAACGGGGAAGAGCCCGACACCGTGATTATCCCGGCGCTCGTTCTGGAGCGTTGCAGCCAAGGCAAGCTCGTTAAGGAGTTTGTTGTTGGCCAGCTTTCTTCCGGGTCCGACGTGACGGCCACGTCGATTGAAAACGCCATCAATAAGCAGGGCTACAACATCAAGGTGCATGTCGGACGCGCTCAGTACAACTCAGCGCCCAAAGGCAAAAAGGCCCTCGCCCGCATCTGGCAGAATACCTACATCTGGGTTGGCCGGGCTGGTTACCGCAACAACACCAGCGATGAGGGCATTCCGATCATTGACGGCGTCGGAGCTACTGCATTCTGGGAGCCTTTCGGCCTGATGAGCGGCGAGACCTACGAAGACAAGCCCAAAGATGAGCAGGTTGTTCGCGGCAAGACGTCGGGAACCCCCGCAATCTTCAATTCCAACGCTGGAACCCTCATCGCAACGCAGTTCTCCTAAGCCATGTCAAAAGACCAACAGAAAGCACCCGAGCCCGCAAAGGCAGAAGCCAAGGAGGTTTTCTACGAGAATCTTCGCGATGGCGAACTCTACGCCCTTGAGATCGTAGAGGGCGATCCCCACGGAAAGACGCACAAGGCTCGCAACGAAGCGCACTTTTGGGAAGGCACGATGGCCGAGTTCAAGGCGAGCTTCGACCGAGTCGACTAAGTAGCTTCCTCCGCACCACGCGCCGGGCCGGGTTTTGCATGTTTCCCCGGCTCGGCGCTTTTGCTTTATGTCGACTGAGTTTCAAAACTTTATCAAGGCGGGATTCCGCGCATCCTCCCGGGTATTTTCGAATACGGATGACCCGAAGGTTGTTGAGTTCGGAGACAAGACCGCCGAGATCGTCAACGGCACATTGCGGGCATCCCGCGAGATGAAGAACGCAGGAATGCAGACCAACTTTGATGAAAGCTGTGTTCTGATTCTGGAGGAATTCCAAGCGCTCGGGGCGACATTCAACGATGTGGTTAAGATCGGTGAAAGAATGCTCGAGATCAAAGATATTGAATACGCATCTCCCCTGGTTGTGCTGATGCTGAAGGCACCAAGATGAGTAGAGAGATAGACGCCAGTAGGTTTTTCAAGATGTGCAGCGATCTTTCCCGGATCAGCGGAAGGGATTTTGAGCATGTAGTAGTTGATCAGGTTGGTCAATTGATGGGGGTTTGTATTCGATACACGTACTCATCGAAGGCCGGCACGCTGAAAACAAGGGTTGAATTCCAGAATCGGAGTGCCACCGCCGATAATGAGGGGCGTCTAAAATCTCGCTATTATCGCACCAAAGGGGGAGCAGAGTGGCTTTCTGAGCGAAACGACTCAGATGAACGCACCAGCTATCTTATGAATGGCGGGGAGAGGCGTTGGAACGCATCAAGATGGGCTCGGTATCAAGTGCTCAAGCAGATCCTTGCTGATAAGCAGATTGATCCATCATCAGCCGTTCAGTCTCGCGGGTCGGTAAAGAGGACTTGGTATGATATTGCGGCGGCGCTAGGTCAGGAAGCAGCCAACAGGACCAATGCGCCGAGTTATGTTACTGGAGCCCGGACGTTCCACGGCAAAGAGCATCCCCAGATTTCTAAAGCCGAAAGGCTCATCGAGGCGGCGGCCTTCTTTGTCGAAATCACCAACGAAAGCAGGATCCTCACCGGATCAAGGAGCCTTCGGCTCAACGGCGGGAGGGACGATAGGTCGAGGATGAAGATCTCCGGGGGGCTCGACGGATTCGCCATCCTCCAGCGTGCAATCAACACACGCGCAAACGCATTTAGAACAGAGACCCGCAATGGTGTCTTCGAGGACATTGAAACTCGTGCAAAACGTTACCCAGGAATTTTTACAACATGACCGCGCCAGACATTGACACCCTGTTCATGCAGGAAGACCACGTTGAGGGAGCGTCCCAGCAGATCCTAAAATCCCTCGACATCAAAGCATTCAAGCAATGCGACCCCGAGGAAATCGGGCTCGCTCCCTACGTCAATATTCAGCTCGCCCTCGGCGGGGCAACGGGCCATTTTGGACAAGATAGGAAAGGGACGCTCTGGCACGACGCATGGAGCGCGACACTCATCTTTGAGATCGTCACGAAGCGTTCAAAGGCGCAAATCGAGCATAAGACATATCGGGCGCACATCCGGCGCTTGATGCAATATGCAGAAGGTCTGTTCACCGAGGAAAGGCTCCCCTATCACGTTATCACCAAGATTCAAGAAGCAGGAACCCGGCCAACCATCGAGAACGGTGATGGCCTTGACATCTCGCAGGTGAGTTTCTCCTGCATCGTCTCGGTTCGCCAGAACGCATGGCCGGAAGTCTAGTTGACACAATGCCATAGTTACTATGGCCGACGAAGAACCACCCGAAGAGCCAGGAGACGAAGAGCCTATGCCTGAACCCACTGGAACCCATAATGACGGCGGCCTCGTATGGGGCTCGCAAATAATCACAATTGGCGCAAAAACCTATGTTGCCGATGACATCAGCGTACAGTTTCCGGTAAAGGAGATCACCCGGACGAATGAAAATGACGTCGAGAACGGAGACGTGCTAATCGAGGGGGCATTCACCGGAAGCGCGACATTGCAGGTGCTTAATTCAACAACCCCTGTTCCTCCTGTCGCCGGGGCGTTCACGATCACATCTCTCAACAGCGTAACGCTGAATTGCAAGGTCAAAGAGCCAGGCGTTAAGTTCGGGAAGGGCGATGAGGCGAAAATCCCGATCACCTTTAAGAAGCGTCACGCGGGTTCGTAAATCCCGATGATCCTGGATCAAATACCAGGCTTCAAGAAGAAGGTCGAGGCGGCCCGGGAGGAGGAGTCTAAATTACGAGATTTTGCCTATACCGGGCTGCCTGAGACGATATGCGGCGTGGACGTTAAGCAGTTCACGCCGCGCCATTTTCTGAACTGCCTACTGGCCAAATCTCCGTTCTTTGTTGGTGGAATTCCATCGCCGGTTGATGTTGGTCTTTTCTTGTGGATCGTCTCGCCAGGATTCAAGCCGTTTGATCTACAGGCGCGGAATGAGTTTCTAGAAACAGTTATCGAGGTTCCGTATGCCGACGCAATTGCGGAGATTGACGCGTACATCGAGCGGGCCTTCTTTGATCGCCCATCTGGCGGAAGTTCTCGCCCGGCAGTCGCCAGTTTCCTGGCGTCGCTCGTCCATGAGATAGCCAGCGCTTACGGCTGGTATATTGATCAGATTTTAGACGCGCCGTTCGCATTGCTTTACCAACAGTTGCGAATGATTGCGCGCGAGGAAGATCCCCGCAGGCCGTTCCCCAATCGGCTTTCCGATAAAGTGGTCAGGGAATTGGTTTTGAAGCATCAGAAAAAGCAGAAGCGAATCGCCAAAGAGGAAGCTAAGTAATGGCCGCATCAGACGCAATTATTGCCCGCATGGGGCTGGATACTGAGGGCATCGCCAAAGGTATGCGAGAGGCTGCCGCGAAGGTTGGCATTGGAGGAAAGCAGGTTGAGCAATCCATCAATCGGGTTACGCAAGTAGCTAAAAAGGCCGCAGAGGAACAGAGGAAAGCCGCCCAAGACCTGGGATCCGGGGTGTCTGGTATGACTCAAACGCTTCTTTCAGCGCAAGGCGCGACAGATGCATTTACCCAGTCTGCAACGGCGCTTGCGGACAGCTTGAAGCTAGGTCTTGGGGCATTAGTGGCTGTTGAAATTGGGGCAAAGATAATCCAGAAAATTCAACAGGTTGGCCAAGAAGCCGAGGCGTTAAAGCAAAAGATCGCTGATGCGCTGAAGCCTGGCGCGCCAACTGAGTTCACATCTCTGGAAGAGCTAAGATCGCAAATGCAAAAGACGGCAGAGGCCGCTTCGGCATTGAGCGATAGAGACTCGGGAGGA
Source organism: Chthoniobacteraceae bacterium (assembly GCA_037190965.1). GTDB lineage: Bacteria > Verrucomicrobiota > Verrucomicrobiia > Chthoniobacterales > Chthoniobacteraceae > DATMFV01. Next base: position 30,248 of record JBBCKI010000034.1, read on the forward strand.
GTAGGTAATTTCTTTTCCGACATGTTCGAGGGGATGGGTGCGGCATGGGAGGGTGCAAAGGTCGAGCTTGGGTTAGAGAAAGACGGGCTCGGGGTAGGAAAGGGCATGCGCAGCGAGGGGGCGAACGCGCGCCGAGATCGTGAACATATTCGGCTGCTTGAGCGGAACGAGCAGCTTCTTGATGCCGCTCATAAGAAAGAGATGAACCTTGCGGATATCGAAGAGAAGCGGCTGCGCTTTAGCGAGAAGGCAGCGGCACTCGCCGAGATCCAGAACAAGTTCGGAGGAATGATCGATGCCGCTCAGAAATCCGATGACGGCAGCAAAATGATTCCCGCCCTCCAGCGCCAGAAAGCGCTGGCCGAGGAAGCAGCCAATCGTCAATTCGAAGCTCAGGAGCGCGCCCTTGTTTCGGAACAAGAGATCCTTGCCATCAAGAAGCGTGGTGCCGACACCGAGGTTGATATTGCCAGCGCCCGCGTGATGGCGGCTCGGGCCGAACTGGACGCGGGCGGCCCGGAAGAGAAGCAGAAAGCCAATGCGCTTGCGTTGGAGATCGCAGAGCATGAACTCAAGATCACGGAGCGGAAGACAGAGGAGCTACGCGCGCAGCTTTCATTAATTGAAAAGGTCGCCAACGCCCAAGTCAGTCCCGAGGAGAAGGCGCGAATGCTCAATGAGGGCGAAGGCGAAAACCTCCGCTCCCGCATCAACGACCCGCGCGTCGGAGATGACGAGAAACGAACGCTTGCTGTAGAGCTTGCCAAGAATGAAGAGCAGGCGCGTGCTCTCGCGAAGGCGACCCGGGAGCAGGGCTATCAGGTGCAGAACTCCGAGATCGATGCAACAACCGGGCGCGGTGAAGCCGAGCAGATCGAGTCCGTCCGACGCAAGCTGGAAGTCGCAAGACAAAAGGCCGGGGATCTGTATGCGCCAGGCTCTGGAGCGAGCGAGGCAGAGAAACAGGCGGCAAACGCTGCCGTCAACCAGCTCGTGAAAACTTACGATGATCTCATCGAGAGGCGTGAGATCATCGTTGATGTCGTAAAGGCCGAAACCGAGATCATGGAGGCCCAGCTAAAACACGCAGATAGCCTTGCTGGAAAGCTCCAGGTGCAAATGCGATATGAGCAGCAGATCAGGCAGGCCAAGAAGGACGGAAACGACGAACTCGCGAAACAACTCCAGAAACAACAACAGCTTGCGCTTTATGCTAAGGGGCTGGAAAACTTCAAAAGAACGCCCCAGCAGCGAGCCGCCGACAAAGAGAAGCAACGCGCCGGGAAGAGGGATGAAGACAGGTATGACAGGGAGGTTGAGGAGGTAAAAAGAGGCCTGCAAAAAGGAGTCAAGTACCATGGAGGCCGAAAGGGCGATATTGCCGAAGACATCAAAAACGGAACGCTGGGAAGCAAGGGCGCACCGGAAACCTCGGAGTTCAAATCCGCACTATCCGGAACAGAGAAAAAGCTAGACACAATCATTAGCTACATCGGAGGGGGGGTCACGAATCAATGAGTGTGCCTAGCCCAATCTACGACCATGACCCGTCTTCGGGAGCGTGGACGACTGCCACTCAGAACGGGCCAACTGTTACCTCATTTGATCCGCTGTACCGCGTCAAGCAGTACAAGGTTCCAATGACACAGCGCGCGGGGAATTTCTCCAGGGTCGCCATCGGCACGGCTGGACCCGGCGATAGCTATCTCTACGAAGAAACTACGCCGCGCGCAGTCGGGGCCGACATCATCGAATGGGATCGACTCTATACTGAGGTTCCGCCCGACCGCTACGAGGCTGAAAGCTTTGTCTACAATCAGCAGATTAACCTTGGCGGCAAGATCACCGAAATTCCGATCCCGGTCAACAGCGTCATTAAGTACAGCTATTTCAATACATCTGATCCCACCTCGATTACCACCGAGAAAGCCTATAAGGCCGTTTACGTTGAATCAGAGGGAAGCTTCATCTTTTACGAGGTTGGCAGCATCCCGTCAGGGTCAACACGGCTTGCCGAAGATGAAAGCGTTTCACGCTGGAAAGGTGACATCTGGGAAATCAAGCGGCGGGAAATCTCAAACTCATCTCTGTTGGGAGCTAGCTAAATGGCCATTGAAAGAGTACTAGCCGGACAGTCTCCAACCCTGCTCCACGCCGATAAGGCGAACGAGTTGATTGATGCCGTAAACTCGCTGAAGGCGATGACGATTTCACCCACGACCGCCGGGAAGGTCGTTCATAGCGACGGGAATACCGTTATTCAGATTACCGCCGGGGGAGGAGGCGGGGGGGAGGGCGAGTGGGAGGAATGGACCGTATGGCATCTCGGCGCTCCAGGGAAACAAAACGTTAGAGTCGAAGGTCCAGCTGCTCCGATTTGATATGGCTTACTGTCATGGACAAGGATTACCGTGCCTGATTAAGGACTACGACACCTTATCTAGCTTTGATAAGAACAATTACTATTGTTTTGGCCTAACCTTCAAGCAGGCGTTCGACCTCTATTATAGAGTTAAAACTTTTGAATTTCGTGGTGAAGCCCGGGTTTGGGATGGGCAGAATTCAGAGGATCCAGAATACTTTACTGTTGCGATTTCAACCACAGTTAAAGCATATGAGTTTGACTCCGGGGATATAATCGACGCCGAGCCATCCTTAGTTGGAGATCACAATTTCATAGGAGAACAGTACGATGCGCCAACCGATTCTAGGCTTTCTGCCTATCTTTGCTATGAGCCGTGGAGCAATCCCGCATACAACGCAAAGTTTGCCTTAAAAGATGGAACAACCTACTACCCGAGAACGTCGGTAGGTCTACAGATCGCCGTGGGAGGGGGCGGTTATTATGTCGCGCCTTTCGCTGGTTCATATGATGTAGGCATTTTTGACTTTGGCCCATTTGGAACATGGCCACTCACTACCGATTTACCTCCTCTTTATATTCCTTCGGCGTCGATGTCGTTGCTTCCCACTGAATGGTGGGAATACGACCCCGGCGACGCGGATCCTTACCCAGGAAAAGACGGCGCTGGCCCTGTCTATGACAAAGACACGGGCGAACAGCTCCGTGATCCCTTCAGCATCGTCAAGCGCGGCGACGGGACATTCTACAACCCGAACTACGCTCCGTAGTTGACACCGCGCCATAATCAATGCCGACCGTCAATATCGACCTCAAGGACATTTTTGAGAGCGGATTTAAGCGCACTATCTCTTTCCGATCCACATCCGCGCCCTACGTCAAGGGGCAATCCTTGGTCTCTTCGGAGGTGCGCGAGGTTCCAACGGATGCCGATGGGCTCGCGACGATCACGCTCCAGCCCGGCAACTACGAGGTTACGTTTGCTGCGTTCTCCAACAAGGACAAGCTGATCATCGGTGTGCCGGATGATGATCAGACCTATCCATTGACGGCGCTGATCAATGCCGGGACCACCGTTCCCATCCCTCCCGTCTACCAAGGTCAAGCCGCCACGGTCGAGATTGCCGAAACCATCACGGGCGAACCGATGACCGACGCGATTGTTGAAAACGTCGGCAATGAGAATGCAGCGCGGCTTCGGTTTACGATACCTCGGGGAGATCGTGGGTGGAGAGGGTTTCGCGGTTACGCCGCGACTGTAGCTATTGGAGACGTGGAGACCGTTGCGCCAGGCGAAGATGCCGAGGTAATCAATACCGGTAACGCGCACGATGCGGTGTTTGATTTCAAGATCCCGAAAGGCAACACGGGCGACATTGCGACCATTGAGGTCGGCAGTGTCACAACTGGCGCGCCGGGGAGCGATGCCATCGTTTCGAACAGCGGAACGAGCGAAGCCGCCGTGCTCGACTTTGAGATTCCGCGCGGCGACACCGGAGCGGCGGCTACAATTGCCGTAGGAACCGTAACGACCGGCGCGGCTGGAAGCTCTGCGGCTGTCACCAATTCAGGCACGAGCGGGGCCGCTACTTTCAATTTCACCATTCCGCGTGGGAATACCGGGGCAACTGGTAACATTGCCCTCGTCGCAGCATATGACGCCACCGGCGACATCACCCTGCCAAACTCCTCAACGTGGCATCAGATCATCAATCCTAACGGCGCACAGCGCAACGTCACGCTGCCCGTGATCGCCGTGGCCCCGGTTGGTGATCAGGTCGCAATCGGCTGGAGTCAAAAAATCGAAAACTCTGGCGCAAGCGGCCTTGCCTTGATCGTCAAAAACTCAGCAGGGATCGAGCAGGCCAGGATCGAAAACGGCTCTGTCGCGCTCTTCATCGCGCGCGGTGCGCCGGGGCTCTGGACAGTGCATCACGAACCCGAGAATCAGCCGTTCGTCAAACATTTCTACGGGATCGACCTAAAGCAGGCCAACGGCACCGTCATTGACCTATTCACCGTTCCGACCGGTTTACGGTACATTGTCGAGTCGGCATGTGTGATCCTGACGGGCTATAACGGCTCGGGGTCGCCCGTGGTATCGCTAATTGAATCCAGTGCAGGGGTGGCAATTACGGGCAACCAGACCGTCACCGCGTCCACGGTTGGCCGGTGCATCGTGTTTTACCCATCTAGTTCGTTCCCGGCTGTTGCGCCTGGAAACAAGGTTCAGTTCAAGATCGTCACGGCGAGCGCCGCGACAGAGTACACAGTCAACCTCAGCGTCAACGGCTACTACATCCCGGCATGATTCTGACCAACTCGCCAGAAACGCTAGCCCGGGCCGATATGCTGGCCTACAAGGGTCAACTCAAGATCAAGGGTAAAACCCTCGATACGGCGGCACAGGACCGGCTTTTTGGCGGTGCTCGCGATCTTTACGCCGCGTTTGGGCGAATGGATTTTGCCTCCTTTCGCGACAACGTCGGATCGGGAGACATCGCTTACACCTTTCATCGCAAGGTGTTCTCTCTGATTAGCTCACCCTCATGGGTTAGCGACGGCATCGAAAACAGCGCCACCGGATCCATTCGCTCCACGGATTGGGTGTGGAATCCGACAAATCACACAATCCTTGTCGGATTCCAGCAGACGAATTTTACAGACCTTCAGACGTTGGCGACTTGCGGCGATGGCCTTTCAGGGATTGCGGCCGGTCGCAGGACGAACCTCCGCAGCGATTCGGCTTCGGCATCGTCTACATTTGTGTTCAACGGTGCTTTCACTCAATACTCAAGTTCCTGGGGGACGTATTCCTTGGCCGGATATTCATACGGATCGGGGGGAATCAGGCTGCATCGGGATTCGCTAACAAATACATTAACGGCATCCCCGGCTAGTTTGGATGGGGGAACTCCAACGAATCGAATTGTGCTCATGGCTTCTGACAGCGCGGACGGATCCCGAAGCCAGTTTTTCAAGGGGCGCGCAAGGTTTGCGATACTGTTTCCTCGGCAGCTAACCAGCGCCGAATACCTAGCGTTTCGGGCCATCTATAACACCTACTTCGCAGCAGGACTATGAATTGGATAGAATGCGCTGTGTTTTTCCCATCTCGGCTTTTTGTCCCGGATGGGTCGCCACCTGAGTTTTTGCTTCAGTATCTCCAGGAGTATTTTGATCGCTATAGCGTCGATACCAGCCTTGAGCCGCAGACCATCGACGGCGTTCCGGTCGTTCAGTCTTATGCCGAACGTGAGCCGGTGATTGCGTCAATTTTTGGCGATGACCTCCCACGGAAGCGGTTTCGAACCGCATCGATTTTTAGAGGAACCATCCCATTCGAGCCAAGCGATGGAGGTTATATCCTTCGCTGTTGCTGGCCGGAAACGTTCATCAACGACATCAACCGAGACCCGCAGCCCGAGCCGGAATGGTTTGAGGGGGTCCGCATCGTTGACACCAACTCTTGATAGACACCCATGACGCAAGACACATCCAGTATCACGGATCTGATTAATTTGGTTTCATCGGTCGGCCCTAACGGGTTGCTGGTGATCGCCATCATCTATTTCAAGCGAATCTCTGATAAACGAGAGAGGGAGCGCGATGATCAGATTGGTAAACAGGAAAAGCGGATAGCGGACCTTGAGACGAAGCAGGAGGAATCTCGCCTAAGGGAAGAAAAGAATTCTCGGGAGCATACGGCCAGGGAGGAGAAGAACACTCAAGAGTACAAGGTGTTAGCCGAGAGGGTTACCGACGTCATGGATCAAACCCGGAGCGTCATGCAGCAGGTTTTAGCCAAGCTCGAAAAATGAAAACGATACCCATTATTGCAATCATCGCATTTCTCACCGGCTGTCAAACCATCACCGACGAAACCGGGACTCATCGGCGGTACGTGGGGCCCGGTGTGTCCGTCACGTTCGACCTCGGCGGGGCTGACCTTGGATTCACCATTGCTAAACCTTTGGAGGATGCATCCAAGTGATCGACATCAAAAAAATCCAAACCGGGCTGAGGCCGTTTTACACGGGCGCAATCGATGGCGATTGGGGTCCGAAGACGCAGGCGGCAATGGACACCTATCAGGCCTTGCGTGGCGAGGCTGTTCCGTCGTGGCTCAAGGTCGCGGCGGCAGAGCTGGGCGTCAAGGAGATCGCCGGGAGTCAGCACAACCCGAGAATCATCGAGTATCACAAATCCACCGACCTCGGCGCGACAACCGACGAAACCGCGTGGTGTTCCAGTTTCGCCAATTTTTGCATGGCGCGCGCTGGCCAGTCCCATGGCAGGAGCGCGGCGGCTCGCTCGTGGCTGCAATGGGGGGATGCCTTGCCAAGACCGCGTTACGGCTGCGTCGTTGTGCTCAAGCGCGGCACCTCCAGTTGGGAGGGGCACGTCGGGTTTCTGGTCGCCGAGGATGTTGACAGCCTGGCGCTACTGGGCGGCAACCAGGGCAACCGGGTCAAGGTGTCGGTTTACCGGCGCGCAGATTTGCTTGGGTTTCGCTGGAGCAAGCCTTAGCGGTCTACATCAGCCCGTCGGCGCGCTTCCCACCCTTGGAAGCTTTGGTCTTCAAAGCTTTGATCAGAGCCTGAGTAATTTTAAGGCGCATCGGATTGCCTTCGTTTCCCTGTTGTTGGCCCGATTAATTAGGGGGAGATGCATTTTCTATTCCGCTGGGAGCGCCGAACGATCATGTCATTCTTCGGCCCATTCTGCAATGGGCGAGGCGCGAAATCATGCAAGCATTTTCTTTTATGCTTGCAGGATTTAAGCATGCATCATAAAAACAATGCATGAGCATCAAAAGCGATATTCATTCAATGGGCGGCAAGGCTCGCGCCGAAAAACTTACTAAAGAAGAGCGGAGCGCCATTGCGCGCAAGGCTGCCTCGGCGCGATGGATCCCAAAGGCAACCCATGATGGCGACCTAACTCTCATAGAAGGCGCCTCTATTCCATGTGCTGTTTTAGAAGATGGGACACGAGTCTTGTCAGAACGAGGAGTCACCAAGGCGCTAGGGGGTAAGCGCGGCGGATCTCATTGGCGCAGGCTGAAAGAGGGCGGCGCCGAACTGCCCGTTTATATATCGGCGCCGAACTTTAAACCGTTTATTTCCAAGGAATTAGAATCGGCGCTGACAACGCGAATTGATTATAAAACCAAGATGGGCGCCGTAGCGCATGGTATTCCTGCAACATTGCTCCCGGAGGTTTGCGAGGTGTTCTTAAAGGCTCGTGATGCGGGCCAGTTGCATCGCTCTCAGATTCGACTGGCCCAAATGGCGGATATCTTGATGCGGGGCCTTGCCAGGATCGGGATCGTTGCTCTTGTTGATGAAGCCACCGGATATCAAGAGATCCGCAATAAGGAGGCCCTTCAGGCCCTTCTTGATGCGTTTCTACGAAAAGAATTTGCGGCATGGGCAAAAAGATTCCCGGATGAATTTTACAAGGAGATTTTTCGTTTGCGCGGATGGGAATGGAATCGCCTCTCAGTCAAGCGCCCGATATTCGTAGGGAAATTGACGAACAACATCGTGTACGAACGTTTGGCGCCGGGGGTTCTCTCTGAATTAGAGGGCCGCAACCCAAAGGACGAGAAGGGCCGGCGCCTACAAAAACATCATCAGTGGTTGAGCGAAGATATAGGACATCCGGCCCTGGCCCAGCATCTGCATGCCGTCATTGGATTTATGCGAGCCTCGTTAGACTGGAAACAATTTCAAAGCCTTCTGGATAAAGCCTTTCCTAAAAGAGGGGCTGTTGTTCAGATGGAACTGATTTCAGACTAAATTTGGATCAGGACGGGCGGGCACTTCGGCTCGGATGGCGGCCCATGCGTCAGGGTGTGCCGGATTTCGGCGCCATTGAATTTGATCACGTCGAGGAGATCCCGGATTTCGTCGAAGCGATCACGATCCTCCTGCCGGATGGATCGGTCTTTTGGATTCGGAGCGAGCGACGGCCTGCTTGATGGGTAAACCAGACCGGAGACGGGGGAGGGGACGGGTGAAATCGGCAATTGACCCACGGATCGAAATCCTTGTGTTGTAGTGGCGAAAAATGGCGAACGAGTGGCGAAAAATTTGGCCAACAGAGTAAATTCACGGATTTCTAATCCGTGGGTCGCAGGTTCAAGTCCTGCCGGGCGCGCTTCTGGAAAAGTGGGGATCTCACGGTTTCGTTCTTGGGGCTGGGATTCATGTCGATATTGTCCTCCAGGCTGCATCGGTCTTTCTTGGGATGGCGCGGTCAGGGTTTGCCCGTCTTGATATTCGCATTCCTGAGGCGATGGTTTTCTTTGGAAGAAGGAGGAACTCATGGCGGCTGATACAACATTTCAAGAAGGGTTTCGTGAGCCGGAAAGAAGCAAGGCATTGGAGACCACAATGGGTGGTTCGGGGCTTGAGGCTATTGGAGGGATTGCGGCGGTGGTGCTTGGAATTCTCGGGCTTCTCGGGGTCATCCCGGGGATGATGGCGTCGATTGGAATCATTGTCATCGGCGTCGGCTTTTTGAGTCAGGGGACAGCGGTTGCCACGCGTTATGCGGAATTGCTGAAGGCATTGGACGGAGGCGGTGCCAAGCAGGCGGCTGAACTGGCAGGGGGAATGACGACGGAGTTCATCGGAGGCATAACGGGCATTGTGCTCGGCGTGCTTGCGCTGCTGGGGATTGCGCCTCTGCCGCTAATGGCTGCGGCTTTGATTGCGTTTGGGGCGGCTCTCCTGATGAGCACGGCGGAGACCAGTCGGCTAATTTCGATGGGGACGCTGGAAGGAACACGAGCGCGCCAGATTTTTCGCATTGCGGTCCCGGCGGCAGCGGGAGGTCAGGTTCTTGTCGGTGTGGGTGCGATGATCTTGGGTATCCTTGCCTTGGTGATGGTGCCTCATTTGTCGTTGAAACTGATCCTCGTGGGCGTGCTGGCCGTTGGCGCAGCATTGCTCTTCAGCGGGTCAGCCGTTGCAGGTCGTTTAATGATGCTGCTCAAATACTGAGATCCCGAAGGAGACTCATGGCCGTCGGGCTCCCATAGGGAGGCATTGAGCCATGATGAACGCACGAACGTTTGGCTCGGCTGGTCTTGAATTTGGAAACCGGCCGGGCTTCCCCTTTGCCTGGAGATGGACCCCAAGGGGTTTTGATTTGCAACGGGAGATCTTAAACGATAGATTGTGCCCTTCCCGGTGGGAGATGTGAACGCGCCTGGCGCCCTTTCCCTCCTGCGACGGAAGATTAACCCATCATCACACCACCTCATGATTTATAAAGCATTGATCACTGCTGCCGCTGTTGCGGGGCTTTTTTCGAGTTCCATCGTGGCCCAGGCCGGCACATGCCCCTTCACGGGAGCGACGTCTGAATCAAGCAAGGGCGAGGGTGACAAAAAGGAGAGTAAGGACGCTTCCAAGGAGAGCGACAAAGCCAAAGATGGCGCCGCTAAAGACAGCGCCGGGTGCAGTGGTTGTCCGGCCGGTGCCGCTGCCAGTGCCGGTAGTGCCAAGAAGTAATCAGTACTCGCCAGTGGGCGATACAGGCACCGCTACAGACGATTTTTTAGGCGGCGCTTTTTAGGGGAGATTCTCCCCAATCAATGGGCGGGAATCCGACGACGGTTCCCGCCCTTTGAGTGTCTCGGTTTTCACTTTCCCCCATTAGATCCCGAATTCCCTCATATGCAGATTCCTCCAGAAGCTGCCAACGTGACCCGCCGTGATTTCCTGCGCAAAGGCGCCCTTACCGGGGCGGGGTTGATGCTGGCGCCTTCGATCTTGCGGGCCCACGAGTCCCGCTCTGCGGACGCCCTGAACGTCGCCGTGATCGGCTGCGGCGTGCAGGGGGGCATCCTGCTGGACACGATGCTCAAAATGCCGGGACTCCGAATCCAGGCGATTTGCGACATTTGGGAGACCGCGCAGGAGAAGGCAAAGGAGAAGCTCAGCAAGGCGGGACGCGAGGGGGAGGCCCGATATTATACCGATTTTGAGGAATTGCTTGATCGCGAGAAAGACCGTGGGTTGGACGTAGCGATCATCGCCTCGCCTGATTTCTGGCATGCCCCGCAGACGGTTGCCTGCCTGAAGGCGGGGGTCCATGTTTATTGCGAAAAAATGATGTCCAATACCGTGGAGGGAGCCCGCTCCATGGTGCGGGCGATGCGGGACACCGGAAAGCTGCTTCAGATCGGGCATCAACGCCGCAGTAACCCTCGATATCAACACGCGATCAATCAGTTGATCAAGAGCGCAAGGGTGCCGGGCCGGATCACTGCGGTTCGGGCCCAGTGGAACCATTCTTCCTCAGCGGGCGGACCGCATTGGCCCAGGGGAACTGAAATTCCGGCGGATACATTGAAGCGTTACGGCTACCCGAGCATGCGACATTTTCGCGCTTGGCGGGCCTACCGCGATTACTCAGGAGGGGCGGTTTCCGATCTCGGCGCACACCAGATGGACATCTTCAACTGGGTGTTGGGCGTGCGCCCCACGACACTCACGGCCCTCGGCGGCATCGATTATTTCAAGGATCGCGAGCACTACGACAACGTCATCGCGGTTTATGAATACCCGACGCCGGAGGGAATGGTTCGCGCGCTTTATCAGGTGATCTCCAGCACCAGCGCAGGGGGCGGCGGTTTCGAGATGTTCATGGGAGACGAGGGGACGATCATCATCTCTGAGACGCCGCGTCTGACAAAAGCTTACCGCGAAGCCCGCGCGCCAAGCTGGGACCAATGGGTCACACAGGGTTACCTCTCCCAGCGAGCCGTAAAGCCCGCGATGGCGGGAGGAGGGGCGGACGAGCGGGTGGACATTCGAGAGACAATGGCGCTTGATGAATTCGGTATCCCTGTCGTGCTGGATAGGCCGATTTACCAGCCGCACCTTGAGAATTTTTTTGATGCCATTCGAGGCAAGGCAACCTTGAACTTTGACGGCGCGCGGGCGCTGGAGAGCGAGGGGATCATTTTTCCGATTAACGCAGCCGTTGCGGAGCAGAAAGCGCATCGGTTCACCCCGGCGGATTTTGAGGCCTAGCTTCCGTATGGGCTCCTTGAGTAACTGACTCCCTGGCGATAACGCAATCATGCCCGCCGAAACCTCCGTATTCCGTTTTCGTCACGAGGCAATGGCGACGGTCTTTGAGGTCCGGATCCGGGGCGAGGACTCGGAGCGCGATTATTTTGCGCAGGCGGCCCGTGAGGTATTTCAGGAGGTTGACCGGCTTGAGACGTTATTGAGCCGCTTTCACGAAGGGAGCGATGTCTTCCGCATCAATCGCCTGGTCCAGGGGGAGCAAATTCGGGTGAGCTTCGAGTGTCACGAATGCCTGAAGATGGCCATCAAGGTCAAAGAAGCCACGGGGGGCGCATTCGATCCCGCCGTCGGAGGAGTGATGATGGCGGTGCGGGGGGAGGGAGAAGAGGGAACGATTGCCGGATGTGGGGAAACCGTGAGTCGAGCGTTCGACGCCTTTGCACAAGGCTCTCTGGTGGTGGATGCGACCGAAGCGGGAGTGGTTTGCACCGTGCCGGGGCTCCGGCTCGATTTCGGGGGCATTGGCAAAGGGTATGCACTCGACCAGGCGGTGCCCATCCTGCGCCGGTGGAAAATTGAGGATGCTCTTTTGATTGCGGGCGGCAGCTCCGCGCGCGGCCTCGGCCGAAGCGGTTGGGAGGCGGATCTTGCGGGTGATCATTTCCGGCAAACGGTGCAACTGAGGGAGCGTGCGACGGGGGGCTCCGGCATCGGTGTTCAGGGTAACCACATCGTCGATCCGCGCAGAAAGGTTTTGGAATCGCGGCACCGGAGGGCTTGGGCTCTCGCCGATACGGCTACGCTCGCGGACGCGCTCTCAACAGCTGCCATGACTATGAGCGCGCAAGAGATTCTTGAAGCGCTGCCGCGCCTGGAAGCAAGCTTCGGCCAGCATTGCGCAGTGGTCATGGAATCGTGGGAAAATGGAAGCCCGTTCCAATGGATTGCGTCGAAGGTAGATAAGGATCACCCATTGGGAACTTGATAGGGTGGATGGTGCGGTAGGGCAGCCTGGCGTGTAGGCTGCGGCAATGCTCAGTCGAGAGAGTCTGAATGCTGATATATACGTAGATGCCAATTTGTATTTGATTTTATAGGCCGGTCGCGGGAAGCAGTGAGATGTGTTGGCCGGTTGGATTGCTTTCCGCAGATGGTCTCATTCTCCGCACTCCATAGAAACAATGTCACGGGGAGGCGCAGGTGCTTCAAAAATTAAATAAACGTTTCTAATGTGATGGCGATTGTGTATGACGTTGAAATGGAATGTCACGAGGCTCCGTAGCTGGTTTCACGGGTTCATCGGAATTGAGTCGTTGAAACCGGCGTGCGTCGTCGTTGTTTCGACCGGATTTCGAGAGGGTCGGGGTTAACTGTTGACGAGAGGAGGGCATGTCTGTAAAATCACATTTACATTTGTATGATGACACAGCGCCAGATCGCAAAATCGCTAGGGGTATCGTGTGCCACCGTGGCCAATATCCTGAGCGGAAAGCCGGGTTTGCGGTATAGTCAGGAAACCCGCCAGCGTGTCATCACCGCTGCGAAGGAGATGGGATATCAGCAGAACCGGGCTTCCCGCGTGATCCGGACGGGCCGTAGTAACCTGATCGGAATCGTGCATTTCGGAGCGGATGTGGAAGCGGCCCGCCGTGCCAATGAGGAAATATCGAAGTATTGTAGCGCTGCCGGGTTTCATTATCACGTTATGGATATGAACTGGCACGGAGGCAGTGTTGAACGGACGCTGAACGAGTTGATTCAGGCCCGGGTGGAGGGCGTCATCATATCGCACATCCAGGAGGTTTTTAACGACAGCCACATCGACGTTTTGACACGGGCCAGTATTCCGGTGGTTTCGATCAACGGCGACCAGAGAGAGAATGTTCCTGCGGTCTGGGATAATGTCGGCAAGGCCTTTTACGGGTTGACGACTCACCTGATTCGTCATGGCCACCGCCGTTTGTTGCACATGGGGGCGGTTCCGCCGATTGTCGACACCAAGCATAATCGGAGCGGACGGGAAAGAGCGGTGGGATTTCACCGCGCGATTCGGGACGCGCAGGGAACGGTGGAAGTGTTGAATGAGGAACAGTTTTTCGCCCTTTGGCCTCTTGAGGATTCGACCGACACCCGGGTGAGGGGATTTCACATCATCCAGGACTCAAAACTTTACGAGTTGCTGAGCAAGCCCAACTATTTGTTCTGCAAACGGTTGTTCGCCACCGGCGTGCTGCCCGATGCGGTCGTTTGCCTCAATGACATGTACGCCATGGAGGTGATCGCGGCCGGCCTGGAGTGTGGAATTCGTGTTCCTGAGGATCTCGCGCTTACCGGTTATGACAATGACCGGATAGGGGGGTTCCCCGCATTTGGATTGACCACTGCGGAGCAGGATATCGAGGGGCTTTGCTCGGCCGCAGTCAAAACGTTGATCGAGCGAATCAAAAATCCTCGTGCAGAGGTCGTGTGTCAGACCTACGATTCCAAACTCGTGCTCCGCACATCATGTGGCCGCAATGTCAAACTGCGGAAGCCAGCGGCAAGGAAGGCCGTCAAAGTCTGAGGGCTCTTTCCAACTTCTGAGGGCTCTTTCCAACTGACCGGGGTTGATCGCGGTCATTGTTCAGGCCCGTCGCATTCGGACCTCGCCAAAGCTGATGCGGGTCGCAACGGCCGGAGAAGACGCGCTCCCTTCGAAAAGGGAGCTCCACATCTCCTCCTTTCTCTTCTGCTCCTATGGATTGAGGTTTCGGAAGTAGACGGTGCGGAACCGGACTTTGCTATTGGAATCCAGATACCGCTCCAGAATCGCATGTTGCCGCTGCTCTCCCGTGACCTGTAAATTCCCGCTGGAAGTCTGCTTGAGGGATTGGCCTATCGTATAGACTCCGAACACGTTGCTTCGGGTGGTGATAAAGTTGCTGATGCTTCGCACCATTTCCTCGCTATCCTCACCGCCGTCTGCAATGCCCTTGATTTCAACAATCTCTCCCGGGCTGTCAAAGCCATTGGTGTAGCCATATTTAAAGGTGGAGGTGAAGTCGAGAATATTGTTCACGAGCGTGTTAGCCTCGGTCTCACTGAGCCGCGTGTTGGCATTGGTCGTGCTTTTCCGGGCATTTAGGAGAAATGCTTTCAAAGGCGATGAACGAGTGATTTTGAACGGCTCCACCTTGTTATTGATATTGATTCTCCCTGCGCCGGTTCCATGAGGGGAGAGTAGGGCGGCTGCGGCGGGGGATACATCGGCTGGTACGGTAAAGAGGTCCATCAAAGCCCAGTCGGGGACTTCCTTGATGGTCGTGTCCGTGCTTGTCGTGCCTTTCGTAGCCTGGAGACGAAGTGTGCGCCAAGAAACCCCCCCTTTTGTATTTTCCGCTTTCCCTTCAATTCCGGTATGGACAAACCCCAGTTCCGCGGCGGATTTGACGATTCCGGGGCGGCCTTTGGATGGGTCTTTCGGATAAGGAACGCGAAAGCTGACGTCTGTCACTTTGTTGGCGCTTGTATGATCCCGCGGCGGGCGTCCGCCGCTGGGATTAATTACGGAGCTGTTCAGGAGGCTAACAGGAGTATTCGCCGCGCCGAAGGTGTGTTCGTCGTTCTCAAACCAATCACGATAGGTCGCATTGACGCGGGGGTCATCGGTCATGAAGCTGCCGATAGCGGGAATTTCATCTGGGCCTGGTTCAGGAATTCCGCCTTGGGCTGTAATAGCGATGGGGAAGCCTAATGTGCCCCCATCCTTTGCGGGGGGATTTCCTAGTGGAGCAAGCTCAATGCGGCTTGCCTTGGCGGCTTCAGCGGCATCCTTCGCGATGGTCAAACCGTAGCGCACATTGATTTTCACCGGGTCGGGAAGAGGGGCTTTGACCTTGTTGTCCCTGTAGTAGAACTCAAACATCAGGGTCTTGTACCCCCCTGCATTGAGCATACGGTTTCCTCCAATGATGTTCTTCTGTTCAATTACATAGGAATTTTTCCTGTCATTTGCAATGAATGCATCCTGCCCATCGGCAAGGAAGGCATATCCTTCTTGATCCGCCTGGAAGATATACATGCATAACCTTTTTCCCGGTTCAGGCTCGAGTAAATCGACCGAGTCGATTCCCCCGTTTGCCGAAAGGTGCAGTTCTACATAAAGTTTGATTTTAAGTCGTCCTGTATGCGGAGGAGTAGTCTCCAACGCATCAGCCCTCCAGACTCCAAGCTCCGTTATGTAAAGGCGGCGCGGGCTTCCGATGAAAGTGTCGTCTGCTCCGGCGCTGACTGAGCCACTGACGCGGGTGAATTTCTTGAGGTTCTTATCGTATTTGACTCTGATGGGTTCGATGAAGCTTTTTGCCGATTCCACTGATCGAACGTACTCAATAATCCCAATGGCCAATTGTCCGAGTCGGTCGGGATCGCTATCGAAATACTTGGCTTGAAATGATTTGGAGGTGGCAGATGATGGGACCATCGGCCAATCGGTACGCTCGAGATATTTGACCAGTTTCAGCAACACGTTGCTGAGTTTGGTTGGATCGATCACATCTTCAACAGTGCCCGTTTCAGTAACTCTCTCGACCCATCCGGGATCGGTGTTATCGACTTTCAGAATGTCGAGGAAGTCATTATTGCCTGCAAGGCTTTTTTGGGTAGTGAGTACAATGCGCTTTTCGTTGAAGAAAGTGGTTTGCGGATCGTGATTGTAGTGAGTGAGGTCGAACTTGTTCTGGCGAAGCTTGGTGGCGAAATTCGGGATCCGTCGGGCGTCGTTTGGAGAATTGAAGAAGTCTTTGAGTGTCCCAAAGTTGTCGGCGGAGATATAGTTATGAAACGCTTCGGCGTCATTTTCGGTAAAACCGGGGATCGCTGCAAGACTGATCCGTGTCGGACTGCCGGCGGAGAGTGTGTTCTTTGTGTTGGTGCCGCTCCAGGCGAGGTTGAGATTGACCTTGGTGCTTTCGTCGTCAGCCCAGAAAGCGTAACGGCCGATGATTGGATCATACGACGGGTCGCTCTTATTGGTGACAATGCTGGGCGCTTCAGCCTTATCCAACCGCCCGCTTTCACGGACATAGACCCATTTGACCTGCATAAGTCGGGCCGCGTCGGTGATCAGGTGTTCGCCTGCGTTGTCCCAGGTGGCTATGTTCAGGTTTGGGGGTTGCAACACGGCATCCAGAGTGCCGCCACTGGGAATTCCGGAATGGAGCGGGACGATTTTGGCCGCGTTTTTGTTCGTGCCGCCCAACACGGCTCCGGTGAGTACCGTGCGTTCGTCAATGTCTAGTGTTGAGCCATTATCCTCTTCCGCCCCCAGCACGAGTTGCCCAGGCTGGCTGATCCAGTTGCGTCTGATGTCGCCGGTTTCCTTGTTCAGCGTTGCTGTAATGTGGTTGATGCCCCGCTCTGCCATTTGGGTGGACATTACCTCATTGACGTAGGAGACCGATGCACCGCGCTCGACGCGCAACGAATCGGACATGGCCAGGATCATGATTGCTATGAGGACGAGAAAGATCAGCGTCGTGATGAGGGCAGCGGCAGATTCCATCTTGGGGCCGCGGCCAGGAGGGCGTAAGGGAGTAGGCTTCATGGCAACAGGAGGGTTGATCGCTAGCGTGAATTGATAAGGGTGATGGATGTCGTATGGGCTTGGACACCCCCGTGGATGGCTTTGAGTGTGGAATCGCCGAGGACGCTCGCCACGAATACATCCGCGTTGGCCGCAAGATTGGCTTTCGCCTGAAGGCTTTGGGTGAGACGGGCGGCGCTACGGGCATCAATGGTTGCGATGCTGACCCTGATTGATCTTGGAAGTGATCCGGGGGGGAGGCTGACTCCCTTGCTATCGGTGTACCCGGAGCGGGAATTGAAGTCGCCGGAGATGGTCTGACCGTAGGCGTCCAGCGGTTCAAACCAAAGGCCGACGACGTTTTCTGACATCAGGCCGAGATACTTGTTGGTATTGTCAGCGGGTGCCATATTATCAAGGATTGTGTCGCTGAGCCAGGCCTTTCCCGGTTGCTGATGGATTAGATAATAATTTACATCCCTGGGGGTGACAAACAGGCGGCATAGATTCGCTTTGTGGTCTGGCGTCCAACGGATGAAGTAACCCAGAACGGCGATATCGCCCTGTGAAGTATTGACCGAAGCGGGAGCCTGCCAAAAGAGCGTATGCCCGCTCCCATACTTGGTATTCAAAATCGAAGTGGGCGGTTTTTGCGGGTTGTGAATCATCTGGAGGCTGGCCGTATTATTAGGAACGATAGGCGGCAGCGCGCATTGCAGGTCGCGCGTAATGAAGTCGAGGATGACTCGTGCGCTTTGTTGGCGGGAGGTGCGCTTTTGGGTCATGACCCAAACGTTACTGACGTTCTGCGCTACTGCGCCCAAGATGACGATCAGCAGGGCAAAGACGGAAAGGGCGGTGAGCAACTCGACCAGGGAGAACGCCTGAAGCCGACTGGGGCGTGATGTCGATGCTTGAAGCACGCCATCAAAAGGGAAGGTCTGTGGCGGGGGGCATTTATTTGTCATAGCGTGCTAGATTGATGCGGAACGTTTTCTTAAAAATGTCCTTCGGGTAAGGCCAACTGAACTCGATTTTCGCCTCATAGAGATTGATGACACCCGTCGTGGCGGTACTGAACTCTGGTTCCGCCGTTACTGTAACCGTGCAAGTGTAAAGCGGGTTGTTGTTGGTGGTCAGAGTAGCGCCCTCCATGCTGAAGTAGGTCAATTCGCCTGTCGTCGATTTACTGAGTTTTTCGAGCGAGTTATCGGTGCCCGACGCGGGCGGATCGAAAGGCCGCGCTCGCAATCCGGCTGCGACAGTCTTGGCGATATCAGAGAGAACGGTGTCCTCTGAGGACTCGCGGCCTGAGCTCATCAGCGAGCCCAGTAGGCCAAGCATGGAGATGATGCCGAAAGCCGCTATGCCGATGGCAATGGTGACTTCAACCAGGCTGAATGCTTTTTTTGTCTGAAAGCGTCGTTTCATGACTGAGAGGTGGGGATTGAATTGCAATTAGATGGAGCTTTGACGGGGCCTTTTCACCGCCGGTTCTGCAGCGCTTTCTCCAGGCGGTTCCTGCTGTATCAATAAAGCCCGCTTTTGGCGGGCTGCATCCATCTTCTATCAGGGACGCGCTTCCCTAGGGTCGAGTGATGACGCTATGGCCGGTTGCGGCGATAATGGTGATGGTGTAGGTATTGGCAGGATCTCCCGAAGAGTTTTTGTTGGTGTAAACAACCGTACCGCCGGAAATTGTGCCTTCCGCAAGGGTGAGGACCCCCGGATTGTGGGTGTTGCTTAGCAGGCCACCCGAGGGCAGAAAGAGCAAATACCGAAAACCATTTGTAGAATTGAGGGTGGAGCTTCCAAACTTGATGGTCGGAAAAGAGGGGGGGACGCTTGTTGCCGTCAAGGTGCCGGGGCTCTCCATCTCATCGGTTCCGGGGGATTTGAAGATGGTTCCTGCTCGCAGCGTCTCCCATCTCGAGGCTTGCTTCCAATTGGTGGGTGTCAATGCGGTTCCGTCAGTCTTCGGCGTGATCTCCCAAATGCTAACGGCGCGCAGATTTCCGTCAACAGAAGGGTCGGTTACGAGAATCAGGGCAGTTAACGCGTTCTTGGCCATCGCGTTCTGTCTGGCCAGGCTGACGAGGGCGGCGAGGCGATCGCCCTCTCCCGTAAGGGATGAACTGCTGGCGGTTCCCTTGAGGCCAAAAATCACCATGCCTGTGGCAAGGGCGATAATGGCGATCACAACGAGGAGTTCGATCAACGTGAATGCTCCTCGTCTTTTCTTGGGGGCGAGAAGAAGCGAGGGTGTTGAAGATCCCTTCATCCAGTCGATGAGGCGCTGGGCGTGGAATTCGGTGTAGATTCGATGTGGGGGAGGGGCCATAGGATGGCTGGAGCGTTTTCGCCGGATGAATCATTTGTAGTCCTGTAAAAGCGCGTTTACAAGAAAATTCTTTCTCGACGGGTGCAACTGTGTGCACGACGCCTCTGTTGCCGATTTGGTGAAACCCCTCGGCTGTTCGGAGGGCGAGGTAGTCCGCTCGCGCCGTCGAGCGTGGGATTTGACGCGGAAGAGCGTTTGGCGTCCATCCCTATAGGCTACTTCTGGCAGGGAGGCGGCTTCAACGGAGGTGCGAAACTGATACCGCCCCCGAGGGTAGCGACGGAAATACCAGTGCTGCTCCGCCTATATCTGTACTCGACGTTGCTTCTTCTCAGCTCGGTTGTAGATTCCAACTCTTGGTTCTGATCTTGGGATAACTCACAGGAGTCTTTTCTGCGCGTTGCAACACGCTGCGCCACATATGGACTTTTTTGGAAGTTCTCCTAAGGACGGCGCGAATCCACAGCATTTTTATCACCGGTCGAGATTTTTCTTGCCGCCTTCCCATGTTTCGATGTAAACACGCTATTACAAATTCTACCCGCGCCACCTCGAATCCCGCCGCGAGTGACGCGCTTGAAGCCGGAGGCGGGTCGAAACGCCATCGCATCGACTGAATCCCCCATCGAGAAAATATGAAGACGAACTCCCCTAAATCGTTCCGCGTGGCTGCCGCGGCGCTCGCAACAGCCCTTCTGGCAGGCTCCCCATCGATTCCCTCTGCGCGTGCCGCAACGGTCGATTGGAATGGTGCCAACGCAACTTGGGCTACCGGCGCCAATTGGACTGGAGGAGTTGCTCCCGCTAATGACCTGACCAGCGACATTGCCCGTTTCAACCTGGCGAGTTACACGGCGATGCCAAATGCCGGAAATGCCAACATCAATGGCTTGATCTTCGGGGATGGATCGACCGCGACGGCGGCCATTACTCTCGGCAGTACCACCAATTTTACGATCGGTTCAAGCGGTATCTTGGTGAACGCCCTTGCAGGGGCCGTTACATTGAACGGTCCTGTCCGCCTGGGAGCCAACCAGACTTGGACGAACAACTCAGCAAACGAAATGCTCATCAGTGGGGCGTTGACCAATGCTGGCAATGTTACCCCGTTTACCCTGACTCTCGCCGGTACGGGCGCTATCAAATTCACGGGGGCTATTAACAACGGTGGGGCCACCGGCACCACGGCGATTGTGGTCGATAAGACGAGCGGCATTGTCAATTTCAGTGGCGCAAAAGCGTTCACCGGCGGGCTTTTGGTGAAATCCGGGACGGTTTCCGGTGAACTTGGCGTAAATCCATTTGGTACCGGAACCATCACTCTTGGCGATTCCAGCGGCAGTGCCAATGTCACCCTGATCAATGGAGTGACAAGTACGTACGGCGCTAACACGATTCCGAACACCATTCATGTTGCTGCTGGGAGCACGGGGACCATCAAGATTGCGTCCACCCAGGCGGGGGCAATTAGCGGCACAGTCGACCTGGCAAATGATCTCACGCTTTCTACCTTAAGCGCCAACCGTCTTCTGTTGTCCGGGGGAATCACCGGAACGGGCAACGTTACCCTCATTAACGAGGGCGGAAATTCCACATTTGAGCTTACGGCCAAGAAACTTGATTTCGATGGTTCGATCACCAGCCAAAGCGGGGGCAATGTTACCATAACTGGCGGTGTAAGCTCGAAGGTTAAGGGAATCACTAATAATGGCGCAGGATCGGTCCTCATAAGGACGACCGGCGTTGAGGTCAACAGTAACGGTAGCACCTTCACGACAAACAGCACTGGTGCAATCCAGTTTGAGACTGCCGTGACGGGCACGGGGAATCTTAATCTCGTCCATAATTCCACAAGTGTCGGCAGCGCTGGCATCGTGGGCATCGCCGGAAGCTTCTTTAACGTCGCTGGCGAAATTCTTGTCTCCGGCACGGGTATTCTCTCCGGCACGGGTGCCTTTGGCGGGGTTACTCTAGGGGCAGGCACTACAGGGACCGTGGTGGGGTCATCGGTTACAGCGATCCGGCAAAGTGCTTTATCAAAACTCACGGTTCGGCAGGGTATTATCGTCAATGAGCATGGAACCACCCTCGAAAACAACGGTGGTGGAGTGTTCAGCATTGAAGGGGGGACGACAGGTACAGGTGACTTGATTCTCCGGAATAACCGCAACACAATCACATCCGGGACGAGCGGGATATATATCGCCTCCGTCACGACTTCCCTCGGTACTCTTGATCATGCCGGTGCGATTATCAATTCCGGCACGGGAATTGATAGTGTAGCGCTAAATTATATTATTACATCCAAGGTTACGGAGATCACGCAAAACAGCGCCACGTCTGAACTGTTGATTGGGGGAAGTAACAGCTTTACGGGAGATGTGAATGTCAATGCCGGGAAGATCACGGTAAGCAACACGAATGCAATCAGGAATAGCACCCTCAAGATCGCATCGGGAGCTTCCGCTTCACTCACTGGAGGAATCACGGTAGGGGGCTTATCGGGAGCGGGGGACGTGACGGTGACAGCTTTCAATAGCATTTCAGTGGGAGCAAACAATCAGGACACTACGTTCTCTGGCTTGATTTCGGGAACTACCATTACTTTGAACAAGGTTGGAACGGGGACCCTCCAGCTCTCCGGCACCCAAACAGTCACTACTGTGAATGTGAACGGCGGATCTCTTCTGATTAATACAGATTTGGTTGAGGGCTACTCTGCAACGGGTGTCGGAAACGTCAATGTCAACAATACCGGCTCTTTCGGGGGTATCGGCGTTGTGCGACCAGGCGGCGCAAACAAGATCACCGTTGCCAACGGGGCTTATATTACTCCTGGCGATAGGACTGTTGGCGGAGATTTTGGAACGCTTGTTCTTGATGGCGGCGGCACGACGGCTGCGCTGCTTACCATGCAGACCGGATCGAAATTCTCATTCCGGATTGGCGAGGACTTCGCCAGCGACAAAATTGATCTCTGGAACTATGCTGGGTCATCGGACTTTGTTCGGAACAGTACAGTGATTGAGATTACCATGGTGGGTAACGTCGCAGAGGGTAGTTACAATCTCTTTAACTTCTATGGAGATAACGGAGAAAATTTTGCCAACCGAGGCTTCACCTCGGGGCTATCTGTCGTCTTTCTCAATGGTTTAGGGGGCGAGATTGGTGAAGGTTATCTGACTTACGACTACGGACAGATCAACCTGGAGGTGACGTTTGTGCCCGAACCCTCCACTTGGACACTTGTGGCCGCCTCCTTGCTCGGCGCGGCGGCCTTCCGCCGCCGCTTCAAGCGGGCCGCTTGATAGAAATTCTTGTTGAATCCAAAAGCCTACGGGGAATGGCTCTATCTCCCGAGTTACCAGGCTGCTGAATTTTAACATCTCCTGCGGTTTACGGCCGCCCCTCATAGAAGGGGCGGCCTCCATGATAAGCGTCAGGTCATTTATAGGCATGGCGCTCTATGTTCGATGGTACCCTCATGCCTCGATAAAAACTGACAGACTTAACCCCACCTTACCAAAATCAGCACCCTCCCAGATATTATGCGAAAGACCAAACGCGCAGCGACAAGAGCTTTTCCCTCGGCCATTTTAGCAGCGGGGATCATGATGGGAAGTTGGGGCACAGCATCCTTTGCGGTTGGGCCCAAGGTTTATTTCACGGAAAACTTCCGGAACTATCACGATAAAGCGCCCACGGTGATTGAAGCGGAGGGGATCACAGTCGGTAACGATCCTGTCTGGACTCAAACGGCAGATATCAACCTCGATCTCAAAAAGGATGCGTTGATTCTCAAGGAGTATTCGCCTTCCCCCACGATCGCTCCCGATCTGAAAAATTATGATGTGGTCTTCAAGTTCCGGCTTTGCAAGTCGAGGGTGGCGGAGACTCTCGGCAAATTTGAGCTTCGCCTCCGGCAGCAAATCGGGGGGAAGCCGGGCGAGATCCGGGTAGCCATCTCGACGGATGAAGTAAAGATCATGGGCGACGGCTCGGCGGCTTCCGTGAAAGGCGAGGCCAAGCTTCCCTTTACCATCGAGCGCGATCAGTGGCGTACCTGTGTCGTCACGGTGAGAGACGGCAAGATGGCCGTTTTTATCGACGAGGTTCGTGTGATGCAGAAAGTGGCCGATGTCACGATTCCCTCCGGAGTGGGCGCAGGAATCAATTTCTACGGTTTTACGAATTTCGCTTTCAGCATCTCGGAGATCGAGGTTCGCGAACCCGCGGCGCTGCCTGACCGTTCGATTGCCAACATCCTTCCTATAGTGCCCAAGGTCGATGCCGCGGCTTTCAAAGCGGGAGGAGCCGTCACAGTTCCCGCCAATGACCTTTTTGGCGCAACGGTTCGGACGGGGCTTGAACCCGACGGAGTGCAGATGTCGGTGAAATGGAATGACGGACGGAGCGACGTGATCTCCTTCTCCGCGGTTGATTTTCGCGATGAACGTCTGACCAAGGAAGACGGAAAGACGGTCAAGAAACCTTACGATTGGCCAAACGCAATTATCCGTGTGACAGGCATCGGCGACCCCAAGAAGCCGATCAACTATCATATCCGTCCCAAGCTCGGTCGCTACCAGACCAGTTATAGCTATACCGACACCTATCACGACATCACTCGCGACTGGGAGAAGCTGCCAGCGGCGAGCGATCATCCTTTGAAGATTGAAGCCCGCAGGAGTCCAAAGGGAGTTGATCTCTACTTGGACGGTTGCTATGCGGGCACGCTGGAGGGGAGTGGCGTGAAGGAAATCAACTTTGCGGCAGCCTCGAGCGCTTCCATTGGCCCGGTGTTTTCCCTGAAGACCAAGTACGAAGCCTCAAAATTCCTGCCCCTTGATCTTGCCGCTCAGAAAATGGCAAAGTCTTTTGCCGGGGCGAGTTCTTCGGTGCCTGCCGGGCTTTCGGAGTTGAAGGGCATCCCGATGTTTGTCGCCACAAGCGAGGAGAGCGCCGACGTCGGGTTGACTCGGGAGGGACAGGGGAACTGGGCGTTGGAGGTGGACGAGTATCTGGCTCGCTCTCCCTTCGATGGCCTTCTCACCGAAGTTCATTTCACCGTTCCGGGAGGCTCCCCTTATGCGAAAGCCTGGGTGCTGGCGGCGGTCGATCCGGATCCGGCGAAGGATCCAATCTTCACCACACGAATCGCCAAGTATGTGGAGCACGGCGCAGGCGGCAATCAACTCGCCGACACGGTGATCACCCTCCCGCGCAATGGCGAAACCCCGGGAGAGGGGATCACGCCGGTCGGTACCGTTACCAAGACCGACAAGAGCGGCAAAAAGGTGGAGGTGCCTCTTTATCTCGTCGAAGTTCCGCTCAATGGCGGCAAGATCATCGACCTGATGATGGATGAGACCTCCTTGAACTTTGAGTTCTTTGGCAAGCCGTGGGAGAATTTTGAGCAGATCGACAACTCGATCAAACCCGATCCGAAATCGACGAGCGCAGTTCAGATTTTTGGCGTCACGCTGGAACACGCCCCTGTGGGTCTTGCGTTTATCCAGTCTCAGCCCGCCAATATCTTTCACAATGGCGAGAAACCTGAGACCACGGCGGTGCTGAAGTCTGGCGCCGCTGCCAAGGGCAAGCTGGCCTGGGAGATTCTCGACGTGGATGGAAAGAAAACGGGCGGCGGATCGAAAGACTTTGCGTTCGCAAAGGCCGGTGAGGAGCAAAAAGTTCTGCTGCCCCTCGATGTTCCGCAGGTGGGATGGTATGAGTTGCGCGTTTTGATTCAGGATGCCAGCGGTAAGACCGTGTTGACGCATCCGGCCAGCTTCGGGGTGTTGGGCAAAGACGAGCGCAAGGCCAAGTATGACTCCCCCTACGGGACCTGGTGGTTCGACGGCGCTCACAAGACTCCAAAGGAGCTTTCCTTCGCCGGGCCTGTCATGTTCAAGGCGGGAATGCGCAAGGCTTCCTGGACCAAGGCGACCGAGAAGGATATGGCGCAGTGGTACATCACCCGGGGGCAGTTGAACACGCCTCTCGATTTCCCCGATCTCAAAACGCCGGAGAAATCCCTTGAGAAGGCGGAGATTGCTTTCAAAAAATTGGTGGAGGCGTACCCGAGCACTCGCGAGGTGGCGATCTTCCATGAGAGCGGCCCGGGTAACGATCTTCCCGTGGAATTGTTTGGGCAGAAGCCGCAGCTCACCGAGTGGAGGACGGGCCACGAGAAGAGGTATGCCGATCTTGTTAACCTGAGCGGTGCGTTCTTCCGGGAAAAATTCCCGCAGATGAAGCTGGTGGTGGGCAATAACAGCGCCTCCCAGTCCGTGATGGCGGCGGTTCTCCGGCACGGAGGAAAGATCGAGTACATCGACTATATCGGAATCGAGGCGCCTTCGCAGGTCTACATCCCCGAGAAACTTCAGGAATGGTCTGTGCAGGGAATGCATATTGCCATGGATACCGTCAAGGCGATCTCTGGCCGTCATGTTCCGGCCACGGGGTGCTATGAGTTTACCTACCGTTCGGAACGGGACATGGGTCAACAGCAGCAGGCAGAATGGTATGTGCGCGACATGCTGATCAGCCTGGCTAACAACTTCACGTTGATCTCCCCCGGCATTCTTTTCGATACCAGCAATGCCTATTACAACGGCTTGTGGGGTGGCAGCGGTGTTCTGGAGAGGGCTCCATACGGGTATCCCAAGAAGTCGTATGTGGCCTATGCCGCGCTCACCAATGTGTTCGATCAGGTGAAACTGCGGCGGCAGATCCCGACGGGATCAACGACCGTATATGCCGTCGAGTTCGACCGCGCGGATGGCAAGAAGGCCACGGCACTCTGGGCTTCTCGCGGTGACGCTGAGTTCAATATCGAGTTCGCGGGCGATACGCCGGTGAGAGTGGTCGATATGTACGGGCGTTCTCGCGAAGAGAAGACCGCGGGAGGCAAGTTGGTTGTGAAGGCTGGTACCTCCCCGGTCTATCTTCTCGCGGGCAAGGAGATTGGAAAGGTCACCCTTGGCAAGCGGTCCTTCCCGAAGGATGAAGCACGGGCGGCATTGGCAAACGTGGCGGCGCCGCTGGACAATCTCAACGACGTGAAGCTTGATTACGACAACGGGATCGACACGTTGTGGACCGTGCCTCTCCAGACCCCGGTACGCCAGATTGGCGAGTTCGACCTGCGCGCCGTCAACGACGAGGAGAAAGGTGGGAGTCTCGAACTTGAACTCAAGAAGAAGGGAGATGTTAACAAATACATCACCGAGTACGTCACCGTCCGCCTCAACAAGCCGGCCGAAGTCAGCGGGACGCCTGCCGCAATGGGCGTTTGGGTGAAGGGGAATTCGAACTGGGGCCGTGTGATGTTCGAGATTGAGGATGCCGATGGTGAAGTCTGGCGTTCGCTGGGAACCACGGGATGGGGATGCGATGTCCTCGACTGGCCGGGCAATATCGCGGTCAACTTCGACGGGTGGAACTTCGTGGCGTTGCCGCTGAGGGACACCAAGCTCTTCAATGACCACAGCCCGGGGCCGGTCTCCGAACAGTGGGTGTCCAGCGGTGGTGACAAAAAGATCGCTTACCCGATCAAAGTAAGAGCCTTGATTGTCGAGATGCATCGGACACCGCTCGACCTCGCCGACTTCAAGCCCGCGACACCGGTCATTCGCCTGAAAGATGTCAGCGGGGTTTACGAAAAGTAGAAAGCCCTGACTCGCAACTTTCTATCAAGCGCTTCCCCCTAACAAACCCAATAACCCCGGCGCTCTGCCTGGCAGTGGCACTTATCATGCTCCTCGCCCAGCAGAGGCCGGGGGCTTCTTCACCAAAGGAACGATTCCCCACCCCAAAAATGGAACTCCCGAAATGCGGTATGTGGATAGGCACCGGTGTCTATCCGATGAGCAAAGACTATTTTGTCTCCGGTCTCTACGCTCACCAGGCGTGGACCCCTCAGAACTATTCTCCGTTGGAGATGATTGACCTGATCCTTAAGGACAATCAGGGAAATCTCGCTCAAGTCTGGGGCTATGGACGTGGGTACGCACCCGCTACGATTGCCGAATGGGACTACGCTTTGGATGAAATGGGCATTTCGATTCCTTTTCCGGATTGGGAGAAAGGAACGAACATCCGGAGGCAGGATACGCCGGAACTCGACAATCATCGGAATCGCCGCGGGGCGGGAGCGCTTCGTTTCATCCGGGAGGCCGCAAAGAAAGACCTCTACACGCTTTTCATCTACGTCGATGCGAGCAAGGAGTGGTCGAGCCAGTTCCAGAAGGTCGGCGGCAAGCATTACCTTGGCTACGATTTCGGCGAACGCTTCCACTTTGGCATTACGGACCGCAATTTGGAGGGGAAGAAGCTTGAGGACGTTACGCTGAAGGTCCTTGCCGACGACTTGGTGGAGCGCGTCAGCAAGCATGTCGACCAGCGCCATGCGGATGGGTGGGGGAACGTGATGGCGACCAGCACGAACTTCTACATCGACTACGAGGTTGCCGCCGGGACAGACGTGCCGTTGATTGAAGACTTCGCTTTCGAACATCTCAACATGGCGTCTGCGCTCTCCCGTGGGCTTTATCGCCAGTATAAGCTACCCCTCTGGGGCTCGCATATGGCTCATGAGCATTACTCATGGATCCCCAACTCCAGCGACTTCAAGTTCTTTCTCCTGAAGGCGGGCATGTACCAGAAATACATGGCGGGTTGCAAAATCATCATTAACGAAAGCGGGAACTGGTTCGTGGAGGCCTCGCTCTGTGAGGACTCGCCCAAGCACGAATTCCCGATCGTTCCCCTCAAGCCGAATGAGGTCTCCTGGGGCGGTCACACGCCTCCAAATTTCATTCCCTATATCGAAGAGGCGAGGAAGCATTACCATAAGATCGACTACACCGGAGAGGTTCCACGGAAGTATCGGAAAGAGATTTCGGACTTTTATGATTTTGTAAAAGCCAACGGAACGCCATCCGGACAGCCCCAATCGACCATCGCGATTGCCAAGGGGAATCTTGATTTGTGCAATCATCGTTACAGCCCCAATGCAGCCGTGGCCGGGGCATTTGCTCTCGCCGATAAAAACCCCGCGTGGTTTGAAGGCGCTCCGGAACGTGGGTGGGAGATTGTGAAGGAAACCTTCTATCCCCGGCCTCCGGTCCTCGGGCAGTACCAGAACGCGTTTCTCTCCGGGAATCCGTTTGGAATGGTCGATATTGTCAGCTTCGCGCAGGATAACATCGACGCGGCCTTCCTTGCGGCAAACTACAAGGCTCTCCTCTTTTCGGGATGGAACACCTCCTCCCTGAAGCAATACGAGATTCTCAAAGCCTATGTCGAAAGCGGCGGGACTCTCTTTATTTCGATTCCGCACCTCTCCACCAATGTCTCCCGCAACTACGGCGACTATGGAGTGGATGAGTTGGTCAACGGCGGCGACTTCTCGGCGTTGTGCGGGGTGAAGGTCAAGAAGCGCGGACGGAGAATCTATTGGGCGACGCCTCCGCGTGGCTCCGAAGCTTTGGGAGTCAAATATCCGCGGCGTTTCGGAATTCTTCAGAATTGCCTGGGGGAAATCGAAATCACCGATCCCACGGTCGAGGCGCTTATCGTCGACGACGAAGAGGCGGAGCCGCTGCTCTTGCGGCGCAAGCTGGGCAAGGGGACCGTCTATTTTCTGAACTCCTGGGGATACCCCGGAGCACTGAATGAAGATTTCGGCCCGGGGAGCCGCAGCGATTCAGTCGGGTTGATCGGCACGATTTATCGGCATATCGCCAAGGAGGCACGCGGCGATGTCTGGATTACCGACGATCAGCATGATGCCGGCACGGAGTGTCGCTTTATCACGTTTTCCTACTTTCCGGAGGACGGAACCATCTGTCTTCTGAACATCGACAACACAAACCCGCACAAGGCTTTTCTGCATCGGTGCGGAAAAGTTGAGCAGTTTGAATTGCAGCCTGGAGAATTCAGAATCATCAAGAGCAACCAGACCTCGGAAGGAAAAGGGAATCCATGAGACACAGCAATCTTCGGTTGGCGATACTAACGGCTGCATTTCTGACGAGTTCCCATTGGCCGCTAGCCGCCAAGAGTAAAATCAACTCTGCGGAAGCGCGTGTCCGGAGCGATATTGCGGATAGCAAGGCGAAGCCGCTTTCGGATCGCTTCGCATATTACACCGTCCCCGCGATGAGCAACGTCAAGCGGACGATGCACACCTATCCCGTGGATGGCACGCTGGGCGGACCGGTGCGGATCGTCGCCGCCAAGGGCGAGTTCGAACCCGCATCCGTCGTATTCTATCCGTTCGCCAATGCAGGGAAGGTGGAATTGAAAGTAAGCGAGCTGGTCGGAAAGAATGGGAAGATTCCGGCCTCCGCGCTCGATGTGAAGGTCGTCAAAGTCTGGTACCAGACCGGCACGGCATGGTATAGCTACTTTGCCGACACTGCCGGGCGTGAACTCGTCCCCGAGTTGCTGCTCAATGACGAGAGTCTCGTCAAAGTGGACCAGAAGACCCAGGACAACTACTTGCGCGTGGACCGGCCCAAACCACGGGGGACCGAGTATGTGTGGATCAGCAATCCCATGCGGCTTGAGGTTCCCTTCAATGATCATCTTGAGCCGGTTTCCGATACGCCGACGCTTCAGCCCTTTGCTTTCACGGCGGGAGAGTTCAAGCAGATCTGGTTCACTCTTGAGGCCCCCGGAGACGCGGAGGGGGCCTATTCCGGCACCATCGCCGTCACGGTGGACGGCAAGCCGCAGGGGGCGATCCCGTTGGAGGTTGTCGTGCTGCCCTTCGAGCTTCCCGATCCTAAGACCAACTATGATCTTAGCCGGGAATATTATACCTGCATCTATAACAACAACTACCTGAAGCTCTACCTCAAGAAGAATGGCGGCGACTTGGAAAAGGCAAAGAAACGCCTTTTCAACGAGTACGTCAATATGCGCAAGCATAACCTGCTATATCCGATTCTCGACAATTACGATATGGGAGATGACTCCGTCTTGACGGAGCAGTTGGAGACCTACAAGAAGGCGGGCCTGAGAACCGACGCAATCTTCGGGGCTGTTCCCGCCATTCCCACCTACGATTGGATGATGTTGCCCGAGGTTCGGAGCAACCCCCTCGACAAACAGCCCGCTCCTCTCGACCTCTACGCCAGAATGGATCGTTCCGCAGAGATCGTTAAGAAGATCGTGGGGCACAGCAATATTTATGCGTTCGGTTGGGATGAACCGGCGATGAACCTCCTGGTTTCCGAGCGGCTGCCCTGGAAGTACCTGCAGGAAAAGGGACTGAAGGTCTATACGACCGGGCATGATGGGCATTTGACCTATGGAGGTTACAATGAGGACTTCATCAACTATGGGGGAAGATATTCCAAGGAGACCTCGGCCAAATGGCATTCCGTAGGCACCAGGATCACCAACTACGCCGCTCCTCATACCGGGCCGGAGAATCCCGATTTCGTTCGTAGAACGCACGGAATGGATACTTATCTGGCGGATTGCGACGGTACCAATAACTACATGCTCAACGGAAGCCCGTGGAATGATTTCGTGGGCGTGGAATACAATTTCCGGAGTTTCAACATGGTCTACCCGGGTATTGACGCTCCGATCGATACCCTCCAATGGGAAGGCTATCGTGAGGCGATCGATGACGTCAGGTACGCGACGTTGGTCCGGCAACTGGCCCAGAAAGCCATTGCCACCGGTAAAATTGACAACGTTTATCAGGGGCGGATGGCGCTCCAATGGCTGGCCGTGCTGGATCCGAAGACTTGCGATCTGAATGCCGCCCGGATGGAGATGATCTCCTATATCCTCAAACTCAAAAGCTTGCTGTAAACCACCTGGGTATTTGCACAATGAACTCAAAAGCTATGTCCAAACGTTCCCTATTCAGTACGCGGTTTGTGAGGGGGATCTCCTGTTGTTCGATCGGGGCTGCTTTGCTTTTTACCACAGCGTTCAACGCGGGCGCTTTCGAAAATGCGGCGGACGCGATGAAGTCGGCTCGCGAGAAACTCAAGGCCTCGGATTTTGTCGGGGCCTCCAAGGATGCCGACGAGGCCGCTCGTCTTGCCGGGGCTAATATCGCACAGCGTGCCGACGCGCTGTTTTTTAAGGCGCAGGTCGCGGAAGGTGAGAAGGACTATGCAAAAGCCTTGGCGGCGGTGGAGGCCGTTCTGGCCGAGCCGGAGCTCTCTCCAAATCATGCGTTTGGTGCAATCGTCAGGAAAGCTAACCTGCTTGGGAAGGAAGGGAAGAACGAGGAAGCGGCGAAGGTATTCCTCGACGCTGCCGCACACCCGAAGCTCCAAGCCCCCGCGGAAAAGTCGCGAGTTTTGAGTCAGTTCGCAGAGTTCCATGAGCGCAATAAGGAGCCAGAGAAAGCCGTGGAAATCTACGGGCAAATTCTGGCTGATGCCCAGACGCCGGTTTTATCGAAGGTCCACGCCCTGAGAAACCGGGCGAAGGTGAGGGTTAGCCAGTTTAAGTTCGACGAGGCGCAGGCCGACTATCAGGAAGCTCTTCGCATTCCCGAACTCAAGACCCGGGATAGGGCGATTGTCCTGGGTGACGTTGCGCGAGCATTTTCAGCGCAGGGGGATTCGGAGAAGGCGCTGGAAACCTATGCCAAGATTCTTGAGGTTGAAGGCTTGACCGATGAGGACAAGAAGGTGGTTTCCGAACGCACTCGCGGGTTCTACAAAAACATCGGTGATGCCAAGCGGATGAAGAGCCTTCTGGAAGCCCTGGGCGGCGCGAAAACAGCCAGGGAATTTGCGTGGTTGCGTGACTACGCCCAAGTGGCGGAAGCATCGGGGCTTTTGATCGAGGCCGTCGATATTTGGGGGCAGGCGTTGGCGCTGCCTGAGCTTCCGCCAAAAAATTACACGGAGGCAGCCCTTGGAAAAATGACTTCTCTCGCATCACTCGGCAG
This sequence comes from Chthoniobacteraceae bacterium, assembly GCA_037190965.1. GTDB lineage: Bacteria > Verrucomicrobiota > Verrucomicrobiia > Chthoniobacterales > Chthoniobacteraceae > DATMFV01. The sequence goes on from JBBCKI010000034.1 coordinate 62,507, forward strand.
GCGGGAAGAGTTGGCAAAGTTTGCAAGTGAGGTTGCCGAAAATGCGGCATTGGATGAAGAGAGCCGATTCTCTGCCTCACTGATCAAAGCATCGTTTTCGTCCGGTAAGCCCTCCGTGCTGGCGGCAGGGGCTCTCCCCAAGTCTTCGCTTGATGCTGAAAAGAAGGCAAAGGCATTCGATGTTGCCGGCAAGCTGCTGATGAGGGTGGGCGATTTTGAGAATGCACGTTTCCTGGGGCATCAGGCAGAAGCCATGTTCCAGAAACGCCCCGAAGTCGTTTACGAGTGCCGCTTTGTCGATCAAGCGCCCAGTGGCGTGACGGGTTGGTTTGGCTCTTCCATTTTCAAGGATCCCGGGAGCAGGGAGAGTCGTTTCGAGCCTTATAACCAGGCGGCGGCTGCGAATCTAATCAATGACGTGAACGTCACGCGAAGCGTCGTCAGTGACGGTAAGGCTGGAACGGGTAACGCAGCCTTTTACATGGCTGGGGACGCCCGGGGCTGGCATATCTTTATCGACTATAAAGATGACCAGATCGAACAAGCGATGGCGGGCCTGGTCGGCGGCGGCAACCTGGAGATGTATTTTACCCCTGGCAAAGGGGAGTGCTATTATCAATTCATGATCGATGTCCCCGGGGGCAAGACCACGTTTATTCCCTGGACCTCTCCCCATCGGAACTATCGCAAACTGGATGACTACCTGCAGACACAGATTGCTCCGGTCAAGGACGGGCTGGGAGTCTCCCTGTTTATCCCCTGGGAGGTGGTTTATGACAAGCTCCCCAAGGAGGGCGAACTGTGGCCGTTCGGGCTCATTAATTTCGCCCGTCAAGGCGGCTTTACATGGGGAAGCGGCCAGACGCATGAAATGAGCCGGTTCGGGAAGGTCCGATTTGTAGGAATCGAAAAGGCCCTGCCTGCCATTCGTCGCGCCATCGTCATGAAGGCCTTCGCGAATTACAAAGAGTCGGTCAGGGGTGCCAGGAGGTTCTGGAACGACGAGGTCAAGGGCGATCGCGCCTTTTTCAACAATGTGCTTGTTCCCGAGATTGCAAAACTCGATGAGCTGGGCAAGCGGGTCACCCCGGATATGAGTAAGGAGGATGTAGAATTGCTCTTTGCCCAGGCTGTCCCGAACTGGATGGAATTCAACTACCTTGTGGCCGAGTTGCGGACTCAGTTCTTGAATGATCGGCTGTTCTCGCAGGCGAATTAAAGAGACCGATATCCTATCGGAAAGCGGTGGTGGAACGGGGTTTTTCCGATCCTCCATCGCTTTTTTTTGCCCAGATCTCCTCGTCGATTGACACTTGATTGATTTCGAGTGTAAATTCGATTTCACAAACCGTTTTCCAGAACTTATTTCCCCTGTTCCCCCATGAAGAAATCCGTTTCCCTACTCCTGTTTGTCTTGGGAGGTGCCTTGATCAACGCCAATGCAGCGTTGCCCCCCGGGGCCGAGGTCTCGCCGGCTGATAACTTGGTTGAAGAAAACGGCGTCATGGTTGCCAAGGAGCGGGTCAAGCTGAGCGTTCCCGTTCCGGAAGGTACGTCATCCATCGTCATCCTCGGCACCGCCGGCAGTGGGCTTGGATTAACCGCCGACTTGACCTGGAAGAACGGCGCCGACAGTCTCAGACTCCCGTTTCGGGTGGGGAACGACGGCGGGGATGATCAATTCATTGGATTCGCCGGGGGCAAGCGCCTGTTTATTCGCCCGAATCTTTACTACTATGCCACGGCGGCCCGCAAAAGTGCGCTCGTCTATCGCTGGGCCGACCTTCCGGCTGCCTCTTCGACTCCTCTAAAGATTGAGATCAGAGGCGGGGACGACAACGCCGAGGTTTGGTTGAACGGCCGCGTTATTGGTGATTTCACGGGACGCAAAGGTTTCGTCTCCCAAATCGATTTCAACCTCGATCTGGGCGCGACCATCAAAGACATCGTCTTTCAGCAAAAGGCACCCGCCAGCCGCTATCTCCCGTTGACGGTGGAAAACTTCGCGCGGCCGGCGAACTGGGAGGAAGTCATGGGTACGATGTCCGTTCCCGATGCCATGAGCGATGCCAAGCTTTCCGTCAATCCGGGGATGAACACTCTGGACGGCATTCCTGTTGAGGTCGCCGGGCGGAACGTCAATCTTTCTCACATGGGGTTTCTGGCCTGTCCTTCCGACGACGGTTCGAGCTCCTTCTGGCGGCGCAGCACGCTTGATGGTTTGCCTGAGGCCTGCATTATCTCCGTACCCCTGGATACCTATGCTTCGGCCTACATCCTCTGCGCGGCCAGCGAAGATGACGAATCGAAGATTCCGGAGTTCACGGTCCGTCTTTCGCGGAATGCAAACGGGCGGGGCGATGCGCTCGCAGATACCCGCGTTGTGCTGCCGCGCGACGGCACGGAAACCGCCGACGCGAAGAAGGTCGGCGTTGTTGACTATAACGGTACTGGCGGAAGCAAGAAAGTGCCGCTCTGGCTGGTGCGCGTTCCGCTCAAAAGCGGGTTGATCCAGGACGTCATGCGCGAGAATGAGGAAGATTATGGCTATAGCGTTCCTCTCTTGAACTCACGTTATCTCGACATTGAGTTGATGGAACCGGTGGACGGCTCCGAGGAAGAGGCCCCGTTCCCCACCGATCCCGAAGCGGTTACCCGCCGCAAGTTGCTCCCCAGTGGGCTTCGGACTTCCGTCCACGTCTTCGGGCTGACGCTCGAGAAAAGCCCTGTCGAGCTGGTCATGCGATCCAACGTTCCGGGCTTTGCTTTTTATGAAGCCGAAAACCCGGCCTTGAAGGCGGAGTTGAATATCCGTGAAGCGGGTAAGTACACCGTCGAATGGAACTTTGCCGACGTCGATGGGAAGATCGCCGCCACCGGAAGCAAGGAGATCGACGCGGCGGGAGCGAAGAACGAGGTTGTCGAGATTCCGCTCAAGGTGGGGAACGGCTGGTATGCGTCGCAGGTCAAACTGCGGGATGCCTCCGGTCGGGATCTTGTCGATAATCGGGGCTCGTTTGTCATGTTGCCTCCCGATACCCGTCAGGCGGGGAGGGAATCGCCATATGGGACGTGGTGGTTCAACTGGGCACACGGGGGCACCCTGGATTACGTCAACGTGGGAAGAATGTTCGAGCGCGCGGGGCTTCGTCATACCATGCTCAAGTCCGACACGGTGATGGTGAACAGCAAAGTGACCACCTGGTGCGTCCCGTGGAAGCAACCTTCCATCGAAAATTGGGTCGGCGGCCTGGAGGCGCATATCCGCAAGCATGTGGAGGCGACGCCGGAGGTGACCACGGTCATGATTCACCACGAGACCGACAGCTATGACGGCAGGTTCCCCAGCGAGCTTTGGGGAGAGGAACCGCCGGCCCGTTCGGAGAAATCCCAGGCCGCCTGGGAGTTGCGGATGCAGTACCTTATTCCCGGTCTTAAGATGATTCGGGAGGAGTTTCCCCAGCTTAAAATTCAGTTCGGAAACACGGGCGACAGTTGCGCCATTGTCGCTGAATTGTTCCGCATGGGCCTTCCCAAGGAGTATGTCGATTACATCGCGGTGGAGGATCTCGGTCAGATGATCATGCCTGAAAGGCCCGTAACGGGCGGCGTGCAGTCGGCCTGGTACCTGCGGGAGACCGCCCGTCACTTCGGGTATAACGACGCAAAAATCACGGGCTGTTACGAGTGGATCGGGCGCATGCACACGAAGCTGGGCCTCAAGCTACAGGCTGAGTACTACATTCGCGACGTGCTCCATGCTCGCGCTTATGGCTTCCACACTATCGCTCCCGGGGCTATCCATGACGCCGGGCAAGCGTACTTCCACAGCATTTGGGGCAACGGCGCTTTCTGCTATCGCTATCCCTACATGTATCCGAAGCCGTCGTATGCGGCGATGGCAACGCACACCCGGGTCTTGGACTCCACCAAGTTCACTCGCATGACGCCGACGGGATCGACCTCGCTCTACGCGCTGGAATTTGAACGCAACGGCGAGTGGGTCTATGCGCTCTGGACGCCCCGTGGCGAACGCGAGACCAAGATGACGTTCCCGGCCGACGCGGAGGTTGTCGTTACCGATCTCTATGGACGTGAAGAGAAGCTTAAGGGGGCGACAATCACGCTTACTGCCGGCACCGGCGCGAAGTATGTGACCTCCAAGGCGAAGGTTGTCAGTGTTGAATCCGGGAAATCCGCTTTCCCGAACGAACCGGCCGCGCCCGCGACTGCCACCCTCGTCGATTCCCTGGAGACCGAAGGCAGCTTCAAGCTGGATCCCGGCCTGGGGCAGCAACGCCTCAGGGGATTGAATTTCCCGCATCGGAAAGCCGGGAATTTCGAGGTCCGCCCTGTGGTGGATGAGGAAAAAGGAAATTGCATGGAGCTTGAACTGATTCCTCAGGGAACTCTTTCCTGGCCTGCGCTCCAGGAGCAGGTTTGGCTCAAGTTCCCTTACCCTCAGCCCCATTCCGCCGGCCCTTACAAGCATGTGGGCCTCTGGGTAAAGGGGAACTCATCGTTCGGAGAAGTAAACATTGAGGTCATCGGGTATGGCGATAAGCACACCGTGCTTTATCCCGATATCAAAGGATCGGGCTTTATCAACTTCGATGGATGGACCTTTATGCGGTTCAAGCTTCCCGAAGGGAAGGAATGGACCGCCGATATCGCGGTGGACGGGATCTTCGTGACGACCGGACGGCAGGTTCTTTACGGAACGGAATTTACCCCGGTACAGAATCTCAAGCTGCGATTCAAGGATCTCACCCTGTTCTAACCCCCATTCCATCGCATGAAAACTTACTTCCGCTTCGGCAGAGCCGCTTCGGCTTTCGTGTCCACCTTGTTTTGCTCAGCTCTGATGCCGGCCAACGGTATCGCGGGCGACGCATCGGTGATTGAAAAGACCCCCGGCCTGGTGGCCTTCTGGACCTTTGGCGAAGAGCAGGATCAGCCCCGGGTTTCCCAAGGCACCAAAGAGAAGCATCCGCTTACAGTTTTCAATGGACCTATTCCGCGCGTAGAAGGGGGGCCTTTCTCGGGCTACTCCGCGAAGCTCGATGGCGCGCGATATTTTCATATCAAGCATCAGGAATTGGGCGATTTGAACATCTGCGGCCCCGATGCCCAGGTGACTCTTTTCGCGGTGGTCTATATCGAGGACGTTGAGAAAAGCCGCACCATCGCGGGGATCTGGACGGAGGGCAAGGGGTATGGCGACAACACCGGCACTCGTCAATGGTCGCTTCTATTGCACATGCCTGCTTATGGAGGTCATCGCCGGGTCGTCCCTCATGTCTCCAGTGAAGGGGGGACCACCCATCGCGACGATGGGTCGCGGCTGCCCTGGAATGCGGACTATGCATCGTCCGTTTCGGAAGTCCCCGAAGGCCGGTGGTGTACGATGGGATTCACCTACGACTCCAAGTGGGTTCGCGCCTATCTCAACGGAGTCATGGAGCCGCGTGAGCCCGATCCGGAGAAGGACAACCGCACCGACCGTTATTTCACCAGCGAAGGGCCCAACGGAGGTAATCGCGGCATGAACCCGTATTACCACGGGCGGGGGATTTTCAAGTACGACCCCGACTTGCATGCTGACAAGCTGGATCCGGCCGATTTCACCGTCGGCGCGCGCCAGGCAGGCGGCACGATGTTCAGCGAAGCGTTCCGTGGGAAGTTCGGGGCTTTGGCCATTTTCGATCGCGCCTTGACCGATGCCGAAATGCAAGCGTTGCATGACGCTGCCGCCGTTCATACGATCAAGCCCTGATTTCGCGACGCAAATTCCCTTCAATTCATGATGCAGGGCGGGGGTATTGGTCCCGGCCGTTGGTCCCGCTTGTTTAGCTAATTTGCAATCCCTTCGATTCATCAGGATATGACAACTTCCTCGCGAAAGTGTATCCAGCTCCCGCCGTGCGGTATTTTTGTGGGCTCGGGAATCATGAATTCCGTTCCCGACTACCTCGTCTGCTCGGGACGCATGCACACGACCTGGGTTCCCCAGTTGTTTTCGCCATTGGAGCTCCTCGATAAAGTGATCGAGGACAACCAGGGAAACCTGGTCCAGTATTGGGGCTTCGATGGAGGCGGTGCCCCCGTTACCTATGCGCGGCATCGGGCCCTGGAAGATCTCGGGATGGTCGCCCCGGAGCCGGATTGGGAGAATCTCAAGAATCTGCGCGTGACCGATTGGATCGACCCTCAGCAATACAAAGGCCGGTCGGGCGCGGGCGTCGTCAAGCTGATCAAAGCCGCGCGGGAGAAGGGGATCTACATCGCCTTGATCTACACCCAGGCGACTCCGGAATGGTCGGCTCAATTTGTTGAAGCCGGTGGCAATCACTACCTGGGGTACGACTTCGGCGAGAGTTTTTCGTTTGGCCTCTGGGAGGACCACGTTACCCCCGAGGCGTTGGACAAGGTCACCCTCCGGACACTGGCGGACGATCTGATGAAGCGTGTGAGCGATCACGTGGACCAGCGGCACGCCACCGGCTGGGGCAACGTGATGGCGACGAGTTCCAACTTCCATCTCGACTACGAAATCGCCGCCGGAGCCGACGTGCCGATGGTGGAGGATTTCGCCTTTAAGCACCTCAATCTTTCCTCCGCTTTGTCCCGGGGGCTTTACCGCCAGTATCAGCTTCCGATCTGGGGTTCCCACCTCGCGCACGAGCACTATTCCTGGATCCCATACTCCAGCGAGCACAAGTTCGCCCTGCTGCGGGCGTCGATGTACCACAAGTACATGGCGGGGAGCAAAGCGATCATCAACGAGAGCGGCGGCTGGTATCTTGAGGCGCAACTCGTGACCGATTCGCCGATGTTCGAGACCCCGCGCGTCGAACTCGGGCCCTTAAACGTCCGCGATCCTGAACTCGTCGCGCCTTACGTTAAAGAAGCACGCAAGACCTACGGGAAGATCAACTACCACTCACCGACGGCGAAGAGCTACCGGAAGGAAATTTCGGATTTCTACGACTTCGTCAAAGCCAATGGGACCCCCGCAGGGCAGCCGGAGGCCACCCTTGGCGTCATCAAGGGCAATCTCGACCTCGGCGGCGAACAGCATTGGCCCAACAGCGCCATCGCGGGAGTTTTCTCGCTCGCCGATCACGATCCCCGCTGGTACAGCGGCCAGCCGGAGCGCGGCTGGAACATCGTCACGCAGGTCTTCTTTCCACGGCCTCCCGTATTGGGGCCCTGGCACAATCTGTTTCTTTCCGGAACTCCTTACGGGCAGGTCGATGTGGTCAGCTTTGCCAAGGACAATGTCGATGCGGACTTCCTTGGCACGCAATACAAGGCTCTGCTGTTTGCAGGCTGGAACACCGCCTCGGAGAAACAGTACACCGAGCTGTGCCGATACGTGGAAAATGGAGGAATTCTCTTCCTCTCGCTGCCGCATCTCTCCACCAATGAACGCAGGAATTATTCAACCTTCGGGGTGGAAGAGCTGGTGCGCGGAGGCGATTTCTCGGAGCTCTGCGGCGTCCGTGTGAAGGGAAAGGGCCGCAGGTTCTACTGGGCCACCGCGCCGGATCGCAAGGGTGAACTCGGCTTCGAGTTTCCCCGCCGCTTTGGCATCCTGAGCACCTGCATGGGCGACGTCGAGGTGACCGACCCTACTGTCGAATTCCTCGCGGTTGACGACGAGAATATGGATCTCCCTGTCTTGCTGCGGCGCAAGCTGGGCAAGGGAGAGGTCTACTTCCTTAATACCTGGGCTTATCCCGGCGTCACCGATGCCGATTATGGCCCGGGTGCCACGATGGATTCCCCGGGGCTGGCAGGGTATGTCTATCGGCATATCGCCCGCAAGGTGAGGGGATCGGTCTGGATCACCGATGACGGCTGCGACGCCGGGCGGGAGTGCGGCTTTGTTTCCTACTCTTACTTCCCGGAAGACGGGACGATCTGTCTTCAGAATATCGATTTCGATCACCCTCACCGAATTGTTCTCCATCGTTTTGGAAAGACGGAGTCTGTGGAGCTCGCCGCCGGAGAATTCCGTTTGCTGAAGTCCGCAGATCAGCCGATCGCATAGGTTTACCGCTTCTACGACATCCCTCTTTTTATGACCCATCACAATCAGGTCACCTTCGACGCAGAGCAGCAGTGCTTCGTGCTCTCTCTTTCCGGTTTCGATCCGCTCAGATTCTCGCCCCGAGCCGAAATTGACGGCACGGATGTAGGAGCGCTTGCATGGAAACCCTCCGGCGAGGACGGCGTTTTTCAGGCCGCGAATCCCGCTGGCGATTGGACTTATCGGATCCTCCATTCCGCTCAGGGCATCGGCTTCAGCCTTGAATGTCGGCTGTCCGCACGGACGGAGCCGGTCAGTGGGGTTGTCCTGAAGCCGTTGCAGATCGAATCCATCGAGGTGAACCATGTCCTGTGCCATGGGCGGGGGATGGGCCAGTGCGATAGCTATCCTGTTGAAGCAACGACCTCCGAGGCCATCAAAAGCATCTTTTACATCTCCCTTACCCGGGGTGAGAAAACCTTGCAGCTATCCCATCCACTGATCCAGGGAGATCTCTCCGGTTTTTCCGGCCGTATCGAGGGGAATCGTGTCGTAGGGCTGACTTCCGCCACCGTGATCGACCCGGTGTGCGGCGAGGCGCTGAGATCAGAGACGGTGACGGTTGCATCCGGCAAGGGGCATGAGCTGATGGAAGGCTGGGCGGCGATTCAGATCGGCGATCGCGAACCTCTTTCCATCCCGCAAAAGAGCGGGTGGAACAGTTGGGACTATTACCGCTGGACCATTACCGAAGAGGAGGTTCTCAAGAACGCCGAGTTCATCGCCGCCGATCCCATTCTTTCCCAGCATGTCGAGCGCATCGTGATCGATGATGGCTGGCAGTATTGCTACGGCGAATGGGAGGCCAACAGCCTTTTCCCGTCGGGCATGGAGTCGCTGGCAAAGAAGATCAACAAGATGGGATTCACGGCGGGGCTTTGGATTGCGCCTACGTTGGTTGAGCCGCATTCCCGGATCGCACAGCTTGACCCTGACATGATGGCGATGGGCCTCTCCGGGCTTCCTTGCCTGGCATTTTCCTGCATGAGAAGAAATACGTTTCTTCTCGATCCGACCCGCCCCCGGGTCAAACAATGGTGGGACCAGCTCTTCCGCCGTTACGCGGGGTATGGCTTCCGCTATTTTAAACTCGATTTTCTGGGGGCCACCCTCGATGCGCCGCGTTTTTTCGCGCCGGTGCCCAAGGGCGAGATGATGCGGGAGATCCTCGAACCCATTCGCGCTGCGGTGGGGCAGGAGAGCCGTATTCTCGGCTGCAATTACCAGTTTCAGGGCGGTCGCGGCCTTGTGGACGAGGCCCGGATTTCCGCGGATATCCATGCCGATTGGGAGAGCGTCAAGATGAACGTCAACTCCATCGCCGCGCGCTACTGGGCGCACGGGCGGCTCTGGATCAATGATCCCGACTTTGCCGTCTGCCGGGGCGAGGAGACCTCCAATGACCTCGATCTGCATCGCCTCAAGCCTTTGCTGGTCTTCGTCGAGCCACAGGAGAAGGATCCAAAGCACTTCTTCAGCAGCATCATTGATTTGAACCGGCGGGAAGCCGAAGTGCTCCTGAGCCTGGTGATCATTTCGGGCGGCGCGCTGAATCTTTCCGATAACCTCCCCAGGCTCAACGCCGACGGGCTCCGGCTCGCAAGAAAAGCCGTATGCGCCGAGAAAGGCGAGGCGGCGATTGCGCTCGACCTGTTCACGGCAAAATACCCTGCCTACTGGGCGCAGAAGCTCTCCTCGGGCCTGCATCGCCTCCTCATCATCAACTGGGGCGAAACAAGGCAGGAATACAGCGTCAACCTCGACACGCTCAACTTCCCCAAGGGCAACCTGACGGATTTCTGGTCGGAGCAGTCCTTGAAGGTTTCGGGAGGACACCTCTCGACAGTGCTTGAACCCCACTCCTGCCTCCTGGTTGAGGCAAAAAATTGATCTTTCCGTTCACTTTTCATCATGAACCCTGTCGTCTCCCATAAGGCCCAGAAGGGCCATAAAGGCCCTTCGGTCCGCTATGCCCTCGACTTTTCAACCGCCGCTTCCCTGGAAACGGGCCTGAAAGAGATTGTCGAACATCTTCCTGCCCGCTTCACCGATTCGGCGGAGGGGCACAAGATTTCCTTCCGCTTTGAGGAGGGGCTCGACGGCTATCGTATTGTCCGATCGGAACAGTCCACGGAGATTTTCTATTCGCAGAAAAGCCTCGCCTTCCGCGCCCTCGCCGTTGCGACGGGCCGGGATGCAAAGCCCGGGACCGTCGAGGAGCGCCGGGCGTTTTCGGAGCTGGGCGTCATGCTCGACGTTTCCCGCAATGCGGTTTTCACCGTCGAAGCCGTCAAACGGATGTTCCGGTACCTGGCGCTCATGGGTTACAACACCGTGCAGCTTTACACGGAGGATGTCTATGAGATCGATGGCGAGCCGCTCTTTGGTTACTTTCGAGGCCGTTACCGGGCCGGGGAATTGAAGGAGATCGATGACTATGGAGATGTCTTCGGCATTGAAGTCATCCCCTGCATCCAGACGCTGGGGCATCTGGAGCAGATCCTGCAATGGCCTGCCTATTCGGCGATCATCGATTCACCGGGGGTTCTGCTGGCGGGAGATCCTGCAACCTATCAGTTGATCGGGAAGATGCTCGACGCCGTCTCTTCGGCGTTCCGGAGCCGCCGGGTGCATATCGGCATGGATGAAGCGCACGGAATCGCCCTTGGGCGCTATCGCAAGCTGCATGGCGATGTCCGCCCTTTTGATGTGCTCAACGAGCACTTGAAGAAGGTCGCCGCCCTTTGCGACGACCGGGGGCTAAAGCCGATGATCTGGAGCGATATGTATTTCCGCCTCGGCTCCGCGCACAACGACTACTATGACAAGGAAACGGTCATTCCCGAATCCATCGTCGCGGAGATTCCCGCCGGGGTCGAGCTCGTGTATTGGGATTACTATCACGATGATCCCGCGTTTTATACCGACTGGATCGCGCGGCATCGGAATTGCCTTGGCAAAGAGCCGATTCTGGCGGCGGGCGGGTGGACCTGGAATAGAATGTGGACCCACTACGGCCTGCTTGAGGCAACCGTCTCCGCAGGGATGAAGAGCGCGAGGGAGGCAGGTCTCGGCAGGGCTTTCCTGACCATTTGGGGCGACGACGGCAACGAGTGCGATCCTTTCGCGATGATGTCGGCGATCCAGTATTTTGCCGAGCATGCTTTCTCTTCGGAGGTAAATGCCGATCTTCTTGCCCGGCGTTTTGAAAGCGCCTGCGAGGAGAACTTCGAATGGGTGCGCCTGGGTGGCGCTCTGGACATCGTGGAATCCCTCGCGCCGCCGCACGATAACTATTCCAATTTCAGCAAGTGGCTCCTGTGGCACGATCCGCTGCTCAACTTCCTGGAAAAGCTGATTCCGTCGATTCTCCCGGCTCATTACCGGGAGCTGGCCGCGAAATTCAGGAGCTACTGCCCGAATGAGAAGACAGCCATCCATCTCGCCTTTGCCACGCAACTGGCCGACACGATGGCTCTCAAAACCCGCCTGCATCTTGAGGTGCGGCCTGCCTATCGTGAAGGAGATCACAAAACCCTGCGGACTCTCGCCGGGCTGGTCACCGAGACCATCGAGTCCTTCCAGAAGCTTCAGGAGCTTCATTGCACGATCTGGCATGAATGGCGGAAGCCTTTCGGCTGGGACACGATCGAGCGGCGTTATGCCAGCGTGATCTCCCGCCTCGGAAGCCTGCAAAAGGCGTTGAAGCGCCACCTGGCCAATCCCGCAAGCCGGATTGCCGAGCTCGATGAGGAACCATGCAAGATCGGCGGGGCTGAGCACCTGCATCATCATCACTTCACCTACGCAAGGGCCTGTTCCGCAAGCACTCTCCTGTGAGCCTATTCTCTCCCATCTCCAATCGTTCCGCCTCGACCAGGGCCCTTTACCTGGCGGTTTACCTCTTATTGACCGCCGGGGCGTTGACGATGGTGGTCCCGCTGATGATCACCTTGTCGGGCGCGATGTCGGGCCCTTACGAGTCGGCGTCGATTTCCCTCTACCCGCGTTTTATCTTTAGCGAAAGCGCCCTTTGGAACCGGTACCTGGAGGCCAGGTATGGCGGGGCGATCGAGAACTTCAAGATGTCATGGGGGATGGATAGTCTCGATTTTTTCGAGACGCCGCCCGTCCCGCCGCAGGATGACAAGGCAGTTGCGCTCTGGAAGGAATTCAGGGCTGAGAAAGGACCGTTGAGTCCGCATTTCGCCGGTTTGGCGCAAACACGCTGGTCCAACCAGAATGCTTCGCTGGAGAACGTCCTCTTTCGCAAATGGTTGCTCGGTCGCCACGGGAACGATCTGGCGAAGCTCAATGAAGCGCTGTTCGTCGATTTCCCCAACGGCTTTGCCATCGTTCCTCCGCCGCAGAACCGGTTGGTGCTACTCGATCCCGACGGCCCTTACTTTCAGACCTTCAATGAGTATCTCCTCACGGTTCACGAAGATCGCCGGATGCCGTGGAATGCCGGGAATTTCTATCGCGCCGTGTTTCTCCCGAGGATCTACGGCAGCAGCATCGAGAAATATAATGCCGAGTTGGGAACGGCCTATGGCAGTTTTGCGGAGGTTCCCTTTCCTTCGGAAGTTTCCGAAGGCGATGGAGGCCCGTGGTTGAAGTTTTTGAAACGGGTCTTGAACCCGGCGTTCATCGAGTTTACCCCGGCCGGGGAGGCCGCCTGGAAAGCCAGCGGGTTTAACAAGGTGGATTTCGTGAAGATGAACGCCGAGGCGGCGCATCTGCGTGTCGTGAGCGTGGATACGGAATTCGCCCGGTGGGCGGCGGAGCGGGGGATCCCCGACGCGCGCATTCCCCAGCCGCAACTGGACTGGGCGACCTTCAAGGCCGAGAAGAGCTTCTGGCGCTGGCAATTTGCGACGCAGAATTTTTCGCAGGTCATCGAAGAGGTGCTCGTGCAGAGCAACGGCGCCCGCAATACCTTGATCCTGATTGTCCTGAGCGTGGGCGGCGCGCTGACCGTCAACCCGATGGCGGCGTATGCGCTTTCCCGCTTCAAGCTCAAGCAAAGCTATCAGGTCCTCCTCTTCTTTCTTGCCACGATCGCCTTTCCCGGCGAGGTGGCGATGATCCCCAACTTCCTTCAGATCAAGGAGCTCGGGATGATCAATACCTTCTGGGCGTTGACGATCCCCGGGCTGGTCAGCGGCTTCTCGATCTTTCTCTTGAAAGGGTTTTTCGACAGCCTACCCAAAGAGCTCTATGAAGCCGCCGACATCGACGGTGCCAGCGAATGGCAGATCTTCTGGGGCATCACGATGAATCTCTCCAAGCCGATCCTGGCGGTCATTGCGCTCGGTGCCTTTACCGCAGCGTATGGGGCGTTCATGTTCGCGTTGATTCTCGCTCCCGATCCCGACATGTGGACCATCATGGTCTGGATTTATCAGCTCCAACAGGGCGCAGGCCCCGGCATCATCTACGCCTCCATCCTTATCACCGCGTTCCCAATGCTTATCGTCTATGTCTGCGCGCAGAACGTGATCATGCGGGGCATCATCGTCCCTTCTGAAAAATGAGAAAACTGGGTCTGTTTTTGCTTTTGAGTGTCTTTCTGGGACACATGGCCTCCGGTTCCGAGAAGATCGTTCTCCGGGTCGCCGGGCTCACCGCCGGCAGTTCGGCTTCGCCCTCTGGCGTGGCTGACAACCGGGTCATGGCGGAATTCAAACGGCGCAATCCCGATATCGACCTACGGCCTGCCACGGGCTTGAAAATCGAGAGCGTCGGCGATGAAGTCCTTCCGCTCATGATGATTGCGGGCGGTATTTCGCCGGACATTCTTAATGTCAATTTCCGCCGGATCGATAGCTATGTCCGGCAAGGGTTCCTCTATCCGCTTGACGAGTTTATCGCCGCCGAGGAAGCCAGGGATCCGTCGTGGAGACGCAACCGCATTCTTCCCCAGATTGAGCAGGTGGTCGTGCGTCCCTCGCGGGATGGAAACCGCCACAGTTATGCAATCCCGATGAACTACGGTGTAATGGGGCTCTATTATAACCGGCCGCTCTTCCGCGAGGTGGGGCTCCCGGAGAGAGCGCCCAAGGATTGGGATGAGATGGTGGAGTTCGCCAAAAAGATCAACGACGCCGATCCGCGCAACAAAGGACTCATCCTCAATAGTGGCCAGCAGTCTTCATGGAACCTGATGAACTTCCTCTGGTCCACCGGGGGAGAAGCCGTCGAGGAAGTCGCGCCCAACGATTGGCGTGCCACGTTCAACTCCGACGCGGCGGTGGAAGCTTTTGAGTTCTACTACAGGCTGACCGAAGGCGAGAAGATCGCCACCCGTGGAGATATCGGCCAGATGACCGCGGGCGGCAACGCGCGCCGTGTCGGGATGCAGTTTAGCTATATCGGCACCCAGGGGCGAATGGACCCGAGCATCTGGGGGTTCGGAGCGGTTCCCCTCGGGCCAACAGGATTGCGCGGCGCGGAGATCAACGCCTCGATGCTCGGCATTTTTGCCGGGGTGAAGGATCCCAAGGTCCGCGATGCCGCCTGGCGGTATATCGAGTTCATGGGGAGCGACGTGGCCAACAAGATCCGCACGGACACCCTGGTGGAAATGGGTCAGGTCAACCAGATCAACCCGGTGACCCTGCGCAAGTTCGGGTACACTTCCTTCCTTGGCCTCTCCGAGCCCGGTCTTGAAGAGGAGTTCAAGCTGGCCATGGAGACCGCCAAGCCCGAGCCGTTCGGCAAGAACTGCAACCTCGTCTATATCGAGATGACCTATCCGCTCGATCAGATTCTCCTGAGCGGAAAGATTGCCAGCCTCTGGAAGAGCGGCAAACGGGAAGAAGTCCGCGCGGAGATAAAGCGCATTCTGAACGACGCGGTCGCCATCACCAACGAGCGGATGCTAGGCATGATCGCACCGGAGGAGATGCAACAGCGCCGCATCGTGGCATGGATCGCGGTGGCTTGCATTGTCGCGGCCTTTGCCTACGTGGGGCGCATGATCTTCAAGACGTTCTCTGAAGTCGGCCAGGCGACGAGCCGTGTTCGCGGGATTCAGAAGTACTATGCATGGGGGCTTCTGGCGATCCCCATCGCGCTGACTCTTGCCTGGAGTTACCTTCCGGT
This sequence comes from Chthoniobacteraceae bacterium, assembly GCA_037190965.1. Lineage (GTDB taxonomy): Bacteria > Verrucomicrobiota > Verrucomicrobiia > Chthoniobacterales > Chthoniobacteraceae > DATMFV01. The sequence continues at coordinate 77,709 of JBBCKI010000034.1, forward strand.
CATCCGGGGAGCGGGCATGGCGGTGCTCGACTACCAGCTTCTCCTGAAGTCGTCGTATGTCGGCATCGATAACTTTGCCAACGTGCTGTACGATCTTCGGTTCTGGAAGTCGCTTCTGGCCACCGTGCATTTCGCCTTCTGGTTGCTGACGCTGGGATTCTTTGCGCCCATCCTGCTGGCATATCTGCTGCATATCGCGCCGAAGCAGAAGTTGCTCTTCCGCACGCTATACTACCTTCCATCCCTTCTTTCCGGGGCGGCGTTGTACGTGCTTTGGAAGCAGTTCTTTTCCCGGAACGGGATGGTAAACGAATTGCTCGCGCTGGTGGGAATCAATGTCCAGCGGGCCTGGCCGGACGATCCGGTCCTCGCCATGCTCTCCTGCGTGATCCCTACCGTCTGGGCGGCCTCCGGCCCGGGGTGTCTGATCTATCTTGCCGCGTTGAAGACCATCCCGGAGGAGCAGTTCGAAGCCGCCGAAATTGACGGAGCCAGTTTTCTCAGCAAGACGATGCATATCGTCTTCCCGGGGTTGAAACCGCTGATCATCATCAACTTCGTGGGGGCGGTGGCCGGGGCTTTTCACTCTTCGCAGAATATCCTGATCATGACGGGCGGCGGCCCGAACGGCGCGACAGAGGTGGCTTCGCTGCGTCTCTTTTACGAGGCATTCATGTTCCTGAACTTCGGCCCGGCAACCGCCATGGCGTGGATCCTGGGGGCCATGCTGATCGGCTTTACCTTGATTCAGCTCCGTCGCCTTAGCAGGATGGAGTTCAAGGGAACGGGAAGTTAGGCTTTTATCATGAACTCGCACATCTTTGCCGCGTCCGACGACTTCGTCTCTCTCTTCGAGCGCGTTTTCGATGTCGCTGTCGTCGGGGCGGGACTCATCGGTTTTGCCGCCGCGAGGGCATTGGCAAAGACCGGGGTTTCCGTGTGCTGGTTAGAGCCTTCCGGCGACCTGCTATGGGAGGTCTCCCGGGCCCTGGAAAACCGTTGCGCCACAGGGAAATCCTCGGCGGACTTGGAGCAGTGGCTCGATTCCCTGAGGGAATGGGAAGGTGTGCGCAATGGGTATTTCGACGCCGCATTGGCGGAGATTGTTGCCGCTCGCGAGGCGGTGGCGTTGCGTCCACGCGTGGCCACTTTGTTTTATGCCGTTCCTGTTGCCGTGGAGCGTGTGGGCGAAGACATCGCCGCCGTCACTTTGATGACCAAGGGCGGGGCGCGGCCGGTTCGGGCGCGTCAATGGATCGACACCACGGAAACCGGGCAACTGGTCTCCCTTTGCGATCCGCAATCGACAGGTCAGGCGGGTCGGGAACCTTCGGCTTGTTTCGGGAGCATCGCCCTGCAATCGGCAGAGTGGGCGGAGTTTGAGCCGAAGTTGCAAAAGTTTTTGGGAGACCGGCCCGGAGTGCAGTTGCATCCCTCGGCGCGGATCAGCGAACGCCGCCTGATGATCCCCAACACCCCTGGTTCTTCGTGGCATCAGCGGGTCACCCAAGAGGTTGAGGCTCTACGCCAGGAATTTCCGGAGGCGAAGATTCTTGTCAGTCATATCTCCCTTCGCGACCTGCCTGTTTACCTCGCCACGGAGAACGCCCCTGCGGTTGAGCTTCCGTCCAATCTGCTTGTCCTCAGCCCGGCATGGAGTTCCGACCGGTTTGAGACGGCGGGCGACCGCTTTGCGGAAGGGACGACGGCTCCGGCGCGGTTGAAGCATCTTTCCCGGCTGGAAGGGGAGTTGCCGGTATTTGCCGCTGCAAATGCGATCTCCCCGGCCACCGAAGAGGTTTCCTGCGACGTTCTCGTTGCGGGAACCGGCACGGCGGGAACCGTCGCCGCGATTGCCGCCGCCCGCTCGGGGGCGAAAACGATCGCCCTGGAGCTGGCTTCCTTTCCCGGTGGGATCGGAGCCGGAGGCGGTATCAGTATCTATTTTCACGGCGCTTCGGGTGGCTTGCAGGACGAGCTCGATGCCGCGACGGCACAGATTTCCGCGCTCCTCGGCGCCAAGTCCAGCACCGCGTCATGGCATCACGACGCGAAGAAGCTAGCCATCCGCGATCGGTTCGACGCGGCTGGTGTCGTCTTTCATGGCGAGACCCTGCTCTGCGGGGTGGATCGCGACGACGCGGGGAATGTTCTTTCGGTACTCGCCGCAAAAGAAGGGAGGGTGGTGCGGTATCGTGCCAAGGCATTTATCGACAGCACCGGCGATGGTGATTTGTGCGTGCTGGCCGGGGCGGATTCCGTCAAGGGACGTCCCGGGGATGGGCGGACGCTTTCTTACAGCCAGGTCTCGCTCTTCATGAAGGAAAGTGAGGGCGCTTATTCCATCGGCATCCTCAACTATGACGCCGGGTGGGCCGACGCGACCGATCCCGAAGATTTCACCCGCGCCCGTCTCGAAGGGGTGTCGCTGCATCTTTATGGAGACTGGCCGGTGGAAGACCGCCCGTTCCTCCTTTCCCCGCTTCTCGGGGTGCGGCAAACCCGCCACATCATCACCGACGTGCAGATCACGATGGACGATCTGATTGTCCGCAGTCGGTTTGATGACGCGGTAGGCCGCGCGGAAGCCATCGCCGACACGCATTCGGTCGACTACGAGTTCGAGTCGGACGACATGCTTTTCTATCTCTGGGTGTGCCGCAGCTTTTCCTATCCCTTGCAGACCGAGCTTCCCTACCGGATGCTCCTCCCGCAGGGGCTCAATAACGTCTGGGTGGCATGCCGGGCGGCAGGGGTGGATGTCGATGCCTCCTATTGCGTCCGGATGCAAAGAGACATGCAGCGGCTCGGCGAAGTGGCCGGGGTCGCCGCCGGTCTGTCAGTCAAGGGAGAGAAGGATACACGCCATCCGGATTGGGAGAATTTGCGGGAGGCATTGGAGAGATCCGGTGCCTATCGAAAGACCGCGCAGCCTGAGCATTCCCAGCCCACGGACGACGAGCTGTTGGCGCGCCTTGATTCCGGGGAGAGTGGCATACACCTTTGGCAATTGTCCCGCCGGGCCGACCTGCGTGATGACGTTGTATCGCGCCTGCGCTCGGTTTCGCCCTCGGTTACTTTTTACGCGGCTGCCGTTCTTGGCTTCCAGGGAGATTCCCGGGCTGAAGAGCGCCTGTTGCAGGCCATCAAGCATCGTGAAATCGGGGAGCGGCACAACCCCAAGGCAAGCCTCGGAGCATACGGGCAGGTCGTCGATATTCCTTTCTGGTTGCAGGCGGTCGCATTGCTGCGTCAATGCGGCACTCCTTGCTGCCTCCCGGTGTTGGACGGGTTGATTTCGACCGACAACCCTTTCAATGTTCGCACTCTTGCCGCATTGACGTTTGAGCGCCTTGCGGGGCGATATGGCCGGTTGCCGGGGATCGAGGCTGCCGTTGAGTCGCTGCTGGCCACCGAAGACGTTTCGAGTTCTCAACTCGCCCCCTCGCGCTCTCTTTGGAAGACGCTTCACGGAGAGGCGCAAAGCTTCGCGGCTTCATGGGGTGTTGACGCCCGGCAAGACCATTCCTGGCAGCTTTGCCTGATCGCCGTTCGCATTGCAAATCTTCTGGGAATGGAGTTCCCTGCCAAGGCGCGTCGCTACCTGCGCGATCCTCGCACCTATGTTCGCGAAGCTTTTGTGATCCATAGCCCCAAACCTTCCTCCCTATGAAACTCTCTTTTTCCAAAGCAGCCCTCGGTCTCCTTTTCTCCGTTTACTCGCTGGTCCAAACCAATGCTTTTGAGTTGAAGCAGGGCGACCTCTGGGTCATGGCGGGGGATAGCATTACCGCCCAACGCCTGCACAGCAACTATATCGAGGCGTTTTTGCGGACGCGTTATCCCGAACTGGGCCTTCAGTTTCGCAACGCGGGTGTCAGCGGCAATCGCGCCGCTGACCTTCTCAAGCGTTTCGATTATGACGTCGCCGCATGGAAACCGACCGTCGTCAGCATTGAATTGGGAATGAACGATACGGCAGGCGCGGCCCCTCTCGAAGCCTATGTCACGGACATGAAAGAGCTGGCCGTAAAACTGAAGGCGCTTAACGTCAGGCCGATCTTCATTTCTTCGTCGCCGGTCAACGACGGCAGTCTGACGGTGGGCTGGATCTCCGAGCGCAACCGGAATATCCGGCGCTGGACCGACGCTTTGCAGGAGATGGCCCAAAAGGAGGGAGTGCCCGTGATCGACCAGTACGGGCACCTGGTTGATTTCTGGGGGAAAAACCAGATCCTTCTCGATGCCACGCGCCTTGCCGACCGCGCAAAGCTCCTTCAACCTACAGAGAAGATCTCCGGGCTGGCCGAGTTGCAGGCTTTCGCCAAGGCATGGGCTCCCGAACGCCCCGGCATTGCGTTGGGAGGGGACGCGGTTCATCCCGGCCCCATCGGCCAATACACCATGGCCGCGGTGATCCTGAAGGAGTTGGGAGTTGATCCGGAAGTGAGTTCCGCCACGTTGAATGCCAATGGAACGCTTGGGGAAACCCGTCGCTGCACTATTACCGAAATTTCCTCCAGCCCCGGGGAGCTTTCCTTTACCCGGCTTGACGAACGGCAGCCCTGGCCCATCGCAAAAAAAGACCTTCCTGACGTCTTGAAGATCATGCCGGAGATCACCGAGCTTTCCCGCTACATGCTTTGCGTCAAGGGGCTTCCTGAGGGAAGCTACTCCATCAGCATGGATGGAGAGCCGGTCACCACAGCCTCCCGGCAGCAACTTGAGGAAGGCATCAACCTGGGCGTCACTGAAGTTGGGCCGATCGCCAAACGAGCCCAGCGGATCTACGACACGATTGACGGACTGCAAGCCTACTTCAACCAGCAGTGGCGGAACGCGAGCAAGGAAGGGGATCGTGAGAAACAGGCGGCCGTTGCCTTGCAGATCGAGGAGAAGGAAACGCTTCTTCGACAGCTTTCCCAGCCCGAAGCGATCCGGTATCGCATTGTTCGCGAGGAGGTTGCGAAGTAGTTAGGGGGTTTTATACACGGCGGGAGGAGCCTCGGGGAGGTGACCTGCACGCACTTTTGAGGACGGCTTGCAGCGCGTCATTCCATCGGGCAGGATCGGGCCCCATGCCGTTTCATTCTTTCGTTCAGGACGGGGAGGGTTGGAAGACGCTCGAAGAGAAGAGGGTCTATTCGAGCCCATTTATGCAGGTGCAGGAGATGAAGGTGCAGACGCCGACCCGCCCTCAAGGGGCACACTGGACGGTGGTGCACCGGAAGGCGGCTTGTGTGGTCGTTCCGGTTTTGGAAAACGGCGACTTCCTTCTCATCCGGCAGGAGCGCGTGCCGGTGCGCCAGGCCTTGTGGGAGTTTCCCGCCGGGCAGATCGACGTCGAGGAGGGTGATTTTGACCGTTCCGTGGCCCGGAATGGCGTTCGGGAGATGCAGGAGGAAACCGGGTACGAATTGGCCCCAGGCTTCGAAATCATCCGAATGGGCCATTTTTTTACCTCTCCCGGGATGACCGACGAAGTCTGCCATCTGATGCTGGCGCGGGGGGTGACACCCAGTCCGAAGGGGACGCAGCATGACAAGGAGGAGGCAATCACGGAATGCCGGGCCGTGTCCCCTTCGAAGCTCAAGGAAATGATCGGAGAGGGCCGGATCTGTGACGCGAACAGCCTTGCGGCTTTTGCCCGGATGGTGGCGATGGGTCTCTTGTAAAGTCCGGTCGGCTCTGTTAGTTTCCGCCTTCCCAATGACGTTTCTGCAGCGCTTTTTCCAGCTTCGCGAAGAGTCCGATGAGGCCAAGCCGTTCCTCCAGCATCTGGAGGAGCTTCGGTTCATGCTCATCAAGATGGGATTGACGCTGGTGGCCTGCATGATGGGCAGCCTCCTTTTCCGGCATGAGCTGGTGCAGATCCTTCAGCAACCGCTGCACAAGGTTGATCCGGAACTCGTCGCCAAGCTCCAGACGCTGGGGGTGGCCGATTCGATGACGATTTCGTTCCATCTCGCCTTTTACGCGGGCTTGGTGATTTCATTCCCTCTGCTCCTTTTCTTTTTCGCCCAATTCGTGGTTCCGGCCCTTACCCGAAAGGAAAAGAAGTACGTTTTTCCCGGCATCGCCATCGGTTTTTTCCTTTTCCTGACCGGGGTGGTTTTTTGCTATTTTTACGTCCTCCCGGAGACATTGAAGTTCTTCAACCAGGATGCCCGCTCGTTGGCGTGGACCCCCACTTGGACGGTGCGCGAGTATTTCTCGTTCGTGACACGGATGCTCCTTGCCTTCGGCCTTGCCTCGGAGCTTCCCGTTGCGGTCATGACCCTTGTGGCGCTTGGGTTTGTCTCTTTTGAACTTCTCAACCGCACGCGCCCCTACGCCGTTGTGTTGATTCTGGTGCTTGCCGCCATCATCGCGCCGACGCCGGACGTCGTCACCTTCCTTTCGCTGGGCATCCCGATGTGCCTGCTTTACGAGGGATGCATCTGGATTGCGTGGGTGATCGATCGCCGCCGCCTGAGGCGGCTTGAACGCGCCGCGGCATTGGAAGAAACTTCAAATCCCTGATCATGACGCGCCGTTGCTTCCCTCCACGCTGGAGTCGGTTTCTGTGGGCCGTCGGCTCGTTGCTCCTGTCATGCGATCCGAGCTTTGCCGCAGGGGTTCTGAAGCTTGCGGAGGCCGACGAGGCGGCATTGAAAGCGATTGATGAGGTCCGGGCCTCCGAGCCGGGCTTGCCGAGGATCGACGTCCTGCCTGTTGCCGTTGCGGCGGGGCCGATTTCCCTGACGCTCGGCCGCGCCGTGGAGATTGCCCTCGCCAATAACGCCGCCATGCAGACGCGTCGCGAGCGGGTGAAGCTCGACGCGCTGGAGCTGGTCGCCATTCGCCGTGGCTATGGGCCCCAGTGGCGGGCGGGCATCACGGCGGTTCGTCGCGAAGTCGGGGTCACGCTCGACGACTCCCGGACGGCTTCGCAATTCACCGACTCTTTCCAATCGCTCGGTGTCTCCCAGCGGCTTCCCTTTGGCGGGGCGGTTTCCCTCGATTTCGGGGGCGCTTTTTCGCAGAGGGACAATACCGAGGGGGATTATTCGCCGCGTGCCGTTGTTTCTTTGACGCAGCCGCTGTTGCGCGGCGCGGGTCGTGATCTCCAGCAGGAGCCGCTTACGGAAGCCAAACGAAATCTTCTCTACTCCCTGCGCGGCTACAAGCTGGCTTCCGAGGACTTTGTCATCGGCGTCATCAACGATTTCCTGCTCCTCCAGAACCTGCGGGCAAAGATCCGCAGCACCGAGGCGAAACGCGACGCTTTCGACCACCTCATCAAGCGTTCCCGGACATTTTTCGAACTGGGTCGGGAATCCGAGATCGAAACGCTCCGCGCGACTCAGGAGAGCCTCCTCGTCCAACAGCAGTTGCTGAACCTGGAGCTGGAACTCAAGAACCGGCTGGAGCTGTTTGCGATCACTTTGAACCTTGGCTCCGGAGCCTCGCTGGAGATGGCGGAGTTCGAGATTCCTTTTCAAAAAGTTGAGCACGAGAGCGAAGAGGCCGTCCGGCTTGCTTTGCTGGCGCGACCCGACCTCCGGAGCGCCGCCGCCGCCGTGGAAGACAGCGCCCGCAGGCTGAAGTTCGCGAAGCGCAATCTGCTGCCCGATCTCGGCATCAACTTGAAGGCCAACGCCGCCAACACCGGCGTGCGCACCGGCAGCGGCGTCATCACTGAGGAATATTCGGCGGGGCTCACCTTGTCGCTGCCGCTGGAGCGTTCCAACGAGCGGCTCGCCGTCTATGGTGCGTTGCAGACGCTCTCGCAGAACGAACGGGCGCTCGAGATGGCGCGGGCGACGGTCTCCGCCGGAGTCCGCTACGGGGTCAATCGGATCAAGAGTTACGAGAACGCGTTGGAGATCCAGGATTCGATCGTGCAGGCCAGCGCCAAAGGCGTCGGGCTCGCCGGGTTCCGCTTCGAGCGGGGACAGGCTTCGAATCGGAATGTAATCGACGCCAATACCATTCTTTCCAATGCCGTCAATGCGCGGCTTGACCTCCGGCTCGCCCACTACATTGCCACCCTGCAATTGCGGCGCGATACGGGACGCCTGGAGGCGATTCCCTCCGGGCTGTTTGTGCAATCCAACTAGATAGATGACGCATCTAGCTTTCTAATCATGAATTCTCGTCTCCCTCGTCTTTCCATTCTCGCACTGGCGGCTTGCGCCTCAACCGGGTTTGCCGAACCCAAGTCTGCCTCGGAAAAGGGAATACCGATCACGAACACTTTGCCCGAGTCCGCCGTGCTTCAGTATATCGCACCCGAGGGGCGTGTGCGCAGGGGAGAGATCATCGTCGTGCTCGACTGTAAAGCGGCGGCCCAAAAGAAGCGGGAGACCGAGGCGGCCATTGCGGAAAAGCGCGCCGCCTTGCAGGAGGGCGAGGAGAGCCTGGCGTCCGCAAAAGGGGAAGGCGCGGCTCGAATTGCGGAGGTCGAGCAGGAAGTGAAAGACGCCGAGCGGGCGCTCAACAAGTACAATGAAGGCGACGGCCCCGTGGCAGAGTTGGCGTTGCAACTCGCTCTTCATGACGCCGAGGCAGCCTGGAAGCAGCAGTCCGAACGCTTCAATGCCCGCGACAAGCTGCTTGAGGAGGGATTTATCCAAAAGGTCGAATACAATAACGAAGAGGTGCTGCTAAAGAGGACAAAGCTTGTCCTCGATTCGGCGAAGCTGAAACTTGCCACCTTCACCAAGTTCGAGAAGGAGCAGACGGCGGACGAACACGCCCGGACGCTGGAAGCGAAGAAAGTGGCGGTGGAAAAACTGCGGAGCAAGATCGTGGCACTGGAGGTCGCCTCCGAAGCGGCGGCGGAGAGGATCCGCAAAAATATCAAAGCCTTGGAAGAGGAGCGGGATGCCTGCAACGCGCTCCTTCAGAAAGCCGTCGTCAGAGCCTTGGGAGACGGCACTTTCGCCCACGGCGATCCCGGTCGCCCGGCGCTGAAAGCCGAACGGGGCGAAGCGGTTTCCGCAGGACAGGTTCTCGGTGTGATCCGGGAGTAACCTTCCCCGGAATCAGAGGGTAGTCCGCTCTCGCCGAGAGCGCGGGATCGGTGAAGAGTCGCGTTTGGCGTTCATCCCCGCAGGGCTGTTGACTGCGGATGTGGCGTTGCCACGGAGTCGATGCCCACGCTCGGCGGCGCGACGGACCCGCCGGTGCTGCCGCACCACTTTGCAGGTCGCGTCTTCGGAAATTCGCGTAGTCATCTTCGCTTGCCGCGCGGGGTCGCCGGCTGATAAAATCTGCAGCGAACGCTTCCCGTTTTTTTCCTCCTTTCCTTTATGTCGCGATTTTCTCCTTTTTTTCCACGGCTCCGTAGCGGACTGGCTCTTCTGCTTCTGGCGACGGGAAGCTTCCAGGCCAAGGGCGATCTTGTCGGGAAGGATTCCCTGATCGTTGGTCCGGTCGGGGACTTTTGGTACTTCAATGAGCAAGTCGGGACAGAGCTTTTTTATAGCCTGGGGTATCGTGGGCAATCGACCGTCATCGCGAACGTGGAAGCGGGGCATGTCTGGAGCGGTCATGAAGTGTTCGACCGTACCGGCCTCAATGCTTTTCTGGAGTCCCAACTGGGATTTACTGTGAGCCCTGGGATCACGCATTATGTGAGTTCTGCGACGGCGAATACCTCTGCCCCCGAGCCGTGGCAGGTGGATTTCCATGCCACCGCTGTCGGGCATGTCCTTGCCGGAACGGGTTACAACGGCGACGGAGCGCTCACTTATCATGGGATGGGAATGGCACCTTTTGCGGAGCTGTGGTCGGGCTCCATCGCCACCGAGTTTGATCACGTAAATATCGGCCAGTTCTCCACCTCCTATGAATCCTTCCTGAAACCGTACAAGACCTTCTTCAATGGAGATCTTGGCCGCAAAGCCGATGTCATCAACAGTAGCTACGGGTATGAAGACTCTGCGGCCACGGAGCCTGAGACCATGGCGATCGACGGCTTGGCGCGGCAGAATTCCACGGTTGCCATGGTTTTCGCAGCAGGCAATGAGGGGCCGGGGGCGAATACGGTTGGGGCGGGTGGCACGGCATATAACGTCATCACGGTAGGGGCTCTCGGCGGCGAGGGTTATCGCTCGCCTTCGAGTTTCACCTCTGAGGGGCCTTCGGATTTTTACAACCCCGAAACCAATGAAACCATCACGGGCGTCCGCGCAACGGTTCATATTGCGGCTCCAGGGGAGGGATTTTTTCTCGCATACTACGGAGGCACCGGCGGCAGCGCGATAGGGGATTACCCCGGTGAGACTGATCGCTACCTCGTTGAGGCCGCGGGTACGAGTTTTGCCGCCCCCGTCGTGGCAGGTGGCATCGCGCTTCTCAAGGATGTCGCGTATAATCCCTTGAATGGCCTTGGAGATGAAGCTTTCGATAGCCGCGTCATCCGCTCCGTATTGATGGCGGGGGCAGTCGCGACTGTCGGGTGGAACAACGGCCAGACAACTCAGGATGGGGTGATCCGGACCTCCCAGGCGCTCGATTACAAAACCGGCTCAGGCGCGCTCGATCTGACACGCGCCGCCATGGTTTACGCACTGGGAACCTCCGATGTCGAAGGGCTCGGCGGCGGAAGCGTCGATTTTATGGGTTGGGATTTCGGCTCCGTGAGCCTCGGCGGGCACAACGATTATCTTTTCAATCAGTCCTTCGATACCTTCGATCAACCTATAGAGCTGACGATCTCGTTGAACTGGTTTGTGAATCGTTCGTTCGACAACGATACCGATATCGCCAGCGAAGGGAGCTTTGCCAACCTGAACCTGGAGATCTGGTCCGTCACGGAGGGTGTCTTTACAAATCTCGTCGCGATTTCCGAGAGTCTTTACAACAATTCCGAGTTCCTGAGATTTACCCTCGACGCCGGAGAAGAATACGGCTTCCGCGTGACTTTCGATGGGGTGGTCTATGATATTCAGAACGATCTCTTGAGTGAACAGTATAGCGTCGCCTGGATGGCCATTCCCGAACCCTCCACCTGGGCGCTGCTGGCGCCGGTGGTGATGATTGGCTTTGTCGTTCGCCGCCGCAGGGTCGTAAGGAGTTAGGCAGGAATCCAAGGGTGCCGAGCAATAGCTCGGGGTGTATGGAAAAAAGGTGCGGCAGCACCGGTAGCCCGCTCGCGCCGTCGAGCGCGGGGTTCGGCTCCGTAGCTTCATGAGGGCCGCATCCCAATACCAGCAGCCACCAGCAGCCCGTCCTGCGGGGATGAACGTCAAACGGCATCCCTGTCATGCCCCGCGCTCGATGGCGCGAGCGGGCTACCCCGTCCTCCGCTGACCAATGTCTAGCGTCTAGCGGCGAGGGGGCGTACATCACGTACTCGTTATACAAGCGACGATAATCCGTGTCGCTCTTTCCTTGAATTCCACGCATGGGAGATCTTTTTCATTGCCAATCAATACGTATTTATAATACGTATTTATGAAACCGAAGGATTCCCCCAACAAACCTTGCGATGACCCCCTTTAAGACGACTTTCCGTTCGCTTCTATTCATCTCGGCAATGCCTGTTTTTGCTTTCGCGTCGATTGCGGAAGCGGCAACGCCCGAGGAGTTTACCCTCAGCGTTTCCTTGGAGAAAGCTGCACGTGTCTCCCTGGGCTCTGTCTTGAAGGCCGACCCGGAAGGGGAGGCGATCGCCCGGCAACTCATGGAGGTTCTCGGGAAAATGACCGGCCAGGAATGGGCCTCGGCATCGATCGAGGAAGCTGACGACACGCGGGGAATCGTATTGGCCGTGGCCGCCGACTTTCCCGAACTGGCCGCAGAAGCTTCGCTTGATTCTGTCAATCCGTTCGGTCGCGAGGACTATTTGATTCGGACTTCGGGAGACCGTCTGTTGGTGCTTGGCGCAACTCCGCTCGGAGTTCGCCGCGGTGTTGCCGACCTTCTGCATCGGTGGGGTTATCGTCAGTTCTTCCCCGGTAAGGCGTGGGAAATCGTGCCGAAGCTTGCGAGCCTGACATTACGGGCGAACGACGTGCAGCGCCCGGCCTACGCGTTCCGTGATATGTTCACAGTCAACTATCTTCCGGGAGAAGAGGCGGCGTATGAGCAGTGGTGCGCGGTGAACCGGATGGGGAGCGGGTTCCAATTGAATACCCGGCATGCCTATCTTGCCATCTACCGGCGCCATGAGGAAACTTTCGCCAAGAACCTCGATTACTTTGCGTCTGTCGATGGAGTGCCTCAGGACGCGGCGACCCAGAAGAAATTCAAGTTCAACGCGGCCAGCCCCGGCTTGATCGATCTGATCGTCAAGGATGCCAGGACGATTCTTTCCAAGGAAAATGCCGAGGATTCCATCAGCATGGACCCGAGCGACTTCGGGGGATGGGACAATAGCGGCGAGGCCTTCAAGAAGATCGGAAGCCCATCCAATCAAGCCGTCACGATGGCGAATGCAGTGGCCCGCGAGGCGGCGGCTCCTCTCGGTAAATACGTGGGGATGTATGCTTACTACGATCACCAGTTCGCGCCCGAGATTCCTGTCGAGCCCAACATTATCGTCAGCTTTGCCACCCGTTTTCTGAAACCGGGGCAGGATCTATTCGAGTTGATCAATGCCTGGAAAAACAAGGGGGTCAAGCACATCGGCATCCGTGACTATTCATCCTATTGGAACTGGGACCTGGCCATGCCGGGGCGCGCTCTTGGGGGAAATCTCGATTACCTCAAGCAATCGTTCGAGCGCTATCACCGGATCGGCGCGCGTTTCTATACCTCTGAATTTCAAAGCGCCTGGGGAGCTTACGGGTTGGGCTTCTACGCGACCTCCCGTCTGCTCTGGAACCCTGCGGAGGATGTCACCGCGATGGTGAATGACTTTCTGGAAAAGTCCTTCGGCCCTGCGGCCGCTCCCATGGGGCGCTTCTACAGTCTGCTCAATGGCGAGGATTCAGTGTTGGCTCGCTTCACCGAGCCCGCGAAGTTCTATGCGCCTTTGTTGGAGGCTCTGGAAGCCGCGAAGGAAGACGAAGCCGTCACGCGGCGCATTACGGAACTGCTGGCCTACGTTCGCTACGTCGAGCTGTTGGGGAATCTGGAGAAAGCGACACAGGACAAGAAGCCCGAGGCATTGTTGGCCCTCTACGATTGGTTGTTCCGGTCCTCGCCTTTCCAGATGCTCCCGACCAAGGCGATCGCTCTGCGTAGCAAAAACGCGATGCACATCATGTATCCGGCGCTTTCGCACCCCAATCCGGCCTCTCTGGTCAAAATGCAGGCCGATGCTGCGACCCGCCCCGTGACGCTTGAGGAATTGACCGGGCACGCCTCGGAGGCCGTGGCTGCCGTCAAGTCAATCTCCGTGATTCCGCGTCTTGTGTCAGGAACGAAGTCGACGAACAGCCCGTGGATACGGAACGCGGCCGCGTTTGTATTCCCCCTGGAAGCGGAGAGCACGACGACGGTGACGCTGACGATGCGCCGGTTTGGATTTTCAGGATGGCCACGCTATGCGATCATGGATCCTTCGGGCGGGGTTGCGACGCGGGGTCGATTGGAGGCCGACAGCTCCACCGTCGAATTCAAAAACTCGGTAGCGGGGAACTATACTCTGGTCATCGAGCCGACGCCGAACCTGATCAAGTGTCAGTCTGACCGGACCTTCTTCCTGGAGCCTAGTCGCGACGCGGCCGCCTTGGAGATGGTCAACTTCAAGGGCTTGCTCTATGGCGCTGTCCCCGGAGTGGTGGCCTCCGAAATCGTCGCGGGAGGGCAGGGGGCCAACGAGAAGATCAACGCGGAGATCTATGCTTCCGGCAAGAAGGTTGCCAGCGGCAAGGATGTCAGCGGTGATGAGCCGCTGGTGCATATGTTTTCAAAGTCGGACAACGCAACGGAGTTCCATGTTCGTATCGGCAAGCCTTCGACGGGGAGCTACGAGGACCAATTCCTGAAAATTCAAGGAGGGCCTTCATTCCCGGTCTCAATCTCTCCCGAAGCCCGTGTCGTTTTTGAGTAGTTTTTGAATCGTCGATTTCCCTGCATCCCATGAAGACCGCCAAGATTACCGCATTGATATTTGGCATGGCCGCCGCCGCTCTCGCTTCATTGCAAGCTGGAGTTAAGGTGAGCGTCCATCAGGCGAAGCCAACGGAAAGAATAGCCTTTAGCTATGAGGCGGAAGGAGAGGTGGGAAGAACCACTTGCTTTTACCGGGGAACCGGCGAGTCCCGTCATATCGGCCAGGCCTTTCCGGTGGCTGCCGGCCAGTCTTGTGAGATGACGGCTGTCACCTTCAAGTTGAAGGAGTTTGACTCCGCGGTGCTGGGGAAAAGGTTCAGCCTGAAAGTCTATCGTCTCGCGGCCGTCAACAAGGTTCCCGATCCTGTGAATGGCCTTGTTTCCACCCAGGATGGTACGTTGCCCGAATCGATCGACCCCGAGGGGTATATCACCTTCACCCTGGATGAAGCCGTAAAGCTGGATCAGGGCGGCGCGTATCTGGTGCTGTTCGCTTTCGAGGAGCCGACTTCGACGGATCAACGAGCCAACGTGCTGGGTTTCGAGCGAACGGAAGCGCCTGCCCAATCCGGGCGCATGTGGGCCTATCTCGAAGACAAATTTGTGGCTGATGCCAAGTCGATGACCTTCTTCATCCAAACCCCGTAGACCGATTTTAATTGCAGATCCCACCATCCCATGAACTCCAAAACCCCCATCATCCTGTTGGCCGGCTTGCTGGCCTGCTCTCTTCAAGCCTACTCCGCTGTCGTTACGATCAGCGCATCAGCACCGGCGTCGAACGTGATCAAGTCGAATCCCTTGACGGCGACGACCCCCGCCAACGTCACCTCCTACTGGAGGGCTCCCGGCGCGACCGATAGCCGCAAGGGCATCGGGCAGGGGTTCTCCCTGGTGGGGGAGACGACTGACTACTCGCTTCAGGCGGTGACATTCAACATCCAGAATTTCAGCCCAGCGGTACAGGGCCTTTCCTTCAACATCAGTATTTACAAGGCTGCCGCGGTGACCACGGTTCCCGGTGTATCGAATCTCATCGCCAGCGAGGACGGGATAATGGCTTCAGGGCTGACAGCCGATGGCTACATTAAATTCACCCTGGATAGTGCCATCGTGCTGGAGAAGGGGTATTTCTACAATGTGATGTTCTCCTGGAATGAGAGAACCTCAGATACGACGACGGTACAGAGTATTTCCTTCAAGACGGCAGGGACTGGCACTCCAATTACCGCAGGCGGGCGCCGATGGATCGATGTTGATGGTACCATCTCGGCGTCAGGAACGAACGGCTTCATTTTTTATGCGGAGGGGATTGCAATCCCGGAGCCGGGCACGGGCCTGCTTTTGCTGACTGCGGCGGGTATTAGTCTTGTCGCGCTGCGGAAACGTCTTCACCGTTGAGCGCATGAGAAGGAAACCCTCCAATAGCCGCAAGATCCGCTTTAGCCCCACGCAGAAGGACATCGCCGACGCCCTGGGAGTTTCCCAGTCGACGGTCGCGATGGCACTCAGCGCGCAGCATGAACGGAAGTTGATGGCGGAGACGGTGGAGCGTATTCGGAAGTACGCCGCCGAGGTAGGGTATCATCCGCAACGCTTTGCGCAGATCATGCAGGGCGGCCATACCAGGATCATCGGGGTCATCGTGCGCCTGGGCATTTACGCCAGCAATCACAAGATGGTGGCGATGCTGGCCAACGAACTGACCCGCGCCGGTTATCGCCTCGTGGTGGTGGATCCCGAGTGGTTTGGAAGCGACGCGGAACTGGTGCGGCGCTATCTGCTCGATCAGGGGGTCGAAGGGGTTGTCTTCTGCAACGTGACCTTGATTGAAGAAGTCGAGGCGATTCGGGCAATGCTCCCCGATTGTATGCCATACTACTCCCTGCAAAGCTCCGTGACATGCGGGCCGAACTTGCGGGCCGATCTGGAGGGGGCGTACTATCACATGACCCGGCTGCACCTCGCCCTGGGATCGCAGCATCTGGGCCTTCTCACGATGTATCGTGATGTCGGGAATATCCGCCGCCCCGCCTGGACGGTGCTCGATCGCGTGAGGGGATTTGCCAGGGCCATCCTGGAAGCAGGGGGGGCGGTCGTGGCCGACGACAAGGCCCGGGAGTTGCTGGAGATTCCCGGATGCGGAAGCCTTCCCAAGCGGCTTCCCAAAGGAATCGTGGGGGTGATCCATTATCCCGAGAAAGCGCCGGAGGTGCATCATGCCTTCGGGAACGGCTTCCATCAGACCCTGCGAATGATCGATGCCGCCGCGCTGCCCGATTCGCTCATTTGCGCCAATGACGATGGCGCGCTCGGTGCGATCGCAGCTTGCGCGGACCGGAACGTGGAGGTTTCCCAGGATGTGCGGATCTCCGGGCACGACGACACGGTGGCGGGGCAGTTCGGCATGGTGCCTTTGACGACCGTCAGGCCTCCCCTTGAGGAACTGGTGAGGAAGACTGCCGAAGGCTTGCTCGATCAGATCAGGAATCCCGAGAAAGCTCGCGAGGATTCTCTCACTCAGCTCCCCTGCAAGATCGTAGTCTCCTCTTCGTGCGGCACTCGCGAAGAACTGCAACAGCTTGCCGGAAGTAATTTTTTCCGGAGCGGTGGAGGCCATGAATTTGAATGGAAGCTCGACGACAACGGAATTCACCGCTTCGACCCATATCAAAAGATCGAAGACCATGGCAGGAAGCCAAAGATAAAACCCAACCCATAGACTAGTCTTTTATGCCCCCCAGCACCCCTTTTAATTGGCTATCCCAAGGATCGTGCAAACATTGGAGACGGACGCGTGCTTTTACCTTGGTGGAAATTCTGGTGGTGATCTCGATTCTGGGGGTGCTTGTAATGCTGGCGTTTCCATCGTTCAAGGGAAGTATTCAGGCGAGTCAGAATGCGAAATGCGCCGCCAATCTGAAGTCTATTGGGGCGGGGCTTTTTGCCTATATTTCCGATCACAATGGCGACCTGCCTCCGTGTGCGGCTCTACCCAATAGCGGGTATAAAGTCAGTTATCGGAAGGGAACTTTTTGGTTCGACGCTCTTAACCCTTACATGGGGTATCCCCAATACGCGCCAGAGCGCAACGAACAGTTTCCCGCTGCAACCGAAGTGGGGACTGAATTTCCGTTTGCGTGGCAGCTTTGCCCTGCCAAACGGAGCGAACCCCTTCAGCGTCAAGCGGTGGGTTACGGGTGGAATCTTTCCAATTTTGGCCATGACATGACGCGCGCCGCCACCACCGGCTTTGGGGCGAGGATTTCCGAGGTTACCGAACCCGCCAGGACCATCATCATCGGCGACTCGCGGGATGAGGGGAATTCGGAGAATCCGCATGAGCATCGCTACCTCTATGACTATGACAAAGAGAAGAGCGTGCCTTATCCCGAGCGGCACACCGGAAGGGGTAACTATCTCTTCCTCGACGGGCACATTCAGAGCTTTACACCAGTGGAGATGAAATCCACCGAGGTGCGGGCGCTCTTCAAGAAAAAGTAAATGAACCCTTTATATGATATTGCAGTGATTGGCGGCGGCCCCGCCGGAATCTGTGCTGCCATTGCAGCCGGTCGGCTTGGCTTGCGCACCGCGCTGGTGGAGCGGCACCCGATCCTGGGCGGCATGGGAACGGCGGCGTTAGTTAACAATTTCTGCAACGCGTATCATGATGGCCAGCGATTTATCATCGGGGGGATCTTCTCGGAGATTCGCAATGAACTCATCGCCCGGGATGCCTTGTTCGTCACGCTCGGCCTTGAGCCTTATAATCACCATGTGTTCTGCGAGATTGCCGAGCGGCTTTGTCGGGAGGCGGGGGTGGATCTTTTTCTGGGGAGTCCCCTTGGCAAGGTCTCCTTTGGAGATGATGGCACGCTCATTAAGCTTCCCGGGGCAGGGAGGGACTTGCAAGCGCGGGTAGTTGTCGATGCCAGCGGTGATGCTGCGGTTGCAGCACAGGCGGGCGTAGGAATGGTGCCGCGAGAGGAAGGGCGGCGGTTGCCGATGCCGCTCAACTATTGCTACTTGCTGGGCCCTGCTGACTGGGAACAAATCCGCAGGGAAATTCCCGAGATTATTCTGACGGACATGAACGGCGAGGAGTATCTATACCTCGGGCCCCAGTCCCGGTTGCGCCAGTGGGTGAAGGAAGCCCGGGAGGCTGGTGAATTGACCATCCCTCGCGACCGGATTGCGGTGGCGTACTCGGTGCCGCTGATGAAGGAGACCATCTCAGTCAACTTCGGACGCGTGGTCGTGGATGATCCCGCAGACCCGGCGCAACTCGCGGAAGCCGAGCGGCTCGGCATGGAGCAGGTGCGCGAGGGGGAACGTTTTTTCCAGAAATACATTCCCGGCTTCAGCAACGCGCGAGTGACGGAGGTTGGACGCCAGATCGGAGTGCGCGAGTCGCGCCAGATCCTCGGCCGCTATGTCTTGACCGGCGAGGACGTGTTGGCATGCCGCCAGTTTGATGACGCCATCGCCCAGTGTTGCTACTCCGTGGACATTCACGAGCCGGGCTCCGACAAAACCACCATGATCGCGCTTCCCAAGGAGGCGCATTACGACATCCCGCTGCGTTGCCTGATTCCTGCTGATGGCCCGAAAAACCTGATCGTCGCGGGCCGCAGTATTTCGGCCACTCAGACGGCCATGAGTTCCTTCCGCGTCTCTCCTTCTGTCATGGCCCTCGGCCAGGCCGCCGGAATTACTGCCGCGCTGGCCGCGCGCAATGGCGGCGATGTGGCAGCGGTGCCCGCGGCTGCGGTCCGTGGGGAACTGGTGAACGCTCAATCCATTCTAAGTTAATGAATCGTCAGTTGCATCGTTTTGGTCATTTCGATACGTCGGCGAAGATTCTCGCGGATCTTCATGAAGGAAAGGTGCGCGAGTCGCTCCGGGGCGTGGCCGAGTGGTTGCGAGCCGCGGTTGACGCCTCCGGTCGCGCGGACAAGTGTTGCCGCAATGTCATGTATCATGATGACGGGCGCGCGACGTGGCTCTATCCCAACAGCAACACGGCAGAGTTGATTTCCGCTTGGCTCGACCTCTCCGAGCTGCTGGAGGATGGCTCCCTTGTCGCCCGGGCAACCGACTATGCGGACGGCCTTCTCAACGATCCGATGAAAGGGCTTTATCGCGGTCCCGATGCAACGGTGCAGGGGCTTCCATGGTATTGGACCGATGGAGGAACTTACGGCGGCCTCTATGCGATGCGCCTGCCTTACCATTTCGACCGCCTTCATCAGCTTACGGGAGAGGCGCGCTACCGCGAGATTTGCGATGTCATCGGCAAAACCTTGCTGGGCCGCCAACTGGATAGCGGCCTGGTCTCCGCCGCGTGGGGCCCCGAGGAAGGGTGGATGACGGAGATTCGCATCGGAAGCCGCTATGTCTATGCAGTGGCCACGTTTGCCACACTTTGGCGCATCACCGGCGAGGCCGCTTACCTTACCGCGTATGAGCGGGCAGTTGCGGTATTATTGCGGATGCAGAATGCCGACGGATCGTTCTTCCAGATGTACGAACCGCGCACCGCGCAGTCGATCGACACATCGGTGAAGCTCCACTTTGTCTCCTATCTCCTGAACGCGTTTGAGGAGGCCTACGAGGTGACCGGCGATGAGCGTCTTGTTGAATGCGGGCGGCGCCTCTCCGATCATCTTGCGGGCGTTTACTATTATCGTCAGGCGGTTCCCTATTGCACCGGTCATGTCGGGGAGGCTGCGGACCGGATGGAGGCGGAGTCCGCCATTCAGGATGCCAGCGCCGGGCTCTTCTGGCTGGCAAAACAAACCGGAGCGCCCGTCTATCGCGACGTCGCCCTCAAGCTATGGATGCAAACATGGATGCACCAGCTGCCGCTCGACGCCGCACCGGGCTGGCGTGGCGCGATCATCCGTGGCGTGAACCCGGCGTTGCAGGAAACCATCTCGGGCGTCCCCACGAACCGGAAGCATCTTCACTATGATCCCAGCATCATCGGCCGCTGCGATCTCTGGTTCGCGGTTCACCACGTCTTCGCATCGCGGAGACTTTTGGAAATGCTCGCGGATAAAGCCAAGAGCCCGAGCTTGGGCGTGACGGAAACATGCGAGGTAGCCCGCTCTCGCCGAGAGCGCGGGATCGATGAAGAATCGCATTTGACGCCCATCCCCGCAGGACGGACTCTTGGCATGGGATGAGGCCCTCATGAAGCCGCGGGAGCCGAACCCGCGCTCGACGGCGCCAGCGGGCTACCGGTGCTGCCGCACCATTCTTCCTAACTTCCCGTCAAAAACTTAGTCCGCCGTGGCTTCCGCTCCCCCTGGCCCCAACAGCCGCACCCGGTTATCACGGAAGGGGAGGCGGATAGTAAGCGTCAGGCCGACGCCCTCCGTGCTGACGAGATCAATTTCCCCGCCATGGGCGCGGACGATCCGGCGCACAATCAGGAGCCCCAGTCCGGAGCCCTGCGCCTTGGTGGTGAAATACGGCTGGAAGAGATTGCCCATGTTATCGGGCGAGACGCCGCCGCCGGTATCGGCGAAGCTGATGGACACATGCGTGTCATCCCGGTCGGTGCGGATGCGGAGGATGCCGCCGGTTTTCATTGCCTGGAAGGCGTTCTTGATGACGTTATAAACCGCTTGCTTGAGCTGGTTGCGATCCACCTCCAGCAGCGGGAGATCCGAACGGAGCTCCTGCTCTACAATGGTGTTGCGGTCGGCGATTTCCGCTTCGAGAAAACTGACCGATTCCTGCACGATCCGGTTGATGTCCTCCGGACGGGTTTCCAGCGGGGTGGGGCGGATCGCGCGTAGAAACTGATTGATGATCGAGTCGAGCCGCGTGATCTCTTCCTTGGCCACCTCGATCGACTCCTGCAACGGCAGGCGGGCCTCCTCGGGCAGTTTGCGCAGCCGCCGTTCGAGCAACTGCATGTGGATGTGAAGCGAGTTGAGCGGGTTGCCGATTTCATGCGCCACCCCGGCGGCAAGGAGGGTGAGCGCGGAGAGACGCTCCGACTCCAGCGTCTGCTCGGCGGAACGCCGGTTCTCAGTGATGTCGCGCAGGATCACGGCATAGCCGATCACGAAAGTGGCCGTCTCGTGGGCGTCGGTCTCCGTCTCTCCCTGCAACGGCACGACATAGAAATTGAGAATGCGGTTGTCGGGATAGAAAACCTCCATGTCGCGGCTGATGACCTTCTCCGCGCCTCCGGCCACTTCGTCCCAGTTCAACCCGCGCAGCCGGTCGGAGATAAGCCGTCCAATGCAGTCTTCCCGGGCGAAGCCGAAGAGGCGGCACGCGGCCTGGTTCACATACGTGATCGTCCCTCCCGGCTCGGTGACGATGACCCCTTCCTGAATCGCGTTGAAGATTGTTTCGAGAAACCCCTTTTCCCGGGCAAGACGTGCCAGATAGGTCTGCACGTCTTCCGGACCCACGCGTCCGATGCGTTCGATCAGTTTATCGAGAAAGCCGGGTTTCATGGGCATGGATCAGAAAAGCGGTCAGACATTCCACCGCCCGGGGCCATGGGCCGCCAGCATGCCGAGGCAGGCGAGGAAGGGAAGGTTGGCGATGATAACGGCGTCGGGATGTCCGATGGCTCCCTGCCAGATGGCGGCGGCATACAAGGCAATCACCGCGATGATCTGCACAATGGCAAGCGGGCGGGTCCAGAGGCCGATCAGCACGCAAAGGCCGAGTAGCGTCTCTCCCACGCCCAGGAGCGTCAGCAGCGTCGCCGCGTGAGCGGAGCCGGCGGTTGCTGCGACGATTTTGAGGTCCTGCGAATCCCGGATCAGCAGCTTCAGGTAGAGGCCCTGGTAAAACCAGGTGATGGCAACGGCGAGGCGGAGGAGAATAAGCGATTTCATCGGGTCGGACGCGAACCCTAGGTGAGCAGGATGACCGGGCGTCTTCGAGCGAAAAATCTTCAGCCATCAGGGGTTCTTGGCGATGGCCGCCCTTTTCTTTTGCCACAGAATGTGCAACATAAGGCCGTCAACGCGGTTGAATTTCTTACTTTATGCCAAATTCATTCTTAAAAGCCGTCCTTGCCGGTGTATTCGCGATGACTTCCGCTTCGGTTTTCGCGGGAGAATTGATCCCGGAGACCTGCGTGGTCAATGGAGACAAATTTGCCGAGCGGACCAATCCGCCGCAGAAGGTGTCCTACGAAGGAAAGACGATCACGGTCTGCTGCAAAAAATGCGTCCGGAAGTTTCAGAAAGACCCGGCGAAATACATCAAGCTCTACGAGGAGGCTCTCGCCAAGGAAGCCGCCGCGAAGAAGGTGCAGGCCGCGAAGTAGGGCTCGCTATTTTGCGCCCTCGGGCTTCGGGATTTTGAAGATGGGTTCCCCGATTGTGGCTCCTCGCTTGTTCTTGGCGAGGATCGCGTCGAATTTCGGGGCTTGTTCCGGGGTGAGAATGGCTCGGATTTTCGCGATGGACTCATCCTCGATGAGCCCCTCGGGTGAAATGGGCCGTGAGCCGATGGATTCCCTGAGAATTTCCTCGGAGGTTTTCTTGGTGATGGCATAAAGCTGCTCCCGTTGAACGGGGGTAAGCTCCAGTTGACGACCGAGTCGGCGCACCACCATATCCGCGAGGACTTCGGGCCCCCCTGTCGTCAGTTGGCGGATTCTGGCGTCGGTAATCCGGACGCTCAGGGCGATGCCGGTGACGATGCCGAGAAAGAAGATCAGGCAGAGCCCGATGATGGCTTTTGGCGTGCTCATTTGGAAAGCGATTTTCCGGTGATCCTTTTGACGTAATCCCACTCTGCGGCGTGGGTTTGCAGGGCGGAGCGGATCGCCATTTCATCCTCCTCGGCGGTGCTCCAGACGTTCCAAACCACGGCGGCGGCAATCAAGCCGAACAGCGGCAGGAGACGCCATGCCCAAGTGGCGAAGGAATGATTTTGAGAGGGAGCGGACCCGGTCATTGCGCACACCATTGCCTAAAAAGCTCGGCGGCCCAACTCGCAAAGGCCGCGCTGTTCTGCAGGAACTCGCGCACGAACTCGACAACGTGCGCCTGCGGAGCCGTCAGCAGCAGGAGCGCCGTCAGCAGGGCGAGGTTCATCAGGTAGATGATGATGAGCGAAAAGAAGGTGCCGTGGTAGGTGAGGTCGCTTTGTCCCTTGGGGATCATCCAGAGGGTAAAGGTGATGTGAAAGCACCAGGTGATACCCAGCGCCAGAAAAAGCCAGCGGGTGTGCGGGGCCACATCCCAGAAGAACGAGGCCACGAAGTAGAGGATGACGACCGCGACGCTATAGATCGGATAGAAATACGGCGCCAGCGAGATCCAGATGTTCTGTTTGTTGGTGAGGATGTAACCACCCTCAGCCCCCACCTTGAACGCGCTGACTCGCCCGCCCATCAGCCAGACCCAGATCGCATGGGTCAGTTCATGGCCGAAGACGTAGATGACCAACGGGCGCGGCAGACCGAAAAAGGCGATCAGCCAGAGCGCCGCACCGAGGGAAAAGAACCAGAATTCCTCGGTGGCCCAGAACCCGTGGTGGATCGTTTCCCGGGAGAAAAGGGTAAAGAACGTCTGAGTCCAGATCCCCGCCAGCGGCAGCAGGAAAAGCCCGATGACCGCGTTGACCCAACGGGTGGGAACCCTCAATGATTCCCCCCGTTCTTCGAATTCCTCTTCCTCCTCGTATTCCCCGTAATCGGCGGCGTCGAACAGCGAAGCCTGCCGGCTGACGCGCAGCTTCCTCCGATCCGCGTTTTTGGGGCGCCGGGAGGGCGTCTTCATAATGCCAATCGGGAGAAGCCGGTTCCGGGATTAAGCCCGGCCCAGGTAAGCACCCGTGCGGGTGTCGATCTTGATGAGTTCGCCTTCCTTGATGAAAAGCGGGACGTTGATGACCTTGCCGGTCTCCAGCGTGGCCGGTTTCTGGACGTTGTTGGCGGAGTCGCCACGGACGCCTTCGGCGGATTCGGCGACCTTGAGCGTGACGGTGGAGGGCATTTCCACCTGCACCGCCTTGCCTTCGGCATAGAGAACTTCCACGGCGAGGTTTTCGACCAGGAAATCCTTGGCGTCTTCGAGCAGGTTCTCGTTGAGCGAGATCGTCTCGTAGGACTCCGGGTCCATGAAATGGTAGCCCGTCTGATCCTTGTAGCTGAACTCCAGCTTCTGCCGGTGCACTTCAACCAGTTCCACCTTGTCGGTGGAGCCGAAGCGGACGTCGGCCGATTTGCCGGTATTGATGTAGCGGATGATAGCCTGCACGAACGCACGGAGGTTGCCCGGGGTGCGGTGCATGACTTCGAGGACGATGGCGACGTTTCCGTTGTAACGGATTGCCTGGCCTTTGCGGAGATCGTTTGCTGCTGCCATTGTTTTTAAGAAATTGGTTGAAAATTAGTATCAGCGGAGGGGTTAAATCAAGCAGCGCCTTAAAACCTACACAAGTCTGAACTTGGCGAGATCCTGCGTATCGACGAGCCCAACCGGGATCAACCGCCCCTGTGGATCTCCCGCCGCGACGATGACAATGTCATCGATCCGGTGCGCTTCGAGGACCCGGAGCACCTCCACGGCGAGCTTGTCGTCGGGGATGGTGATGGGCCGGGGGGTCATGAATTCGCAGACGGAGCGCTCCAGAAGGTCGGGAACCCGTTCGAAATGCCGCCCGAAATCGCCGTGGGTGAAAATCCCGGCAAGGGTGCCGTCCGGGTGAACGAGGATGGCGGAGCCGGTGCGGCACTTGGCCATCCGGCCCAGGACCTGGCGCACGGTGGCGGAGGCGGGGAGGGTGGCAATTGCGTCGCCGCTGCGCATGATCTGGGGGACTTTCAGCAGCAGCGTGCGCCCGAGACGTCCGCCCGGGTGGTAACGGGCAAAATCTTCTTTTTTGAAGCCGCGCGCTTCGAGCAGGACCATCGCCAGGGCATCCCCGAGGACAAGCATGGCAGTCGTGCTGGAGGTCGGCGCGAGGCCGAGCGGGCAGGCTTCGTCCTGAATGGAGACATCGAGATGGAAATGGGCCTGCCGGGCGAGAAACGACTTCGGGTTGCCCGTCATGGCGACGATTTTCACCTCAAAGCGGGCGAGGGCGGGCAGGATGTTGAGGAGTTCTTCCGTTTCTCCGGAATAACTCAGCGCGAGCACCACATCGCCGTCGGCCACCACGCCGAGATCGCCATGCAGAGCATTGAGCGAATTGAGAACCACGGCGGGAGTGCCCGTGCTGGTGAGCGTGGCGGCGATCTTGTCGCCGATATGCCCCGATTTGCCGACCCCCATGACGACGACCTTTCCCTTGGCCTCGACGCAATGGCGGATCGTCTCCAGGGCATCCACAAAAGAGCCGTCCAGCCGGGAGGCGACCCGGGCCATTTCCGCCATTTCAATTTCAAAAACACGTTTGGCTTTCCCAACGAAATCCATGCGGGGCACTTTGATACGGAGCTTTCCGTCTGCCAACAGGAAAACCATGTCCATTTTCTTTCCTCGCTTCTTTGGCGGCAATTGCTCATTCTAGGCTTGATTCCCCAAGAGCGGCTTTGGTTGAGTCCTTTCACTGGACAGCCGGCGTTTGCGGGCGAAACTGTAGACCCAATGAATTCATTTTCCTTAACCGCGCTTCTGTGCGCGCTGGCCGTGGGGTTCGCCCTTCCGGGTCATGCACAGGACGAGCCGCCGCGCCGCATCGATGTGAGCGCTCTTCCCGCCACGATTGTTGACGACGTCGTCGTCCCCGTTCCGACCGAGGTCTTCGGGGTGCTCGACAAACTTGGCTCTCCCAACTGGCACGACGTGCTCCGCAAGGTGAACGGCGCCAAGCTCGGGGAACGGCCCCAGGTGGCTCTCCTGCTCGGAACCGTGATCGCAGAGGGGTTTATCGCCGTGGAGGCTCAGGAGCCCGAGGAGATCAAAAAGATTGGCCGGCACGTATTGAATCTTGCCGGTGCGATTGGCGTCCGGAAATCGGTGATTGCCCGAACCAGCAGCATCATTGAGGCCGCTGACAAGAAGGATTGGGCGCGAATCCGGGTGGAGTTTGACGGGGCTTCGCAGGATGTGAAACAGGCCATGATCGAGCTTAAGGACGAGCAGCTTGCCCAGCTTGTGAGCTTGGGCGGGTGGCTGCGTGGCACGGAAGCGCTGACCCAGGTGGTCTCCAAGAATTACACAAAGGACGGAGCGGAACTGCTCCATCAACCGGCCCTGCTCGACCATTTCCAACGGCAGCTCGACGGGATGGACCCCCGTATGAAGCGTAATCCCGTCGTGAAGAAAGTCCGCACCCGCCTTCCAGAAATCCGCCCGTTGATTGAAAAGCCGAACTCGATTTCGGAGAAAGGCGTGGACGAGATCCATTCCATCACCCGTGAATTGGTAAAGGCCATATCCTCCCAGGAGTCTTGATTCCCGTGAAAACGATTGTCTGCTTCGCCATCGCCCTGCTCTGTCTGCTGCGTCCTCCGGCCCATGCCACCATCGACGACGCGCTCTCCTTCGCCTTGGAAGCGGCGACCCCCTATGTGAAGGAGGGGTTTACCGTCCGTGAGGATTATTGGGGGGGAGACCTCCCGATCAAACAGCAGAAGGCCATCGTCCATCAGCTCTTCAAGGGGAACGAATACTGGTTCTGGATGGGGACCGACGTGGAGAACGCCAAGATCACCGTCCATATCTACGATTCCGAAGGCAACCTCGCCGAAGCGGAAAGCTGGCAGAACAAGCCGCACATGGCCGCCGCCCGCATCGTCCCGAAGAAAACCGGCTCTTATTACCTGATCGTGGAGATCCAGAAGTCCTCCGAAGAACGCACCCGCTGGGCGCTGGCCTACGGATTCCGGTAAAACCGGAGAGCGGAACCGGAGACCGGAAAGGCGCGTTTCCGCGCGGGGAGAATCGGGAAACGCGCTAAAACGCCTTCTCGCTAATCTCCCCTCGTTACCAATCTTCAGATTGGTAACGCCCTTGTCTTCGAATCTCCGATTCGCCCGCATTCGGGTGCCCCCTAGGACGACGGTTTCACGTCTCCGGATCCGTTAATACGGTCTAATTCCCCGAGGGGTAGGGAATCGGTGGGATTTCTTTCCAGTCGTTTGCCCCACGGAGGCTTTCCGCACCGAGGCATCCGACGGCCACACTTTGCCGCCCGGCGATGGGGTTCGACTCGTCGTAGCGTTCCGCCGAGAGATCATCCAGCCAGGCATGGAGCATTCGGGTGTCCGCACCGCCGTGACCTCCGGAGTCGAGCTGGAAGCGTTCCGTACGGCGGCTTTTGGCGTCACGGAACAGGATTTCGATGCGGTGGTCGTTTTGCCAGCCGCTGCGGCGCTTTTGTGGCTCGAAGCATTCCATGCGGCCCCGGGTGCCGATGAAGGTATAGCTGCGGTGGTAATCCGGCGTGAACTGGCACTGGGCGTAGCTGACAAGCGCGCCGTTTTCGAGTTCCATGAGCAGGAGCTCGTTGTCCTCTACATCGATCTCGCTCCGGAAGGCGCACTGATTGCGGACGAGTTCCGCCGGGTAGGCCGATTCAGGGCAGGTGAATTGTTCGGGGCACTCCTCGCATTTTAAATCGTCGGGCTGGCTGCCGCCGAAGTAGCTGCGATTGCCAATGGCCATAACCCGCCTGCTGTAGGAGCCCGTGACGTAATGAACGATATCAATATCGTGGGTCGCCTTTTGCAGCAGGAGCGTGTTGGCGCGCGAGCGCAGGGCATGCCAGTCCTGGAAGTAATAGTTCCCGCCCATGCCGACGAAATGCCGTACCCAAACGGCGCGAATGGGGCCCAACTCGCCGCTTTCAGCGATCTCCCTCATGCGCTGATACATCGGGTGGTAGCGAAGATTAAAGCCGATCTTGAGGGGGCTATTTGTTTCCCGTTGGCAGAGAAGCATGGAGTCGCAATGGGCAAGCTGGATGGCCATCGGCTTTTCGCACAAAACCGCTTTTCCCGCCCGCATGGCGGCATTGGCATAGCAGGCATGGAGGTCGTCAGGCGTCGCAATGACAAGCGCGTCAATCTCGGGACCGAGCAGGTCTTCAAATTTGGGTCGCACCGGTACGACAACCTCCCGACGCTTGCAAAATTCGGCGGCGATCTCCGGGCGGGCGTCAAAGCCGGCTATAATTTCGGCCCGCCGCGAAACCGCGAGGCGTTGGGCGAGGGCAGAACCACGGTTGCCCAGGCCGACGACGCCGATTTTTTTGGCATTTTGAAGGGGCTGCTTGTTGGGCAAGTTTGGGCTGAACGTTGGCATGGCGTGATGAATGAAAGATTAAAAGCGGGTAGGTCTCTGCTGCCGCTCATGAACGCGTGACGCCCTGAGCGTGGCGGAAAAAGGAGGGCCCCCGAAGAAGACCTCCAAGGGACGATTTAGCGTGCGAGAGCTGGCTTCGATGATTTGTCGCCCGGGTTGGATGAAGAGCAGCTGATTAGTTTGACATTGCGGTGGATACCGCCGTTGCCATCCTCCTTTCGGACACGAACGGCAAGGACGTTGTCTTTCTTGGGATCGAGGCAATCTGTAATGTCGAAGAAGAATGAATCATCCCATCGATTGTGTCCGTCGACCGGGTCAATCAGGTCATGCCGTCCGATTTCCTTGCCGTTGATCCAAACGGTGCAATTGCCATCGACGGCATCGAAGATCAGAATGACGCGCTTGTTGCGGTTGACTTTGGGAGTGGGAAAGGTGCGCCGGTACCAAGCCGTGCCGGTATAGCTGGAGAAGCCTTGGTGCTGCCATGGAGAACCGCTCTTGAGGCGAGGCCATTCAGCATCATCGATGCTGGTTGAAAACCATGAGCGGGTGACTCCGTCGTTGTTGGGGTCGACCTGGAATTTCCATCCGGCGTGGAAATGTTGAAGGATCCGGGAGTCCTCGAATCGGCTCTCCATGGTGTCGGCTTTTACGAGGTCGTTCTTTAACGAAACCAGAAAGGCGGGGAGGAGGTAGCTGCCGTCGGCTTTTTTGACGCTACGACCTTCCTTTTTATTGAAAACGTCTCCCTTTGGATAGCGTTCGCAATAGAAGGTTTCCAGCTCCGAGAGCGCCTTTTTACCTTGATCGATCTTCCCGTTTTGAATCGCCTCAGCGGTTTTGCGGTAGAGGCGGGAAAACTCGTATCCGGCGAGGACGGTTTCCGTACGCCATTGATAGGGGGGAGAGTTATGCGCCAGCTTGCGAGCCTCCTCAACGTCGGCTTTGAGTTCTGCCAGAAATTCAGGAGTAAAGAGATTCTGGGCATGGCTGCCGCCGCTGCCAAAGTATGGGCCGCCCTTGCCTCGGGCCTCGAGTTTTTCATGA
Organism: Chthoniobacteraceae bacterium; assembly: GCA_037190965.1. Classification (GTDB taxonomy): domain Bacteria; phylum Verrucomicrobiota; class Verrucomicrobiia; order Chthoniobacterales; family Chthoniobacteraceae; genus DATMFV01. Next base: position 106,994 of record JBBCKI010000034.1, read on the forward strand.
TAGCGAAGCATGGGAGCGGCCGCCGGTCCGTAGTACTTCTCGCAGTAGTCGCGGATTGCCGCCTGGAGATCCATGTGCGGATTCCAAAGCAGACGAAGATACATGTACTGGCTCATTCCCTGAGGGCCCCAGGTCGGATGCGTTTCGTTATACGCACCAATGAACCCGTAGTCATGGTAAACGGAGAGGCGGTCCTGCATGGTCCAAAGCAGCGGAAGCGGGCCGGGCCAGGCGTAGTACGAGAGGTATTCTCTCGCGTACATTTTGACGCCGAGGCGGGAATAATCATCGATGTTCTTCAGGAAGCGGCTGTTGGGGATGCTTTTCGGATCGCGCAACGGGCGGGAATAGTCACTGAAGGCTCCGGCGAAGGGAGCCAGGCCGACCACGAGGTTGTCGGCCAGCTTTGGGACGCGGGAAGGGGCTTCGGTGTATTGGGAGTAGGCGAGGCAGTAGAGCCGCAGGCCGGGACAGGCCTCCGCGACTTTGGCGGCAATGATATTGTTGAAAGCGTAGACTCGGGACGCCATGGAAAGGCCGTCGCCTCTGCCGCTTTTGGCGGCGGGATCATCGAGCGCGGTGCACTTTTCGCATTCGCACCAGCCAGCCCCGTCATTCGGGTCGATGGAGGTCATGGTCCATTCGGGGTGGCTTTGAGCCTGGCGGATAACCGCCTCGGCAAAGGCGTCCTGCAGCGCGGGGTTCCCCAGGCAGCGCTGCCCGCGCGGGACACGCTTCCCGTCGATCCGCGGGAAGTAGTCGGGATGGCTCTCGAAGAGGCTCTTGGGGATCAGCGCATCGTAAGCGTGGCCCGCGCCGCCGAACTGAAGGCTGCCGCCCAGCTTGGGATCGAACTGCCTCAGAACGTTGCTGCGGTTACGGAGAGCCCAAAGGCAGGCCATATTGGTTTCTTCGTCAGTAGCACTCCGCAGGTAGGAACTGGCGTAAAGGGCGCTTCCCCATCCCCTTAGGGAAAAGGAGGGCTGGTGGAGATGCTTTCCTTCCTTGATCTGGAGATAACTGTTCTTGGGAACTTCTTCGCCCTCCGGCTCGGGTCGGAACCAGCGCACGCCTTGCTCTTCGAGAAACTGGTAGACACCGTACAAAATCCCCCAGTCGTGCTGATGGATCCGCCCGTTTCCGTCGCTTATGGGCGGCTTGAAACCTCCGACGATACGGACCTGATCCGGGGAGGCGTCAATGATGAAGCGGTCGGGATCATCCAAGTCTTCCCAAAGCGTTTTATTTTCAGGGTGGCGGCCGATGATGATCGTCTTTTTCCCTTCTTCTGAAGGGCCTCTTTGGATGCCGATTTCCGCCCCGTTCATCTTTCGGAAATAGGTCTGAAGTTCTTCCGCCGCGAAGATTTCGGAGGGAGAGGCATCTTCCTGTAGACGGATTTCGATGCTCTTGCCATCCAGCGGCCATTCCGCTCCGAAAAGAAGCGGACTGGCGAACAAAGCGGCGGAAAAGGCCAGCGAGGCGAGGGGAACCAGGAGACGGCGGCGCATACGGCTTGGATCTGCTAACTAGTATTCGATGACCAACTGAGGGCGCTTGGACGGATCTTCGGCTTCGCAAGAGGCAAAGTAGGCGCCAACGTAGTAACTCAGTGCGGTCAGGAAGACGCCGTGGTTGCTCGACGGGTCGTTGATCCAACCCTGGGCGATCGGAGTGATGTCCCACTCCATCCAGGTATCGGGCTCCGTGATAAGTGGGGATGAGACGGATCGGCTGGTATCGAAGTCCACTCCAGGCACGGGACCGTCTTCAATCTGATTGGCGTCTCCCCAGAATTGCGGGTTCTCCTGTCGATGCTCCCGGTAGGAATAGGTGGCGCTACCTTCCTCGACTTCGCCCTGTTGCGTGCCAGCGTTCCATGGCTTCAACACAGGATGGATACGGATGACGCGATCGGCCGGTCTGACCTTTTCGTACTGTCCATTGTCGGTCGGTTGTCCCGTTTTATAGAGCCGAAGGGTTGCTTTCTTGATTTTGGTGCGAAGGGGAACGCCTTTCAGGGCTTCAAGGTCGCTGAATTGGATCAGCCCAAGGCTTTTCATGCCGCCGTGGCGGACTCCGGCAACGTCGATCGTATTTTTACCGCCGTAGTTGAAACTCTGCTGATCTTCGCGTTGGCCGTAGAGCGTGGTGTCGGAAGCCCCATTGTACTGGTCGAGGCCATCCTGGAAGATTATTTCCTTCGCGTGAAGGGCCAGCGGGAGGAGGACTGCAGCCAGAACGCTGATCGAGGTAAGCCGAGATGAGCCTGAAGATATCAAGTGAGTGAGATTCATAGAGGGGGATCAAAGGCTGAGAGTGGTCGTTTTGCCATCGAAGTAGTCCCAGATGCGAATTTGCATATTGGTGTTGCTATTAATGTCCGGCGGGACACTGGATTTGATGGCGCCGGAAGGGAACCGGCATGTGAGGACGCTGCCGTCGGAGTAGAGAACGGGGTAGACCCCTTTATGCCACGAGAGAGGGTAGGCAGTTGGGTTTGAGGCCGCGTATGCGAACGTGCACGAAATGATGGCCCTCCGGTCCATGGTGGCAAGAATGCGGAACTGCGGATTGGTGGGGTTATAGCTTTGGTTGAAGCCGCGAGTGACGTAATCGTTCAGATACGGGGGCTCCGTGCTGGTGTAGTCACCGATATTTTTCAAAGTGCGAACGTTATTCGCATTTGCCGGGCAGACGTAGACTCGTTTGTCGTTCAGGTAGGGGAAGAGCTTGCCCGAGCCCAGCCACAGGCCGGACTCGCTATCCTTCATTGGACGCGAGAGCCATGTCCCAAGGGGAGTAACGTTGACCCTGTTATCCGCCGGATAAGGCCATTCGCCCCGGTTATCCGCAGCGTAGGTGCCGAGGACGGTCGCCATCTGGCGAAGGTTGCCGACGCATTTAACGACTTTGGCTCTGTCGCTGAAATTTTGAAGAGCGGGAAAAGCGAGTGCCGCCACCACCGCGATAATGGCAATGACAATCAGGAGCTCTAGGAGACTGAAAGCCCCTCGGGCCTTTCGATGAGAGCAGAGATGAAAACGGCACGCATTCATGGTTGGCAGGAAGAGTTTAAGGCAAAAGTGAGCACATTGCACATGCCGGCAGGAGACAGGCTGCGGCCTGTTGCCATGCCGGTCCTTCGCTAAAACATCACGACTGGAGACGGACGCGCCGCCGCCGGGCCAGGCTGAAACCTCCCAGGATACCCGCGCCGATGAGTGTCAATGAAAGACCGGGCTCCGGGACCGTGAAGGGGGTGTTGTAACCCAGTTGTCCCGCTGTTAAAGCCGTGTCCGAAAGGCGAAAATCATTGAACTCGCCATAAATATTTCCACCGATGGCGATCGCGCTAAGCGCCGCTGGGAGAGCCCGACTGGTAACGCCGCTTTCTGAAAAGGTATCGACCAGCGTTCCATTAACATAGATTTTTATATCCACGGCCGTTTTAACATAGGCAACGTGATACCAAGTGTTTAATGAAAGCGTCGTTGAGGTCGTGTAATTCCGGGTGCCGACGGACTGGCTTTGCGAGTTAAACGAGGCAATGACCGCGCCGGTGCTGTCATATCCCAGCTTAAATAAGCTGGTTCCCCCGGTGGAGCTCGAAATAGACCACAAGGTGCCTCCTTGTGCTCCACTGATATTGGCAAACCCTTCCAGATAAACCCATCCCTCCATGGTGAATTGGTTGTTAGTGCTCAGGTTGATGCCGCTTACGTTGGTAACGGTTCCGGAGGTGGCCGCATTATACTTTGTGCTGGCGCTGTAGTCCAAACCGGACAATGCGGGATGGGAGAGAGAGAATGGATACTTGGAACTTTTGGTAACATCCCGGTTGAAATTCACCGTTCGTCCATTCCCGCTTTGATCTGCGTAGGATTTGCTCGATAGCTGTGTATCGAAGTTGTATTGGATTAATGTGGCAGCTTGCAGTGAATTGGCGGCAGCGCAGAAGAGGGTTGCCGCGAGGGCGTTAAGCAGTCTTTTCATGGCTATTTGGAGATGTTTTGGAGGGGTTGGTTTTCTAGTCGGAGGAGAGGTGGTAACCTAAGTGTTGGAGGGTGTTGGGCGGCGTTAGGCGGTGCCCGGAGGAGGGCCGCCGGCGGATTCTCGCCAAACGAAGTCCATGTCCATGGTTTCAACGGAAAGCAGCTCGCCCTTTTCGATGCTGGCGATCATCTTCTCCATGATCTGAGCGCCCAAAACGTCATCATGCCGCCGGATGCTTGCGATGGGGAGATCGTACAGAGGTGCAAATGGACTGTCATTGAAGCCAATGACGGCGACATCTTCGGGAATCCGCTTTCCCTTTTTGCGAAGGGCTAAGATCGCCGCCGCCGCGACTTCATCTGTACCGGCCAAAATGGCATCGATGGACTGATGCTCGGGATGAGAAAGAATGGCTTCCACCCCCTCCCTGGTAGGCTCAGGCGCATCCAAAATCGCCAAGCTGGCATCGCTCGACTCGGAATTCAGCGCCCGCCGAATTCCGTCGATCTTCTCTTTGCTTCCCGTTAAATGCCCAAGAACGGCAAAGTTCTTTCTTCCGCAACGAAGCAAATGCCTGACTGCCTGAAGCAGCGCATTCTCCATGGATTGTATAATACCGGGGAAAGGCATGTCCCACTTGGTGTTCGTGGCGACAAACACATTGGGTAGGGTGCGAAGCTCTGAAATGATTTCGTCGTAGTAATTCAGAGGTGAGGGGCGGTACAATTGGATGATCAACCCATCCACTCGCCAACGCTTCAGTTGCTTGAGTTGGGACGCGATCAGATTGGCGTCGCTCATCGAGTCATAGACCAGTGCGTTATATCCGTGCTGCATCGCCTGCGTGCTGAAGCAGCGGAACAATTGGGTGGCGTAGGGGCCGCCGAACGACCAGAGCACACCGATGCAGTATGAGCGTTTCATACGCAGGCCGCTGGCAAACGGATTCGCGTGATAGCCAAGTTCCTTGGCTGCCAGTTGAACCCGTTCAATCGAGGCCGGTGCGATACGCAGCCTTGGGCCATGTCCATTCAAGACCGAACTGGCTGTGGTCATGCTGACTCCGGCAAGTTTGGCGACAGCCTTGAGTCTGACGGGGGATGGGGAGTTTTCTTTCATCTCACGCTGAATCGATTTAGCGTGCTGATGCTGAATCGATTCTGCAACGGAGTCAAGGCTTTTCCTGGGGGAGAAAATGTCGCTGAGTTGGCTCCGCGAATTTCGAGCCAGTGACGGTGTTAACCTGGAATGGAATTGCGGTTCTCCGGAAACTGTGCGAAGCCCAAGCGCACGGGGAACGATTGCCAGAGGCAGAATCGCGAGGTCACCCCAAGGCGGAAGTTGGGTGTCCAGTCGCCCCTTTCAGACCTTATCGCGGGCGCATTCGATTGACCGGAATAATTCGTCGGTCCTGCGGAGACTCTCGGGGAAGGGGCAGGTTCTGCTCTTCTAGTGTCCTGAGTCAGAAAATCTTGTCCAATTTTCCTCGTTCCCAAACCCTGAGACTGTGTGAAAACACACCTACGTCATTGAAAGCCTGAGAGAGGGAGATCAGGATGAAGGGCGATGAGATTCATTGCCGGAGTAGACCGCTCGCAACGCCAGCTTCTGCCGGAGAGCCTTGAGGATTACGTGACCAAGGGGGCTCCGGTAAGGTTTCTCGATGGATTCGTGGAAAGTCTGGACCTTGCAGAGCTTGGCTTTGTTCGCTCCAAACCGGCAACTACGGGAAGACCCTCATATTCTCCGGCAGATTTGTTGAAGCTCTACCTCTGGGGATACCTCAACAGAGTTTGCTCAAGCCGCAAGCTGGAGCGGGAATGCCAGCGTAATCTGGAAGTGATCTGGTTGATGCGCAAACTGGCACCGGATTTCAAAACGATTGCCGATTTTCGCCGGGATAACGCCAAAGCCTTCAAAGGAGTCTTTCGCACCTTCAACCTCCTGTGCCGGGAGATGGATCTTTTCGGGGCGGAACTGGTTGCCATTGATGGCACCAAGCTCAAGGCCGTAAACTCCCAAAAGCGCAACCACAGCCGCCAGGAGCTAGAGGCCATGCTGTTGCGGATCGACAAACGGCTCGAAGAGTTTCTCTCTCAGCTCGCAGCAACTGACGAAGCCGAAGAAGGGAGCGCCCCCCTCACAGTGGCTATCGAAGATATTCAGAGCAAGCTCGAGCAACTGCGCGAGCGCCGCCAGCGCGCTCAGAAACAGCTCCAAAGCCTTGAAGAAAGCGGCTCAAAGGAATACTCGCAGACAGATCCCGACAGCCGCAGGATGAAAAAAGTGGGGATTGGCTATAACGCCCAGATCGCCGTCGATTCAAAGCACCACCTCATTGTAGAGCAGAACGTTGTTCAAGAAGCCAACGATCTTAACCAACTCGCGCCAATGAGCGCCGCAGCCAAGGAGGCGCTTGGGGGCGAAGCACTCAAAGTCGTAGCCGATATGGGTTATTACGATCACGAGCAAATTGCCAGGTGCGAGCAAGACGGGATCGAAGTTTATGTCCCACGCCCCAAGAAAGGGAGCTCGGAAGCCAATGGGCGCTTTGGAAAGAAGGATTTTGCGTATACGCCCGACACAAACTCCTATCGCTGCCCACAAGGAGCAACTCTTTTGGCTGCGACCCGATTTAATAAACGGGGCCAAATACACCAGCGCTACGAGAATCCCGCAGCCTGTACAAAGTGTCCGCTCAAGGAGAAATGCACGACGGGGCCGCATCGGACCATTACCCGGTGGCACTTGGAGAGCCTCCTGGACACGATGCACCAACGGGTCGCCGCGAATCCCCAAATCATCCGCCAGCGCAAAGAGTTGCCTGAGCACGTCTTCGGCACAACGATGTTTTGGAACAACCAACGAGCTTTATTCATGCGTGGACTCGAAAAGGTACGCGGAGAGTTTTCGCTTACGTCGCTGGCTTACAACATGAAGCGGGTGCTGACCATCCTTGGGGTGGAGAAGCTCCTCAAGCACTTCGCGATGAAAATTGGGGAAATAGCCACAGGAAGCGCCTCATGCTCCGCCCATCGCTTCGCCTCGACATTCTTAAACCCCTTGATCGCATTTTTCTACACCGTGGACCGAAACGGCGTGAAGTTCCACTGTTTGAACCCTCATTGACCTTCGATGCCCTCGGTGCTTTCAGTGCTCGCCGGGGGTGTTTTCACACAGTCTCCCTGTTTGGGAGCGTCCATGTTTTCGAAACTCCAGTTTCGCAACCCTATCTGTTCCGGCACCCTGCACGCGATGACAAGGCTTTCGAATCAGAGATTCGGGGACAATGGCATTACCAATCTGGAGATTGGTAACGAGAGAATCGCGCTAAAACATCATTCGCGCGGTAGCGCGCCTGCTTTCCGGTCCCCGGTTTCCTCTTTCTTTTCTTCTCTGAAAGACTGGATGATGAACAACGCCGCCGCGATAAAAATGCACGAATCGGCCACATTGAAGGCGGGCCATGGGTTGGCGAAGGGGACGTGGAGATCGAAGAGAAGAAAATCGACCACGTAGCCGTGGGCGATCCGGTCGGTCAGATTGCCGAGAATCCCTGAGAGCAGGAGCGCGAAGCCGACCCGGCTCAGCGTGTCCGGGAACATGCCGCGCCGTGCCAGCACCGCCAGAACCACAAGCGCCACCACCGAAAGCCCCATGAAGAAGGAGTTCGAGTCGCTCATGATGCTGAAAGCGGCTCCGGTATTGTGCCATCGGCCCAGGTCGAAGAACCCCGGGATGACGGGACGAGCCTCCTCCAACTGGAAGTTACGCAGGACCGCCAGCTTGGTCACCTGATCAAGCACATACAGCGGCAGGGTGATTGCCGCCAAAAGACGGGGATAACTTGCGCGCAAAGCAGAGGTCATGGGGCTAAAAGTCTCGGCATTATACTACCGCCGCGCAGCGATCACACAACTCCGGGTGATCCGGGTTCACGCCGACCGACAATTTATGCCGCCAGCAACGGGCGCACTTTTTGTCGGAGGTCGGAACAAGCGACGCGACCGTTTCGGATCCCGCAGCCAGGGTGAGCTTGCTGACGATGAAAAATTCCTCCAATTCGGCCTCGTTCCCTTGCAGCTTTTTCAACAACTCGGGTTCGGCGATGCTCAGGGTGACGGCTGCTTCCAGCGCGTTGCCGATGAGCTTCTGCTTCCTTGCCGGTTCGATCGCCTGGGCGATGATCGCACGGAGCGAGAGCAGCGTCTCGAAATGCGCCTCCAACGCCGCGTCGGCGAGCGCCTCGTCGCGTTCAGGGAAAGTCTCCAGGTGAACGGATCCCGTCCGTCCTGCGAATTCCCATGCTTCGTCGGCGGTATAGGCCAGCACCGGGGCGAGGAGCCGGATCAGGGCGTCCGCGACGGTGTGCATGACAGTTTGCGTCGCGCGGCGGCGAACCGAGTCGGTGCCGTCGCAATACATCCTGTCCTTGGTGATGTCGACGTAGAGCGCGCTGAGATCGACCGCGCAGAACTGGTTGAGCGTCTGGAAGACCTTGCGGAACTCGTAGGCGTCGTACGCCTCGCGGCAGGTGCCGATCACCCCCTGAAAGCGTGAGAGCACCCAGCGGTCGATCAGCGTCAATGACTCGCCGGAGACGGCATCGCGCGCCGGGTCGAACCCGCTCAGGTTGGCCAGCAGGATTCGCAACGTGTTGCGGAAGAGACGGTAGGCCTCGCCGAGCCGGGTGAAAGCCTCTTCGGAGAAGGGGACTTCATCGGTGAACTGCACGCTGGAGACCCAGAGGCGCACGATGTCCGCACCGTATTTGCCGACGAAATGCTCGGCATCCATCGGCTTCTGATAGCTGCTCGACTTGGAGATCTTCTTGCCGTCCTTGTCGACTACGAACCCATGCGTGATGACGGTTTTGTAGGGAGCCTCGCCGTAAAGCGCGACGGAGGTCATCAGCGACGACTGGAACCAGCCGCGATGCTGGTCGGTCGCCTCCAGATACACGTCGGCGGGGAAGCGGAGTTCCGGGTGCTTTTTGGAAACCGCCGTGTGCGAGACGCCGGAGTCGATCCAGACGTCGAGGGTGTCGTTGCGCCGGGTGGTCCCTTCGGGGAGTCCAACCGCCTGCGCCCACCATGCGTCGTCTTTCTCGAACCAGAGGTTCGTGCCGTGGGCTTCGACGAGATCGGCGACCTTGTGGGCGGCGCTTGCGTCGAGGATCGGTGTCCCCCCGGCACTGTAGAAGACCGGGAGCGGCACGCCCCAGGAACGCTGGCGCGAGATGCACCAGTCGGGCCGGGCCTCCACGGTGCCGTAGATCCGGTTGCGGCCCCAATGAGGGAGCCATTTTACCTTGTCGATCTCGGAAAGCGCCGACTCGCGGATCTTCCCGATGTTGATGAAAAACTGCTCCACCGCGCGGAAGACCACGGGCGTCTTGGAGCGCCAGCAGTGGGGGTAGGAGTGGGTGTAATCCTGTCGGCCGAGCAGCGCGCCGTTCTCCTGAAGGTGAGCGACCACGTCGGCGTTGGCGTCGAAGACATACTTGCCGGTCCAGACCGGAACGCCGACCTCCTCGGTGAACCGTCCTTCGTCATCGACCGGCGAGAGGAGCGGCAGACCATATTTGACCCCTGCCATATAGTCATCCGAGCCGTGGCCGGGGGCAATGTGAACGCCGCCGGTGCCGCTCTCCAGGGTGACGAAATCGGCGAGAATGATCGGCGAGGTGCGGTCGAGAAACGGGTGTTGGGTCTGTGTCCCTTCGAGTTCCTGACCGGGAAATTCATGGGCCTCTCCGGCAACGGCTTCCCAACCGGTTGCTTCGCGGAACTGCGGGATCAACGCTTCGGCGAGCAACAGGAGTTCATGTTGCCCGGTCTCCGCATGGCGGAAAGTGCGCGCGACGTATTTGTGCCGGGGGTGAATGGCGATGGCGACGTTTGCCGGGAGCGTCCACGGGGTCGTCGTCCAGATGACCATCGAGCCCTTGCCCGCGAGCGGGCCGGAGGTGATGGCGAATTTGACGAAAATGGCGGGGTCAACGCGGTCGGCGTACTCCACCTCCGCTTCGGCCAGCGCCGTTTGTGCGCCGGTGCTCCAGTAGACCGGCTTCATGCTCTGGTAAACGAGCCCCTTTTCCACAAACGCGGCGAAGGAGCGGATGATCTCCGCCTCGTACTCCGGCGCGAGGGTGAGGTAAGGGTGCTCCCAGTCGCCCAGCACACCCAGGCGGCGGAACTGGCGGCGCTGGATGTCGATATACTTGCGGGCATAAGCCTCGGAGCGCTGGCGGATTTCCAGCGGCGTCAGGCCGCGCGATTCCTTGACTACCTTGAATTCGATTGGCAACCCATGGCAGTCCCAACCCGGGACAAAGGGTGAGCGGTAGCCCAGCATCGACTTCGATTTGACGATCAGATCCTTGAGGATCTTGTTGAGCGCCGTCCCCATGTGGACATCGCCGTTGGCAAAGGGCGGGCCGTCGTGGAGCACAAAGAGCGGGGCATCCTTGCGGGCCTCCTGAATCTGGCGGTAAAGCCCGGCCGCCTCCCATTTTTCCAGACGGGCAGGCTCGCGGGTAATCAGGTCCGCCTTCATGGGGAAGTCCGTCTTGGGAAGGTTCAGCGTCTCTTTGTAATTGGTGCTCATTGTGCGGATTTCAGGCGATTACGGGAAAGGGAGAACCTACCAGCGGGGGCGGGGGGTGGTCAACCATTGGCGCGGAGCCTGTTGGTTTCCACGATCGGGAAGTCCGGTGGGAAGGCGTCGAGCGACGGTTTCTCCGGGGAGGGGGGCTGCTTTGGCCCCTTGTTCATCAGAGCAGAGGATTCAGACTATCTTTCGTTGAACGCTTCCACGATGAAGCCCACCTGATGTAGAGGGAATTGAGACGTTTGCCGAGGGTGTTGCTGGGTTGCTCGATCAGGTGAAACGTGATGATCGACAGAATGTAGGTGATCGTGAAATTAATCAGCAGGGCAATGAACCGGATTCCATTGAGGTTGCTTAAACCCCAGTTGTTCAATACGGCAATGATCACGGGGGTAAATGCTATCAATACGAGCATGTGCCAGAGATAAATGCTGTAGGAGATTTTTCCGGTGAAACGAAGGGCTTTCAACGAAAGAAACCGTTTCCATGATTCCACGTGGATTGCCCCAATCACGATGCCTGCGGCGGTTCCTCCGGCGGCGAACCACTTGAGCGTCCCTGAGTAACCTGCAACGATGTGAGCACCAATGTATAAGCTGAGCAACAGGACGCCGCCCAAAATGGGCAGGCGTTTTGGCCAGCGTTTGAAGGCTGCCGCGATCTCTGCCTGATATTTTGAAATCAAAATTCCGTACGTGAAGTGAAGCAGGTAGAGTTCCACTTTGTACACACCGATGGCAATGAGGGTGAAAGCGATAAGCCAAGCAGTGCTTCGGGTTGCCAGAATGATCAGGAAGGGAATGATCAGGATGAACTTGGTGGTCACCCGCAGTGTCCAGTCCTGGGGGAGAAGATTCTCGTTGCCTGTGGCGCCTGACTTGAAAACGGCTTGTTTGACAATGTCGGCAGGCTTGTAGTTATCGAGCCAGAGGCTCTGTGCCCATTCTGACTGAGGAGGCTGTGTCTCAAGCTTCAGTGCATAGATAGGATGACAAGCCCAACTTATCAGGAGGATAAAAATAAACGTCGGCAGGATCCGCGAAATGCGCTGAATATAGAATGATACCAACGAAAATGGCTGATGGCCTTCCATGCCGTCGCTCATGCGATATTTGGCGGATAATACAAAGCCGCTCAGCACAAAAAACATGGAGAGGGAGGTGCTTCCATGTAGAAACCGGATGATCCAGGGGCTCGCATCAAACCCGAAAAGAGGGAAGGAGAGACCATAAGCTCCCACAAAGTGAGTCAGGAGAATGGAGACCGAGGCAAACGCACGAAGGCTGTCGAGAACGTCGATTCGTTGTCTTCCGGCTGGCTTGCCCTTGGTGTCGGACAAGGTACTCGCCATCGCATTGGGGCTGAGTTCCGTCTGATTAAGGTTTGGCGTGAGAGAAGAAGGCATTTCGCGGCAAAGATTCTGCGGAAAAGAACGGGGTTTTTTGGCAGGGAAAATTAAAAGCGCGAATTTGTCAACCGTTAGGGAACCGCGGATTAAAGCGAGCTATGCTGCAAGCTTGCTATTTTGGCGTCTTTCCAAAGTGCCTGCACTTTTGTTATGCTCCATTAAACAGCGATTCATAGGCCTGTCGGTGTCCTGTTGGCAGCGCATCGTGATTCCATCGTTAAAATCTCTTTTGAAACCCGTTCGGAAACGTTATCGGTATTCTTGTGATGAAGGAAAAAAGCCTGCTTCTAAAACTCGGCAGCGCGGTGGTGAAGCTGTTTTATCGTGTGCATCTCTCCGGTCTGGATAATCTTCCCCAGGGCGGGTGCCTTCTTGCGCCGAACCATGTTACCTGGGTAGATGCCGTGTTATTGCAGGCGGTCTGCCCGCGACCGATTCGCTTCCTGATTTACGAGCCGATCTATCGCACCCCTTGGCTGAACCCGATTTTCCGTCTCATGAAGGCGATTCCGGTAACGGCGAGGAGAGCCAGAGATTCCGTGAAGCAGGCTTCGGAACAGCTTCGTGCGGGGGAGGTGGTCTGTATTTTTCCGGAAGGGCAGCTTTCGCGCTCCGGTTCGCTTCTGAAGCTACGCCGTGGCTATGAGGTGATCGCCAGCGCGGGGGACGCGCCGGTCGTCCCTGTGTGGCTCGATCGGCTCTGGGGGTCGATTTTCTCCTTCGAGGGAAACAAGTATTTCAAAAAAATACCAAAGAGGATTCCGTATCCTGTTTCCATTTCCTTCGGCACGCCGCTGCCGCCCGACAGAGCCGGCACTCCCATTTTACGGGAGCGTCTGCTGGAGCTTGGGGAAATCGCTTTCCAGCAGCGGCCCTTTTTGCAGGGAAATCTCGCAATGGCCTGTTTGCGCGGATTGCGGCACCGGCAGTTCGACACTGTGGTGATCGACGGCATGGATGGCTCGGAAATGAGTCGGGGAACACTCCTCGCGGCGGGCATCGCCCTGTCGCGGTATTTGATCGCGCATTGCCCCAGGAAGCGGATCGGCGTGGTGCTTCCTCCGGGACGCGCGGCGGTGGTGGCAAACCTCGCGGTGGTGCTGGCCAACAAAGTGCCGGTGAACCTCAACTTCACGGCGGGCCGGGCTTCGACGGAGGCGGCCATCCGCATTGGCGAACTGGACGATGTCATCACGGCGGGGCCCATGCTCAAGAAGCTCCCGGAGCTGCCGCTGCCCAAGAATGTCATCCGGATGGAAGAGGTGGTCCCGACGTTGAAGAAAAAGATCGTGTTCTGGCGCGCGCTCGTTTTCCTGAAACCGTGGTGGGTGCTGGCGCTTCTTCTGCGGACGCCGCGGAAGGGAGACCGCGAGGAGGCCGTGGTTCTATTCACCAGCGGTTCTTCGGGCGAACCGAAGGGAGTCGTGCTCAGCCATCGCAATCTTCTCGGCAACGTCTCCCAATTCGGCCAGATGCTCAATCTCAAGCGGAACGACGCGATTCTCGCTTCGCTTCCTTTTTTTCACTCCTTCGGCTGCACGGTGACGCTCTGGTTTCCGTTGATCGAGGGGATTCGCGTGGTGACGTATCCAAACCCGCTCGACGTGGAGAAGAACGCGGAGTTGATCGCCAAGCACAAGATCAGCCTCGTCCTCGCCACGCCAACCTTCCTGCGCGGTTACCTGCGCAAGGCGAAGAAGGAGCAACTCGCCTCCGTGGAACTGCTTGTGACCGGTGCGGAGAAACTGCCGCGCGATATCGCCACCGCGTTCGAGGAGAAATTCGGCGTTCCCGTGCAGGAAGGTTACGGACTGACGGAGACCGCCCCCGTCGCCAGCGTCAACCTCCCTGAGCCGCCGAAGCGGAGGCCTGACGATGAGGTGCAGCCGTCGTCGCGTCCGGGTTCCGTCGGCAAGCTGGCTCCCGGCTTGGCCGCGCAGATCCGCGACCCGGAGACCGGCGGCCCTCTCTCTCTGCTCGATACGGGGATGCTCTGGCTACGCGGTCCGAACATCTTCGAAGGTTATCTGTACGATCCGGCAAAGACGGCGGAGGTCATTCAGGACGGCTGGTTCAAAACCGGCGATCTCGCCCGATTCGACGAGGACGGATTCCTCTACATCGAAGGACGCATCTCGCGGTTCTCAAAAATCGGCGGCGAGATGGTGCCGCACGAGACGCTGGAGACAAAGATCTACGATGCCTTGGGAATGAATGGCGAACATGAGAGGGTGCTCTGCGTCGTCGGGATCCCCGACCCCGCCAAGGGCGAGGCGATCATCCTGTTGGCGACCCGCGAGATCGATCTTCAGGCTCTCAGGCAGAAGCTCCTTGCGGGAGGCGTTCCCGCGCTCTGGATTCCGAAGGTGGTGCGTCAGGTGCCCGCCATTCCGGTGCTGGGTAGCGGAAAACTCGACCTTCGCGGTTGCAAGGAGGCGGCAATGGCGGCAAGCGCCGTCGGGGCGACGACCCAGCCTGAGTGATCTCTTCCCACGGCATCGTTCTTTCCTTTTTCTATGACCGTTATTGAAACCACACAGAGCCTCGTTCAAATCCCGAGCGTGAACCCGGCGTACGATCCTGCAAGTCAGGGTGAAATCGGGATGAGCGAATGGCTGGTCGCCTGGGCCAAAGAGCACCAGTTCGAGGTTGAGACCTCCGAGGTCGCTCCGGGGCGGCAAAACGTGGTGATGCGGCTTCGCAATGGCGCTGATCATCCGCATCTGCTGCTCAACGGGCATACCGATACCGTGGCCATTGAGAAGATGACCGTACCCCCCTTCAGTGCGGAGTTGCGAGACGGGCGAATCTGGGGGAGGGGTTCGGCCGATATGAAAGGCCCTGTGGCCTGTATGCTCCATACCTTGCTGCGTCTGCGCGAAAACACCGCCGCATGGAAAGGATGCGTGACCCTGGCCTTGGTGGTGGATGAAGAGGTGGGCTTTACCGGGATTCGCCATTTTCTGAAAGCCGGCACGGACTATGACTATGCCGTCGTCGGAGAGCCGACCCGATCCGAGGTGGTGAGAGGGTGCAAGGGGTGCCTTCGCTTCTCCATCCGCGCTCATGGTAAGGCGGCCCATAGCAGCACGCCGGAGAAAGGCGCCAGCGCCATCATCGCGATGGCTCACGCGACCGTTGCTCTGGAGCGCTTCTTCGCAGAAGAGTTGAGCGGCATCAGTCATCCGAGCCTGGGCAAAAGTACGGGGTCCATCGGGCTGATCCAGGGCGGGAGTGGCGTCAACATCGTGCCCGATTTTTGCGAAGTGAAGATCGACGTCCGGTTGGTGCCGGGGCAGTCATGGGAGGAGACCTTTGCGGCGATCCAGCGCGTTGTTACGGGAATCGAGCGCCCGGGAATTTGCTGGGAATTCGACCCGCAGCCGTTCTGGGATCTTCCTTTCTGCCTTGAAGCCGATCACGGACTGGTCCGGACCGCCTGCACGACATTGGACCGCGAGAATTCCCAGGTGGTCAATTTCTCCTGTGACGCCAGCAAGATCGCCACCGCAGGTATCCCGTGCATCATCTTCGGCCCGGGCGACATCGCCCAGGCGCACACCGCCGCCGAGTCGATCGCCATCGAAGACCTGGAGCGCGGCGTGAACGACTATGTGCGGCTTGCCGAGCGGTTATTGAGGCCTGTGTAAACAGTCCACCAGAAGCTAATCGGTGCGGTAGCACCGGTAGCTCGCTCTCGCCGAGAGCGCGGGTATCGGCTCCCGTGGCTTCATGACGGCCGCATCCAATACCAGGTCCTGCGGGGATGGGCATCAAGCGCGACTCTACATCGATCCCGCGCTCTCGGCGAGAGCGGGCTACCTTGCGCTCTTTCGTCATTTAGCGAGACCTTCGCTTCTTGGATTATTCCAGCCCTCCCCGATCTTGCAAAAACTCCATCATTTCCAGGCGGCCAAACTTTCGGGCGATTCCAAGGGGAGTCAACCCAGCGCGGTTTCGCGCGTTGATTTGTGCGCCCGCTTTCAGGAGCGCCTCCGTATTGGCCCCCAGCGCTCCTTCTTTGGCCGCGATCATCAGCGGAGTCGTCCCATCTTTTTTCGCCACATCGATACGAGCTCCGCGTTTGATGAGTTCCTCGATGTATTTTCCGGCCACGTCGGCGTCTCCTCCGCCGAGAGCGGTTCCCCATGTGGCGAGATGGTGTAAAGGGTGGTAGCCGGTTCTCCCTTGCCAATTAATGTCCGCTCCTCGCTTTAACAAAAAATCAACAACATCAAACTTCCCGTAGGAGACGGCCCAGTCGATCGCCGTTCGGCCATTCTTGTCGGTTGCGTTGGGCAAGATTCCGCTATCCAATGCCTTCCCGATGCCTGCAAGGTCGCTCTGCTTGACCGCTTCCATCATGATCGCCACAGGGTCTGTTACAGGCTCTTTTTCGACCGGTGACATCCCGAACGCCCGGAGCAGGCGTGCGGTAGGGGGGTGATCGGCGTAAGCCATCAATGACCCTTTTGGCGTCTCCGCAAACGGATCTGTCCCGTAAGAAAGAAGCCAAAGGACGCCGAAATCATTCCCCGAGGAGACAGCAACGATGAGGGGCGTTATCCCTTTTTCGGTCGCTGCTTTCGGATTTGCTCCCAGCAGGAGCAATAACCCGCTCATCCGTTGCCCCTCGATGCTCAGGAGCCGCATACTCGCCATCAAGGGGGTCTTGCCCGCCTTTGATGCGATATTGGGGTCGGCTCCTTCCAGGAGGAGCAGATTTGCAAGATCGGCCCGTCCGGCTTCGACGGCTCGAAGGAGCGCGGTTTGCCCCTTCTCGTCTTGTTCGTTGATATTCCAGCCCGAAGCGATCAATTCGTTGATCGCAGCCAGATCCGCCGAGGTAAGGGCATGGGAAGGTCTTCCCGGGCCTTTTCCTTTCATCAATCTCGGGGCAGTGGCACCCCCTCCGGCGTTCGCCCGGATGGCTGATTCAAGAAGGGAAACCATCTGCGAATCTCCCTTCGTACGGGCAATTTGGAGGGGGAGTTTTGCGGAAGGAACGCCAGTCGGGTTGGGGTGGGCTCCGCACCAGAGGAGAAATTCCGCCTTCCGGTAGTCGCCTCTTTCCGCAGCGATTGCCAGCGGTGTGGTGCCATCCTTTATGCGTACGTTGAGATCCGCCTTGGAAGCGACGAGCATCTCAAGGATCATAAAATCCCCGTCCCCTTTATTATAAGGGTCCGAAGCTTCCAGGTTATCAAATATTGGCGTCCGCTCGCGCTGGTCCTTCACGTTCACGTCAACCCCTGCAAGGAGCAGCGAAAGCAGGCGTGCCTGATGGCTTCGGGCCGCGAGCCAGTGCAACATCGTTCGGCCTTCGGCATCGCGCGTCTGATTGAGCGCATCCAGCGGCGTGTTCAGCAACGTCCGAACGAAATCCGGATCGAATGAGTTTGCCTTGGCCGCCGATTCGATCAGTCCGGGAGCGTCTGCCGCGACCGCATTTTTGGACAAAGGGAGCGGCGAAAGAAGAAGCAGGAAAAACAGAGGCATCCTGCTACGGCAACCGACACATCCAGAGCGAAAGGTTTGATAAAGCATCACGGTACGATGGGGGCAACAGGGTTAACCCAGGGTGAAAACTTTGCAGGTTCCTGCGAAGGATAGAATGATTCGCCCAATCGTTTCAATCCTTAAACCTGAAGCAAGCCAGGTGGTGCGGCAGCACCGGTAGCACGCTCGCGCCGCCGAGCGCCGGTATCGGCTCCCGTAGCTCCATGGGGGCCGCATCCAAATACCAGCAGCCCACCCTGTGGGGATGGGTGCCAAACGGAACTCTTCATCGATACCCGCGCTCGCGGCGCGAGCGGACTACCAGTGCTGCCGCACCTTTGTAAGTCCATGGCTTAAAGGCGCTCCCGCTTCAACCGCAGCGCATTGCTGATAACGGAGACGCTGCTCAGTGCCATCGCGGCACTCGCGATCATTGGGTTTAGCAG
This sequence comes from Chthoniobacteraceae bacterium, assembly GCA_037190965.1. Classification (GTDB taxonomy): domain Bacteria; phylum Verrucomicrobiota; class Verrucomicrobiia; order Chthoniobacterales; family Chthoniobacteraceae; genus DATMFV01. Next base: position 124,955 of record JBBCKI010000034.1, read on the forward strand.
CAAGCCGAAAGCAGGGTAGAGCACGCCTGCCGCAATCGGAACGCCGAGGGAGTTGTAGAGGAAGGCGAAGAGCAGGTTTTGGCGGATGTTCCGCATGGTGGCCCGGCTTAGGGCGATTGCGGCGACGATCCCGCGCAGGTCGCCCTTGATCAAGGTGACGCCCGCGCTTTCCATCGCCACATCGGTTCCGGTGCCCATGGCGATGCCGACGTCCGCCGCCGCAAGGGCAGGGGCGTCGTTGATACCGTCGCCCGCCATGGCGACCCGATGGCCCGCATCTTTCAGGGCGGCGACTTTCTCATGTTTGTCCTTGGGGCTCACCCCGGCGATCACCTCGTCGATCCCAAGTTGCCCGCCGATCCGCCGGGCCGTCCCGGTATTGTCTCCCGTAAGCATCACTACCCGCAGTCCAAGCCGATGCAGAGCGGCGATGGCTTCCGGGGTGGTCGTCTTGATCGGGTCGGCCAAGGCCAGCAGCCCTGCCGCGCGTCCGTTCGCGGAAACGAAGATGACGGTGTTGCCCTCCTCCTGAAGGCGGGATGCTTCGGCTTCCAGTGCGTCCATTCCTTCCACATTGCGGGATTGCAGGAGAGACGCTTGCCCTACCATGATTTGCCTGCCATCGACGGTTCCGATGACACCGCCGCCCGTGACGGACTCGAAATTCCCGGCTCCATTCGGATTGATCCCTTTCTCCTTGGCGGCGCGGACGACCGCTGCGGCCAGCGGGTGTTCGCTATGTGCTTCGAGGGCGGCGGCCCATTGCAGCAGTTCGCTTTCGTTGATTCCTTCGACGGGCACGATGCGGGTCACGGTTGGTTTGCCTTCGGTGAGCGTCCCTGTCTTGTCCACGACGAGGACGTTGACTTTTTCGAGAATTTCCAGCGCTTCCGCGTTTTTGATGAGGACGCCTTCCTGTGCGCCCCTGCCGACACCGACCATGATCGACATCGGCGTTGCGAGGCCCAAAGCGCAGGGGCAGGCGATGATGAGAACGGCGACCGCGTTGATGAGGCCGTAGACAAGGCGAGGTTCCGGGCCGAACCAGAACCAGACTCCAAAGGTGATCAGGGCAACCGCGACAACCGCCGGGACGAACCAGCCCGCGACCGCATCGGCAAGGCGCTGGATCGGCGCGCGGCTCCGTTGCGCCTTGGCAACCATCTCGACAATTTGAGCGAGCAAGGTTTCTGAGCCGACTCGCTGGGCTTCCATCAGCAAGCTCCCGTTTCCGTTGACGGTCCCCCCGGTGACGAGGTTTCCCGGCCCTTTGGCCACCGGCATCGGTTCGCCGGTAATCATCGATTCATCGACGGGACTGGCCCCATCCCGGACCACGCCATCGACCGGGATTTTTTCCCCGGGCTTGACGCGCAGGAGATCGCCCGGATGGACCGCCTCGAGCGGCACATCCTCTTCCACTCCGTCCCTGACTCGGTGGGCCGTCTTCGGCGTGAGCCCCAGCAGGGAGGCAATCGCGGCGTTGGTGCCCGCGCGGGCCTTGAGTTCCAGCACCTGCCCGAGCAGCACGAGCACGATGATCACCGCCGCCGCCTCAAAATAGACGCCGATAGCACCTTCATGCATGAAGGTGTGCGGGAAGAGACCCGGAGCGATCAGCGCGACGAGGCTGTAAATAAAAGCCGCCGCCACCCCGAGGGCGATCAGGGTGAACATATTGAGGCTACGGTGCACCAGCGATTGCCATCCGCGCACGAAGAATGGCCAGCCTGCCCAGAGAACGACCGGCGCGCTGAAAACCAACTGAAGCCAGCCGGAGGTGATCGGACCGATGTCGCGAATCAACGGCAGCTTCCCGCCCATCGCAAGAATCAGGACCGGAATGGTCAGGGCCAGCCCGATCCAGAAGCGGCGCTGCATGTCACGAAGCTCCGTGTTTTCATCCTCCTCGGGCTGCGGGGCTGAAAGCGGCTCCAGAGCCATCCCGCAAATGGGGCATGCTCCCGGGTGATCCTGACGGATCTCCGGGTGCATCGGGCAGGTGTAGACTGCTTTCGGTTTCCATGTCGGGTTTCGCTCCAGCGCCATTCCACATTGCGGACAAGCTCCCGGGACATCCGATTCCACCCCGGGGCACATGGGGCAGATGAATTTTGCACTGGATGGCGTAGGAGAGGCGGTTTTGGGCCGGGCGTGCGATCCCCCCGAGCAGCATGATTTCTTCGGCGTTTCGGGATTCATTTCGTACCTCCTGCCTTGCAGCCATTCGCTGTGGAGCGCCTTCCTTCCATCGCTTGAAGGATGGGGCATTCGCTGGTGGTGCCGTGCCCGTCGCAGGCGGAACTGATTGCTTCCAGCGCCTGTTTCATTTGCTTCAAGTCGCGGATCTTCGCGGTGATGGCTTCGATCTTCTGTTCGGCAAGCTGCTTTACGGCCAGGTTGCTCTTCTTGGGCAATGCCCGCAGTGAGAGTAGCTCTTTAATTTCGCGAAGGGTGAACCCAAGGTTCTGCGCGCGCCGGATAAAGACGAGCCGTTGCGCGTCCGCCTCATCGTATTGACGGTAACCCGAAGCATTGCGTTCGGGGGCGGGGAGCAGCCCTTTGTTTTCGTAAAAGCGGATCGTCTCAAGGTTGACGCCCGCTTCCCGGGCCAACCCGCTGCGAGTCAAAATTTGAAGTGGGTTTTGCACGTCTCTAACCTGGTCTCTGTAGTAAACTACAGGGTCAAATGGTTTTTTAAACTGGAATTACAAAACTGGCCGGTGCGGCAGCACCGCTAGCACGCTCGCGCTGTCGAGCGCGGGTATCGGCTCCCGTGGTTTCATGAGGGCCCATCCAAATACCAGCAGCCCGTCCTGCGGGGGGATGACCGCAAAACGCGACTCTTCAGCGATCCCGCGCTCGGCGGCGCGAGCGGGCTACCTTGCATTCTTAAACCTGCCTACGCAGGACCGGAGACCGCGCTCGATAGCGCCGCAGCCGCCGGGCGGGGGGAGGTGAAGCTCAGGATGATATGGAGCCCCAGGAGAATGTCGGTCAGGTCCCGGGTATCGGCACCGTCTGTTCCCCACTGCTCATTGCAGATCTTGAGATACCAGACGCCGATGGCCGCCCTGCGATCGCGTTCCAGGAGATTCTGCATGGCGTTGTTCGGATCGAGGGTGAGGGGAAGGCGGTGGATGAACTGGACTAGGTGCAACCCCAGATGCAACTGAAGCTCCGCGCAACGCTTCACTTCGCCCTCATGGTAAGCGGTTTCAATCAGCTCTAGCGTTTCCAGTTGTCGGATGGCGAGCGGAAACTGTTTTTTGACGATGCGGGTGAGATCTTGAATCACCTTGCCTGCGCCGCTCCCGGCTTCCTCCATTTCCGCGATGAGGAGTTGGTAGAAGGCCTCGCGCTTACCGAGGAGATCGCCCGCCGCCACGGCCAACGCGCGTTTGAGCATCCGGTTGGGCACGGCGCGCATTTGCGGGATGATCTGGTAAGCCGCCGAGAGTTCGCCCAAAGCGGCCAGCGCCTCGCTGGAGGCAGCCAGCACCTTGCTGTCGCGGTTTTGAGTAATCAGATTGAGCAGATGAGGAATGGCGCGGCGGTCGCCGATTTTCCCGAGGGTTCGCGCGCACTCGCTCAGGCTTTCTCGGTCGTTCCCCTGCAAACGGCGCAACAGCGGCTCCACGCAGCGGGCATCGCCGCAGTGCCGCAAGGCGCGGCAGATCTGGGGGACGGCGTCGCAGGCGGGGTCGTCGAGTTTTTTCAGGAGAGCCTCGACGGCATCCGGGGTGCCGATGGAACCGAGGGCTTCAATGGCTTCTTCCTGCACGGTCATGGCGGGGTCGTCGAGCTGTTCCGCCAACTCCGGAACGGCCATTTCGCTTTTGCGAACACCCAGCCTTCGCGCGGCTTCCGCGCGTTCATGCGCGGGGGAGGAGGCCGAGATGATCTGGAGATTGTAGAAGTTGCGAATCGCGTTGACCGGATTTGTCAGGAGCATCCGGGAGACGGCGTCACTGAAAGCGACTTGATCGAGCGGCGCACGGATGGCGAGAGCCAGCGGCAGCGCGGCGGTCCACGCCAGAAGGGCAAAGATTACCACGATGATGTGGAGATACGAAACGGCAGTGCCGTTGGGCAGGGTGAGCGAAAACCCCTGGGCTACCCACCAGTCCATGATCCATCCGCCGGTGAGCGCGCCCGCCCCGGCGATCAGCCCGACCAGCGACCAGTGCATCGCCATGGAGATCGTCCGTCCGCTGGCTTGCGACAGGGCGGCCGCCAGTCGGAGCTGGCATGGAGCCAAGCCTGAGAAAAGGCTGCCGGAAAAGAATCCCGCCAGAACCTGGACGGCCGCCACCTGGGGCAGGGTCCACGGGCCGAACCATGGCAGGTGAAACGTGAGATTTCCCGGGTGAACGAAGAACCACGCCGCCGCCGGGAGCGGGGAGAGGAGCATCAAAATGGCGCAAAGCACCCTTGGGCCGAGGCGGTCGATCAACGCGCCGAAAAGATAACTGGTCGCCACCGAGCCGAGCGAACCGGCAACGGTGACCGCCGCGACGTGGGTGTAGGTGACCGGGAAGCTCCGCTTGAAGTAAACCAGCGCGAACGCGGCGAACATCGTTCCGCCGAAAGACCATGCCCCGAGGGAGAGGGTCAGCAATCGGAAATCACGGCTGCGTAGCGGCTTTAATAGTCGTTGAAAAATGCCGGTGTCCGTGGGCTTCGGGGCCGGTCGGGGTTCCTTGACTCTCAGGTGGATCAGGATGTCGGCAAGACCGAAGACCGCAGCGATGCCGAACACCAGCGCGAACCCGCCCGGGCTGGTGGTGTTGGTGGTGGGGTTGCGGAAGAGGTCGAGCGTGTAGCCTGCAAAAGCCATTCCCAGCAGCGAGGCGGCCATGCCGATGCTCTGACGGCGGCCCCAGAATTTTCCCGCATTTTTGGCGGGGATGAGATCGGCCAGCCAGCTTAGCCAGCTTGAGGTTGCTGCGTTGGCCAGAATGTCGCTCAGCGCCACCAGCGAGATGATCAGGGCCGGGAGCCAACCCGCTTCGGGCTTCCAGAGGAGCGCCGCCCCCGCGATGGCAAACCAGACCCCGCGATGAATGAGCGCCACGATGCCCCAAAAGCGTTTGCGGGAGCCGAGCCGGTCGGAGATGAACGCCCCCGGGATCTGTGCCGTCATCGCCATCAGGCGCACGGTCATCAGCAGGCCGATCAGAAAACCGCTTGCGCCCATCGCTTCCATGAACATCGTCAACGGCATTCCGATGCTCATCACGATCCAGATATTGCCAAACGTGCCGGCGGCAATGCTGACTCGCATCGCTTGTTGGATTTGCGGCGGAGTAATCCGGCGGCCTTCGGTATCGACCAGGGAAGGAGGGTGGGGCATGTTCTGCGCGCAAGGAAAAATTTCCCGCGCCTCGGGTAAGGGTAGATAAGCCCCAACCGGTCTGCGGTGCACTCTTTTTCCGCACGAAAAATTTCAGGCGATTTTTCGCCCCAAACGCGTAATATCTCACGATGCTGGAAACACCCCGTATTCTCGCTTTTGCCGGTAGTCTGAGAACCGGATCCTACAACAAGCGATTGATCAAAATCGCCGCCGACGCCACAAGGAACGCTGGAGCGGAGGTGACATTGATCGACCTGCTCGACTTTCCGCTGCCGGTTCTGAATCAGGACGACGAGGACGCGCATGGGCTCCCGGAGAACGCCAAAAAACTCAAGACGCTTTTCCGCAATCACCATGGCCTTCTCATCTCTTCAGCCGAATACAACAGTTCCATTCCCGGCGTGCTGAAGAATGTGATCGACTGGGTCTCCCGCTCCGAAAGCGACGACGAGCCCTCGCTCGTGGCTTATACCGGGAAAACGTGCGCTCTCATCAGCGCCTCGCCGGGGGGGCTGGGCGGTCTGCGCGCGTTGGTGCATGTCCGGTCGATCCTCGGGAACATCGGCACTTTCGTGCTGCCGGGCCAGGTTTCGATTTCCAGCGCTCATGAGGCTTTCGAAGAGCGGGAGCCGGGGGCTCTCCCTGTGTTGAAGGATGCCCGTAAGCAGAAGCAGGTGGAAAAACTGGCGCGCGAGCTGGTGGAAACGACGCGCCGTCTTGAGCCGCCGATACGGTAAAGAGTTCCGACAAGCCTGTCCTGCGGTCCGGAATAGGAAGATCTCGCGCCAAGGACGGCGAGGTCACCAAGAAGAAAAGGTTTGAACCTTGGCGGGCTTGGCGAGCTTGGCGCGAAATCTAACCGCCAAATTTTGCCCAAAGCTCGCGCATCGCCGGTCCGATGGAGCGCGACTCGGGAGCCATCAGTTGAAGGCACCCGCCGATGATCATGAGCAGAATCGCGGCGACTGCGGCCGTCGTCCAGGTTTGGCGAACGGCGGTTCCGAGCCAGTGTTCGCTGGAGGCGATGCGCAGGCGGCGATAGAGCATTGAGACCAGAAACAGGTCCAGAAAGACCTCGGCGATGAGGGCTGGCGCTGCAAACACCGTGAACGCCAATGTGCACACGAGGCCGATGGCGGCCCCAACGAGAATGATCGGGAGACACCCTTCGTCGAAAAAATCGACGCCGAAGTCGGGAATGTCGAGGTAGTCGAGCCATCCCGATTTTCCTTCAGACGTCCGGACGAGGTCCGAATCCGACAGGGAGGCCGGTGCTTTCTGAAGATCAAGCTTGTCGATTTCCTCGGGGGCAAATCTTGCCTTTTCGATTTCCACCCAGCCGCGCAGAAGAAGGAGAAAGAACCCGTATGCGCCGAGAACGGCCACCGGATAACGAAGCCACATCGCCGCGAAGTCAGCCTTCAGGAGTCCGAAGGAGATGAGGAACCCGAAGCCGCCGGTCAACGCCAACAACACGCTGAGCGTTATTTTTGGGAAACTCCGTTTGTGGAAATAGGCCTCCAGCGCGGCTCGCGCCCGGTTCCGCCACTTTATTTTCTCATTCATTCCGGGCCGCGAGAGTATCGTCGACGCCTCTGTTTGGCAACGGATCGCGCGCAAAAGCTTTTTTTCGCTACCCAAGCGCGTCGAAACGGGACACTTTGGAGGAGTAATTTTATGAGCAGCGAGGAGCAAAACAAACTGTTTGGCGGGAAAGCCGCCGTCATTCTGGGGGCCGTGATGCTGGCCGGTTTTGGCGTGCTTTCCGCCTTTGCCGCGCTGGACCGGCGGGAACGCGCGACGCTGGAGCAACTGGATCAACCGACCGCGGCGGGCGATACCGTGGTTTACCAGCTTCCTGCGGCTGCGCCAATTCCCGAAGGCGGGGAGAAGCCGGCGCCGATCGCTGTGCTGACGCGCGACGGGGTGCCGCTCTTCGACCGTGGCGAGGACGACTATTCCGACGGGACGATGATGAAGGCGGGGATGGACGATGCAGGGAAGATCCCGCTATATCGGCGCCTCCGCGGGGGGAAATTGAAAGAGAGCTTTTACCTCAAGCTCGGGCCCGAACGATTTCTGGAGCTTGGCCCCGCGAAGGCGGTAAAGGTGGACAAACCGGCAGAGCCTACGAGCGAGAATCAGGAATAGGCCGGTTCTTCGCTCGAAGGCAGTCGGTGCGGCAGCACCGGTAGCACGCTCGCG
>JBBCKI010000035.1:0-28656 GCA_037190965.1 Chthoniobacteraceae bacterium
TACTTGGTAGCTCCAGCGCCAACCTAGCAGGATCGGAGGCCAATGTAACGGGATTGTCACTCTCGAATTTAGTTCCCAATTCTGTAAAAATGGAGAACATTACGCTGGATTGGGAAATTTCCTTTGATGGATCGACCTATACAGCGTTGAATTCAACTGGGCCTATTACATTTTTCTCCACTGAGAGTTCTCCTTCAGCCTCGCCACTCTATGATCTAGCCTTAGAAAAGGCGACCGGATATATCAATGGATCCATAGCAATTGTGGGCATGTTGAATGCTAAAATCAATCAAGAGGTAACATATGACTTGGTTGATATTAACGATAAATCTGGGAATCCGCTATCAATTTACAGCGATCCTGCCGCAAATTGTGATGAGTTTGTGGCGCTTCTTAAGCTATTGCATGGATCCGTAAGCTCATCTACAGGCACAGTGAAAATCGTCTGGTGCGGCGACTACCTTCGGAAATATGGCTATCAGAGAACAAGTCGACCTGGAGCTTGGGTGACCATGCAGTACAATCTTGGATCACAACCCCACTTTCACTATCACGCTGTCTATGAAAGCTTGCTTACATACGATCCAGTATACGCCACAGCTACACACCCTTCATATTCTATTATAGAGAAAGCAAGCTCAGCAACCTACCAGGAAGGCCCCACTCTGCCAACAGCAGCGATTGACACTGCATTCATTTGCACACACTAACCCCTATAGCGACATGAAGAGATTTTCTCAACAGATATTCTGCCTTCTTTTCTGGATGTTAACCCTTGGAGTTTGCAGTAGTCAAATTCCAGAAACCGATCAATCGAGAATTGATAGCGCCATAATAGATCTTACGAAAAAATTCATTCCCGCCGCCCTAACGCCGTCACCTTTAGTCATATCTGAAAGTAAAGCGGAACTCAAATTCAGCCAAAAGGGAAACAGAGGAAATATCTCGATATCCGTTGAGCATTTCTCTTCGCCAGACAAAGCAACCGAAAAACTTAGAAAAGCAGGCGAGCTTAACGCTTTCTTGATAACGCCGATAAAAGATTACATTGGTGAAGAGGCGATTTCCGTCCAGTTCACCTCTGAAACGGGAAGCATTAACAAAGGCGGATGGATTAAATACAGAATAGGAACCACAATAGTAACTGTATACTCCACCGTGATCAGCTTTAACGACGTTGAAAATATAGCAAAAACACTAGAGCCCGAAACAGGTAAATTTAAATTTAATATCACTAAAAAAAGCACAGCGCTCGACCTAAAAGAAAAACACACAACTCTGGATTATAATTACTATGACATATCGGATGATATATTTAAAAAAATGAATATGAAAGATAGGATTAATTATCTCCAAAAAGAGTTGTCCCTAATAAACGCCGCTGTTGAGCAGCACGCATTAGAAAAGGGGCTCTCCACTGGAAGCAGCGTTCATTGGAATGATATTCAAGTATATTTAAATCCTCGGTCTAGGTTGCATAAGGCAGCTTCCGACCCCATGGGGATCAAATATCCTGAAAAGTTTACCGTTGGGACACCTTTGGAATTGGAAATGAGGCTTAAAAAGGAATAGGCTCCTAAACACTGAACGACGAGTGGTAGGCGGGTGAATCTGGCGCGGCGAGGTCCTGAAGATCACATCCTGCGCAAACTCAATCAGATGCTCGATTTGAGTTTTGTCCGAGACGAGGTCTCGCCATATAACCCTTAATATTCTCAAGGCCGATACCACCAAAAAACGCGGTATCAAGGGAAAGCAAAAGAATGCTGCCTGGAATCATCCCTATCTTCTCTCTTTACTCAAATTTTGATACGTTTGCCCTGGTCCTATTTTGGAGGTAGACTGCTCGCGCCGCCGAGCGCGGGTATCGGCTCTCGTGGCGTCATGAGGGCTGCCTCCGAATAATAGCAGCCCGTCCTGCCGGGATGGGTGTCAAACGCGACTCTTCATCGATCCCGCGCTCGGCGGCGCGAGCGTGCTACCGGTGCTACCGCACCAACTTCTTCTCTTCATAACGACCCCTTCATACATCCCTCCAGCCACGCCCGCTCCCGCACCACCTCTGCCGCCGCCATATCTTCCCGCAACCCAAGGAATACCGGCTGGCGAAGCCGGTCGTCGTGAGTCCACTCCGTAAATCGTATCTGGCAAACCAACTCCGGCCGAACCCACCGACAACGCTTGATGTCCGGGGGCGGGAGCGCTGATTTTGGAATAACGTCGAAGGGACAAACCTCCACGCGCATTTTCTGAAATCGCTCAAAAAGCGTGCGCAACAATCGCTCATCAAAACCGGTGCCGACCTTCCCGGCGAACTTCAACACACCGCCTTCGTAAACGCCCACCAGCAATGCACCGAAATGCGAGCGCGCTCCCTTCGGCTGGGTGTACCCGCCGATGACGAACTCCTGTTCATTGACGCACTTGATCTTGACCCACGCGCCGCTACGAACCCCCGGCTCATAGCGAGAACCTCTCTTCTTCGCCATAACGCCTTCGAGCCCCCTCGTCTTCACGGCCTCCAGCACCTTCTGAGGTTTCCCCGGAAGATCCCCGGAATACCGCAGCGGTTCACCTGCGTCGGCGAGAAGCTTCGCCAGTCGCGCCTTTCGTTCCTCCAAAGGCAGCGCGAGCAGCGGCTCTCCATCAAGTTCCAGCAGATCGAAAAGATAGTAGCGCAAGGCACCCTCTACCCGGTTCTGCAGGAGTTGAAACGAAGGACGTCCCGCATCATCCAGCGCGACCACTTCGCCGTCGAAAACACCGCTCTTGCAGGGCAGGCGGGCGATGGCGGCGGCGATTTCCGGGAAATTGAGCCGCTTTTCATTCCGCGAATATAGTTTGGCTTCACCTCGCCCTTTGACGGCAATGGCCCGGTAACCATCAAATTTCACTTCGTAAATCCAATCGCCGGAAGGCAGGGCCTCAACCATTTTCGACTTCATCGGCGGCATATACGCGGGAAGGGCGACGCGTTTCCGCGCGGGCTCCCGGTTCGAATGCCACTCCGCATCGTGCTCCTCGGCGATCGCTTCCATGGTACGCCCGGTCAGAGCGGAACTCACGGCGCTTTTGCCAAGATGGATCGACTCTCCCGTTTTCATCAGAAGCCATTGTTCCCCGTCGCGCATCCGCGTTCGCACGAGGGCCCATTCGCCGCGCAGCTTCTTCCCGTATAGCCACAGGTGAAGCTTTCCCTCCTCCAACGCGCGGAGCGGATTACCGCCGCCGACCTCATACTCCCCGATATCCCATACCATCACGGTTCCGCCGCCATACTCGCCTTTGGGAATGACTCCCTCAAACCGTGCGTACTCCAGGGGGTGATCTTCCACATGCACGGCCAGCCGCTTCTCGCCCTTTTCCAGCGGGATACCACGCGGGACCGCCCACGACTTGAGCACTCCCCCCATCGCGAGCCGGAAATCGTCATGGAGCCGCCGCGCCGCGTGCCGCTGGATGACGAATAACGGGCGTTTGCCGACGCTTCCCTTTCCCTTTTTGGGAGCAGGCTCCGCCGTTTTGGAGAAATCACGCTTTCGCCGATACTCGCGAAGCATGGATCACGCCGCTTTCTTTTTCCCCTTTGCCGGTTTGGCGGGAGTCTTCTTTGCCGCCCCCTTCTTCGCCTGCGTCTGCGCGAGGCTTTGTTGAAGAACGGCCACGAGATCGACCACCTTGCCCGGCTTCGGCGTTACCTTCGGCTTTTCGGGAAGTTCCCCGCCGTGCGCGATCTTCTCGTCGATCAGTTTCCGAAGAGCGTCGCGATACTCGTCGTGGTATTTATCCGGTTCCCAAGGGCCGCTCATCCCTTCGATCAGCGCCTTTGCCATCTCAAGCTCCTTTTTGCTGATCTCTTTCACCTTGGGAACTTTGATCTCCGACGCATCGGCGAGTTGTCCGGCAAAATGCATCAATTCCAGCACAAGCCCTTGTTTCTCCGGTTTAACCGCCGCGAGATATTCGCGGGTGCGGATGACGACCTTGGCGATTCCGATCTTGCCGGAATCGCTCAGCGCGTCCCGCAACAGAGAGTAGGCCTTTTCGCCCCCCTTTCCCGGCTCCATGTAATATGGCTTGCTGAAGAACATCGGATCGACCTCCGCAAGCGGGACAAAATCAGTGATATCGACCGTTTTGGTGCCTTCGACTTCGACCTTGTTGAAGTCTTCATCGTTCAGGACGACAAATCTCCCTTCCTCGTACTCGTATCCTTTGACGATCTCGTTCCAGGGAACCTCCTTTCCGTCCGCCTCGGCCACTCGTTTGTAGTTGATCGGACTCAGATCGCCCGCCCTCAGGAGATGAAGTTTGATTTCCTCCTCACGCCGGGTGGCGGGATAAAGGGCAATAGGGATGGTCACCAGCCCGAAGGAAATGGTTCCTTTCCAAATCGCACGCATCCCAAAGGTTTCGCCTGCAATTTGGATTGTGGCCGGTTTCAAATTGTGAAAACGTGACCCTTCCGGCTCATGTTGACGCTTCACTCCAGGCAGGACCGCCCCCGGCTCCAACGCGCCATCATGGCCGTTCTGCTGGCGCACCTGCTTGCCGTGATCGCGATGGCGGCGCTGCCGAAGTGGCACGAGAAGGCACATTCTCACGCGCATACGGACTCGCACGAGCATGAGCACGAATGCGCCGTCACGCTTTTTCTGCACGGCGGCTACACCGTCGCGACGGCGATCATCGCCATAGGAATCGTCGGCTGGCTTGTGGCGAATTTCGTTTGCCCTCGGGTTGTCTGGGTGGAGAACCTCTTCCTCTCACGGAGCGTTCTGGAGCACGCGCCCCCAACGCGATAAACCGCCGCCCAATCCATGACTTCGGTTTTGGGACTTCCCTAAAGCCGTCTCAGCCGCCCTCGTCATTCGCGGGCGTCGTCCATTTCATCGCAGCCCCGCCTATGCCCGCGATCCGGGATCGACCTCCCGTCGCCCGATCCATCGGCGTGGGCCCGCGGCATGCCTTCCGTAAGGGACGTCCTTTTAGGGGGCTGCCCGTTTTCGCTCATTTTTACGTTTTTAGTCTTTTGAAAAAATCGATTCTTCTTTTTACGTGCGCCGTTGCGCCGCTGGCCTCGCTCGAAGCCGAGGTTCACACCCACTCTCATTCGCATTCGCATGGGCATAGCCACTGCAATGAAACCCACCGGAAGCCCATAGGATGGTTCAACCCCGAGATCGAGGTCGCAGTCGATCTGATCACCTCCTGGTCGCGCCGCGCCAACCAGTGGAATTTCACGCCTCGCGACCTGGAGCTGATTGTGCATTCCGATCTCGGCCCCTACGCGCAGATTTACGGAATCGTCAATGCCGGGACGGAGCTTGCGCCGACGGAGGATCTTCGGCCCTTCGATGTTTCGCACCCCCGCGTGGAAGAACTCGCCCTCGTCTTCGACCGTCTCCCCTGGGGGCTGGAAGTGAAGGCCGGTCAGTTCTTCGCCGATTTCACGATGCTGGGCAAACTCCACGGGCATGAGCTTCCGTTCGTGGACCGGCCCCTCTCGCTGGACGCCATCGTCGGCGGCGAAACCAGGGCACGCGGCCTTGAGTTAAGCTGGACGCCTCCTTCTGCGCGCCAGGTCCGCCTGACGGCGGGCCTGGTCAACCGTATTGGCGCGGAGCCGCCCATCACCTCCCTGCTTGAAACCGGAGAGGATGAGGAGGTCGGGGCGTTCTCGCAACGCGACAACGGCTTGTTCCGCTCATTGACCGGTTATGGCCGCGCGGCCACGGAGTTAAAGCTCAGCGCTTCAAGCAAACTCGAGATCGGTGTGGATTACGCCCAGGGAAGCGGCGAAGGAACACGCAGGATCGCGACGGGAGACATCAAATTCTCCTGGCAACCGAATCCCGAGAAAGACGATCTGTTCGAGACCGGCGGCGAACTCCTCTGGTCTCAACAGCGGGGCAGGTTTTCCAAAGACGCCCGAGTGGCGGGCGGCCCGGAATACGGCACCGCCTCCGCAACCGGGGGGTACGTTTTCGCGCAATACCGGATCGGCGAACGCTGGCAACCGGGTGTGCGGTTCGATTGCCTCCGCTCGAACACCTTCGAATCGGACGAGCAAACCAGGCTGTCAAGAAACGACACCTGGACGACCTCTGCCTATCTGACCTGCAAGCTGAACGAGAACCACCGGCTCCGGTGGCAGGTCAACCATGTCGACGCCCGCCATGAGATCGTCGCAGGCAAAGGCAATCGCGACTGGCAGGTGTTCTTCCAGTGGACCGTGCTGTGGGGAGCACGATAGGAAGCGAACATTAAAAAAGAGACGGCGGGGGAAGAGTTCCTTCGCCGTCTTTAGAAAGATCAGTACGTTCAAGAAAAGATCCTGCAAGCACGAGTTATTGAGAAGAAGAAATAGAGGGCCTTTGGCCATAGGCGGCGTCGTGGAACTCCGCCCTCCTCTACCGCGCGGCAAGCGCGCAGGGTGAAAGCTTCTTGATAAACCAGAAAGACGCGCCACCGGAGGGCGGAGCTCCGCGACGCCGCAATCCTTGCAGCCAAAGGCTCACTTTTTCTCAATTCGTAAACCCAGCCTAGTGGACACCAAAGCCGCTGCGAGCAGCGCCAAGAGTTCGAGTATAATTTAAGGATTCGGGTTCGGGAAGGTAAACGTCTCACCCACCTTTTTTGCCTCGTAGGTCTCTTTCTCCACCGGGACGAGATAGACCGTTCCGCCCGAGCGTACTTCGAGGATATACTCCCCTTCGATCCGGCGGGCATGCACCCCTTTCTTCCCGATCGTGACCTGATCTTCGCCCGCAGCCGTAAAGGTTTTCAACTCAATCACCCCGGTCAGCTTGTTTGCAGTAATCCGGTCGCCCATTTTCATGAAGCCGAGCCCAATAAACGTGAGCACGGCGAGAGCGGCAATGACGCTGATGACGATTTCACGCCGGGTGATTCCGGGGACAACCAGAGGGGGCTTGTTCATAAAGGGGTAGCGGGAACCGGTGGAGCGCCTGAAGGCGTTTCAGAAGGGGGCGAAGCAAACTGTCGCTGCCAAACGTAACGGCGCAAGAGCACTTTTAAGGTCGCCGTCAGCGGCACCGCCAACAGCGCGCCGAGCAACCCTCCCACGAGCAGGGACCACGCGAAGACGGAAACAATGATCGTCATCGGGTGCAATCCCACGGAGTCTCCCACGATGCGCGGGGCGATAAATAGGCCGTCAAGATTCGTTACCACGAAGAAAATGATCGTCACCCCCAGCGGGTGTTGCCAATCCTGGAACTGGGCGACGGCGATCAGCACGGCGGGAATCCAGCAGAGAAGCACTCCGACATATGGGATCAACTGAAGGACGGCAACGGCCAGCCCGATCAGAAGGGCAAAAGGCAATCCCATGACCAGGAGGGCAATCGCCAAAAGCGTCCCGTCGATGATCGTGACGAGGATCTGCCCGCGAAAAAATGCGATGAGGTAGCTGTTGATCTCGTTGAGGCAATCGATCACCTCATCCTTCAAGGGCGAGGCGCGCAACGGCAGATATTCTCCCCAATGCTGGGAAATCGGGCCGGCATTGGAGAGAAAGAAATAAAGATAAACGGGCACAACGATCAGACCGAGAAAAAAACCGGCGGCCCCGAGAAACCCCTGAAACCCACCGGTAACGAATCCCCAGATTTTTGGCGGCAGCAACGGAAGTTGCGCTTGCAGCCATTCGGTCACCTGGTGGACATACGGATTGTCGCCGTGCAACTCATAATGTTGCTGAAGCTTCTGGATGACACCTTTACCCTTGGCGATCAGTTCGGGAATCTCTTTCCCGAAACTGAGGCTTTGCTGATAGATCTGCGGGACTACCCAGAACCCGATTCCGACCAAAGGGAGAAATACGAGGGCAAAAACGCAGAGAATCGCATGGGTTCGGTTCATCCCCCAGCTCACCCCTTTCTCCACCAGCGGATGCAGCAGATAAGCCAGAATCCCCGCCACGGCGATGGGAATCAGGATCGGTTGCAGAAACCCGAGCACTTTACCCATGCCCAAAATCAAAAAGACGGCCAGTGAGCCAATCGCGGTAACGGCCAGGCTGGTGAGCGAGGCCCAGATTACTTTCTTCTGCCAGGGAGTAGGATAACTCTTCATTGCGGTTCTCATCCAATTTGACACGACTTAGGCTCTCGAAAATCGCCATCCCCCGAAGAAGCGATTTTCCTTAGGGAATTACTGATTAAAGCGAGCGCTTTCATCATGCTCCATTTAATCAGCGGTTCCCCTAAACTAAAAAACACGGATTCGTGGGAATAATCCACACGAATCCGTGTAAGAGAAGGAATTACGCGTGCTTAGAGCTTCGCGAGAATGCCGTTGAATGTCGCGCTTGGGCGGAGGGCGGCGGAGGCCTTGGCGGCATCCGGCTGGTAGTAGCCGCCGATATCGACGGGCTTGCCCTGAACGGCGATGAGTTCTTCGACAATCTTCGCTTCGTTGGCGGCCAGTTCTTCCGCGATCGGCGTGAAGAGCTGCTTCAATTCCGCGTCTGCCTGCTGGCAGGCAAGGGCCTTGGCCCAGTAGAGCGCGAGGTAGAAGTGGCTGCCACGGTTGTCGATGGACCCAAGCTTGCGGCCGGGCGAACGGTCGTTTTCGAGGAACTCGCCGGTCGCGGCATCGAGCGTGTCGGCGAGCACCTTGGCGCGCGGCAGCTTGAAGGTTTCGGCGATGTGCTCAAAGCTGGGGGCCAAAGCGAAGAATTCGCCAAGGCTGTCCCAGCGCAGGTAGTTCTCTTCGACGAACTGCTGGACGTGCTTCGGAGCGGAACCGCCCGCGCCGGTTTCAAACAGGCCGCCGCCGTTCATCAACGGGACGATGGAGAGCATCTTGGCGCTGGTGCCAAGCTCAAGGATCGGGAAGAGATCGGTGAGGTAATCGCGAAGGACGTTGCCGGTGACCGAGATGGTATCTTCGCCCTTCCGGATCCTATCGAGGCTGACCTTGCAGGCCTGCGCGGGCGGGAGGATGCGGATGTCGAGCCCGGAGGTGTCGTGATCCTTGAGGTAGAGATTGACCTTGGCGATGACCTGCGCGTCGTGGGCGCGATTTTCGTCGAGCCAGAAGATGGCCGGGGAGCCCGTGGCACGGGCGCGGTTAACGGCGAGCTTCACCCAGTCCCGCACAGGAGCGTCCTTGGTCTGGCAGGCCCGCCAGATGTCTCCCGCTTCCACAGCGTGCTCGAAGAGGACCTTGCCGCTCTCGTCAATGACGCGAACGGTGCCGTCCCCGGGGATCTCGAAGGTTTTGTTGTGCGAGCCGTACTCTTCGGCGGCCTGCGCCATCAGGCCCACGTTGGGAACGCTCCCCATCGTACGCGGGTCGAAAGCGCCGTGCTCCTTGCAGTCTTCGATCACCGTCTGGTAGACGCCGGCGTAGCTGCTGTCGGGGATGACGGCGAGCGTGTCCTGCTGCTTGCCCTCGGCGTTCCACATCTGGCCGGAGGTGCGGATCATCGCGGGCATGGACGCGTCGACGATGACATCGCTCGGGACGTGAAGGTTGGTAATCCCCTTGTCGGAATTGACCATGGCGATGGCCGGGGCCTCGGCGTAGAGCGCCTTGAGATCGGCCTGGATGGCGGCCTTCTGCTCGGCTGGCAGCGTTTCGATCTTCGCAATGAAATCGCCAAACCCGTTGTTGAAATCAACGCCGAGCTTTTCGATCACGTCAGCATGCTTGGCGATGAGGTCCTTGAAGAAGACCCGCACGGCGTGCCCGAAAATGATCGGGTCGGAGACCTTCATCATCGTCGCCTTCATGTGCAGGGAGAAGAGCACGCCTTCCTGTTTGGCGGCGGCGACCTGTTTCTCGAGGAAGGCAATGAGGGCCTTCTTGCTCATCGCGGTGCCGTCGATGATTTCGCCCGCCTTCAATGGGAAGGCCGACTTGAGTTCCTTGGTGCTGCCATCCTTGCCGATCCATTCGATGCGAACCTTGGTTGCCTCGGCGACGGTGGCGGATTTCTCGTTGGAGAAGAAATCGTTGGCGCCCATCGTGGCCACACGAGTCTTGGAATCAGCCGACCATTTCCCCATGGAGTGCGGGTTCTTGCGGGCGTAATCCTTAACTGCCTTGGGAGCGCGACGATCGGAGTTCCCTTCACGCAGAACCGGGTTAACGGCGCTGCCCTTGATCTTGTCGTAACGTTCCTTGGCCGTCTTTTCCTCCGCGGTCTGCGGGTTCTCGGGGTAGTTCGGGAGGTTGTATCCCTTCCCCTGCAATTCGGCGATGGCGGCTTTGAGCTGCGGCACGGAGGCGCTGATATTCGGAAGCTTGATGATGTTGGCTTCCGGCTTGAGCGTCAGGGCGCCGAGTTCGGCAAGGGCGTCGCCGATGCGCTGCCCCTCGCTCAGGCTCTCCGGAAATTGAGCGATGATGCGGCCCGCGAGCGAGATGTCGCGTGTTTCGACCGAAATCCCGGAGTGTTTGGTAAATGCCTGGATGATCGGCAGAAGCGAATAGGTGGCAAGGGCTGGAGCTTCGTCAGTCTGAGTGTAGATGATGGTGGGCGACGCGGACATAAGATGGAGGAGTCTATAAAATTCGAGGCGAGACGGTAGGAATTTTTACCGCCTTGGTCAAAAGAGATGTTTGACGATGTTGAAAGCCCCCCTGTGGTAACGAATTCCAGTTTCATTTTCGGCGGGCACATTGGATGCTTCTCAAGCAGCGATCCGCGCGCCATTGTCAGTTGAACCCGAACTCCGGAGTTCGGGTTGAAAACGCGCACGGAATTATTTTTCAATACCACGCACATGAACGTTGAAGTCCTCAACACCGGCACCGAACTCCTCCTCGGGAGCATCACCAACACGCACCTCACCTATTTCGCCCACGCGCTTTTCCCGCTGGGGCTGCGGGTATCCCGGCAGACAACAGTGCCCGACGGCAACGCGATCCGCGAAGCTTTGGAGGATGCCATGACCCGCGCCGATATCATCCTCATCACGGGCGGCCTGGGGCCGACGACGGACGATCTCACACGGGACATGGTGGCCGAGTCGCTCGGGATCAAGCTGCTGAGAGACCCGGCGGTCGTCGAATCCATTACCCAACGCTTCGCGGCGCGCGGGCTCCAGATGATGGAGCGCAACCTGAGGCAAGCCGAAGTGCCCGAAGGCGCGATCGTCCTCCCCAACCCCAATGGCACCGCCCCGGGGCTCTACGTCCGGACGATCCGCGCCAACCGCCCCATCCACCTCTTCCTGCTGCCCGGCCCGCCCCGGGAGCTTTACCCGATGTTTGAGGAACAGGTAGCGCCGATTCTGAGGACGCTCGCCCCCGGCTCCGCCCCGCAGCATTGCCGGACCTTTCACATCCTCGGCCTGGGAGAATCAAATGTGGAAGCCCTGGTGGGCGAACGGCTCCTCGCCATTCCGGGGCTGGAGCTCGGATACTGCTCGCGCCCCGGCGAAGTCGATGTCCGCTGCCTCGGCTCGGAGGAAGTCTTGGAAGCGGCGGAAAAGATTGTCGTCGAAGCGCTGGGCGACCGGATCGCCGCCCGAGACAGCGTCAAACTTGAAGAGAGCGCGGTTGCCACCCTTACCGCCCGCCACCAGACGATCGCCACCGCCGAATCATGCACGGGAGGGCTCCTCGCGCACCGGATCACCAACATCCCGGGGGCTTCCGCCGTCCTTGTGGCCGGTTACGTCACCTATTCCAATGAGGCGAAATCGGTCGATCTCGGCGTGAACCCGTTCCTCATCGAGACTCACGGGGCCGTCAGCGCCGAGACCGCTGCCGCGATGGCCGAGGGAGCCTTGCGCCGCTCGGGGGCGGACTGGGCGCTCTCCACCACCGGCGTCGCGGGGCCGGGAGGCGGCACGCCGCTCAAGCCGGTCGGCACGGTTTATATCGCGCTGGCGCACAGGGGCTCGCCGACAAGGGTGGAATCGCATCACTTCAACCGCGACCGGGAGACCTTCAAAAACCTTGCGACCCACGCGGCCTTCGACCTGCTGCGTCGGGCCTTGGGCTGGAAGGGATAGGACCAACTATTCGGCGTCCATTAGGTTGACTCGTTCCGGATGATTCGTACTTTCAAGGCCTGATCATGCCAAAACTCCTCCTTCTGGCTCTCTGGGTTGCTTGCATGGCTCTTTTCTGCCCCAACCTTTTTGCAGAAAAGAAGTCAGACGAAATTCCCGTTTTCGGAGAGATCCAGTTTATCGAACTGCTGCAAAACCCGGAAGAACGTCAAAAATACGAGGGGAAGGTCATCGATCTGGTGGGCAACCTCTACTCGATGAACCGCCCCACCGAGGAGAAACCGAAGATCGAATTCATCGGATTTGGGAGGACTTATCAAACCAGTATCTACCGGGTGAGCTGCCAGCTTTCCGAACCCTTGACGCTTGCCGAGTTTGATCGCATCGCAAAATCGAGCTTCATCGTGGTGCGCGGCCACTGTTCCATCCAGACGAAAACCAAGGAAGTCGGGTCGGATGTTTGGTACGACTTTCTCGTCACCTTGAAAAAGGCGAGCATCCGGTTTTGGGAGCCCGAAAAACCGGCTGCCGAGGGGGAAAAATAATTCGCCCTGTTCAAGCGGCGAAAACCGACTAATCTGCCCCCGCGCGCCTCCCATGAAGATTATCGCCATAGCGAATCAAAAAGGCGGGGTGGGAAAAACCACCACCGCCGTAAACCTCTCCGCCTGCCTTGCAACGCTCGGCAAGCGGGTGCTCCTGATTGACCTCGACCCGCAGGCGAACGCCACCAGCGCGCTCGGTCTTGCCGGTCTGGAAGGGCAGAGCGCCTATCAGCCGCTCATTGGGGAGGCCAGCATCATCGAAAAAATCACTCCCACCCGGTTCGAACCGCTCTGGATCGTCCCTGCGGATCTCGATCTCGCCGGGGCAGAGGTCGAAGTCGCCCGGCAGGAAGACCATCTTTCCCGGCTGCGGATCGCCCTTGAACCGCTGCGGCGTGACAGCACGTTTGACTTCGTGCTGCTCGACTGCCCCCCTTCCCTCGGTATTCTAATGACCAACGCGCTCGCCGCTGCCGACGAGATTCTCGTTCCGATCCAGTGCGAATACTTCGCGCTGGAGGGGTTGAGCAAGATTGCCGGAATCATCGACCAGATTCGGGAGTCCGGGGTGAACCCGGGGTTGATCCTCTCCGGCATCCTGATGACGATGTACGACTCCCGCACCAACCTGAGCCAGCAAGTGGTGGCGGAGGTGCGCAAGCACTTCGAAGGGACCGTCTACCAGACCATGGTCCCGCGCAGCATTCGACTCGGCGAGGCTCCCAGCTTTGGCAAAGCGATCATCGAGTACGACCCGGCGGGAACCGGTGCCACCGCCTACAAGGCGGTCGCCGAGGAGTTTTGCGCGCGACACTGCGTCTAGTGTCCTGAATCAGAATTTCCCTCGTTCCCAAATTCTGTTTGGGAACGTCCGTGTCTTCGAAACTCCAGTTTCGCAACCCATCCGTTCCGGCACCTTGCTGGTGACGAGACACTCCCTATGCTGAACTTCATTGACTTTTCCCTGATCCGCCAGAGTGTTTTTCATGGGGGTGGGGAACGATGTTGAGCGTTTGCCGGAGGCTGCCCGCCGCGTACTGGCAGAGCCGCCTGATTCCACGGCATCCCGCCGCCGGTTGAAGCGGCGACTCCGTTTCTTCGCCCAAGCGGCCGCCCTGCTCCTGATTTTCTTCGGACTGGCCACATTGAGTGGCTCATTCCGTGGAAACCCTCTTCCTGGAATCTGGTTTCCCGGGGGAAAGTCCATTGCGAATTCCACAAGCCTCCTCGTCGTGACGGCGGGAATTTCCCTCTGGTTTTGGACAAGAAGACCGCTACGCAAGTGGGCTCGATGGACGGCCAGGATCTTCGGCTTCATTGTCTTTGTCAGTGGCATGACCTCGTTGGTCGAAACCTTCCTGGGGATCGATTTTGGGGTTGATCCGCTCTCCTTTCTCGACGTGAGCGGCATGCCGCAGGTGACGGTCCCTTCGTACGCCGCGGCCGCCCTCGCCGCGCAGGGACTGGCGCTCGTCTTTCTAGACCGGATCTTCAGCCGGCACAACCGTCCCGCCGAATACCTCGCGCTGCTGGGGGGGCTGCTCGGTTTCATCTCGCTGCTCAGTTACACCTACGGGCTGCAAGGAGATCAAACCTTTACCCAGGATGGCGAGATGTCCTTCCCTGCCTCCATTCTCATTTTGTTCCTCTCCTTCGGGATCATTCTCGCCAAGCCAGCCGGGATCGTCGGTTCCATCTTTGCCAGTCCCGGGATGGCGGGCACCATGATCCGCCGGCTGGCCGTGGCGCTGACGCTGGCCCCTGCCCTGCTGGGATGGCTGCGGTTATTGGCCGAATCGAGGAGATGGGTCACCCAGGAACTCGGCGCGGCCCTTGCCGCAGGAGGCTATATCCTCATCTTCGGCACGATGATCCTCAGCCTGGGCTGGATGCTCCACCGTACCGAACGCCGCCGCCGCAACGCGGAACGCTTGCTTCTCTCAAGGGAAGGCGACGCACGAGCGGCTTTCGAGTATGCCCCAAGGGGGATCGGTCAGATCGACTCCAACGGGCGCTGGCTTCGGATCAACAACCAGCTTTGCAAAATCTTCGGATACAGCCGGGGGGAGTTCATGGCGCTTACCCTCCCCGACATTCTGGCCCCGGATGACATGAAGGAATGCACAAAGAGCCTCGGACAGCTTCTCCGGGGCGAAATCTCTCAATTCTCACTGGAGAGCCGCTACCTCAAAAAAGAGGGCTCAGTCATCTGGTGCAACGTCACCGTCACCGTTCCTCAGAATATTCCCCGGTCCCGCCGCGCGTACGCCATCGCGGTGGTCGAAGACGTCACCGTGCGAAAACAGGCCCAGCTCGAGATTGCCCGACAAAAAGCCACCGCCGAAGCGGCCAACATGGCCAAGGATCGACTAATCTCGATCATTTCCCACGAACTCCGCACCCCATTGACTCCCGTTCTTGCGGCGATCTCCTCGGCTCCGATGGAAAACCTGAACGACGAACAACGCAAGACGGTCCAGATGATGCGCCGCAATCTCGAACACGAAGTCTGCTTGATCGACGATCTGCTCGATCTGACCCGCGTCACCCACGGCAAACTGCGCCTCAAACGCGTCCCCGTCGATCTCCATGCATTGATTACCGAAGTCTTCGAAGGCATCCGCCCTTCCTTGACGGAAAAGGGACTTTCCTCACGGCTTCTCCTTAACGCGGCGCGGCACAATGTCCGGGGCGATCCCGCGCGGCTCCGGCAGATCCTTCTCAACCTGCTCGACAATGCGAAGAAATTCACCCCGGCTGGCGGCTATATCACGGTCTCAACGAGTCAGAAAGGCAACCGCATCGTTACCCGGGTCCTCGACACCGGCGTCGGAATCGAGCCGAAGGTGATCGGGCGGATCTTCGATGCGTTCGAGCAGGGCGAACAATCCATCCAGCGCCGGTTCGGCGGGCTGGGGCTTGGCCTTTCGATCAGCAGGGGGCTCGCCGAGGCCCATGGGGGATCTCTGCGCGTAGAAAGCCTCGGCTTGGGGCGCGGCTCGACCTTTATCTTCGAACTCATCGCCATCGATCAGCCCGCCACTGTTCCGACGCTTCGACCCACGACGGAAAGCCGAGGCGTCAACGTCCTGCTGGTGGAAGACCATGAGGATACGCGAGTCACCCTTCACCGCTTGCTGGAGCGACGCGGGCACCATGTGGTTTCCGCATCCTGCCTTGCCGGTGCCCTGGAGCTTGCCCGGCGAGAGCCTCTCGACATCCTCATCAGCGACATAGGGCTGCCGGATGGCAGCGGACTCTCCCTTCCCAAAGCCGTTAACAAAGTCTGTGGCCATCCGATTCCCGGCATCGCCTTGAGCGGATTTGGCCGGGACGAGGATATTTCGCTCAGCTCCCAGGCGGGATTTGCGCGTCATCTTGTCAAGCCGGTGGAGGTCCAGACACTCATCGAAGCCATCCAGGAAACCGTTCCGCCAAAGGCCGCGTAATTCAGGATAGTTTCCCATTGCGCGCGGGAGTGGGATCACCAACACTTGCCTCAGTCGTGAGTAAGAAGATCTACTACCAATGCCAGCGTTGCACCGCCTGTTGCCGCTGGCCCGGCTTTGTCCGGATCAAAGAGGAAGAGATTCCGGGGATGGCAACGCACCTCGGGCTGACTGAGGACGATTTCATCCAGCGCTACACCCGCCTGACTCCGCAGCGTAACGGGCTCGCCCTGATCGACAAGCCCAACGGCGAATGCTTCTTTCTCGAAGGCCGGGATTGTACGCTCCAGGCCGTCAAACCGATCCAGTGCACCGGATTCCCCAACACCTGGAACTTCCCCGGCTGGCGGGAAATCTGCGAAGCAATCCCCATCGATAAGGAGACCGGAGAGCGGATCCCGGAAACCGGAGAGAACGCGCTACCGCGCGAGTAAGCCGCGGCTATCTTTTTTTGCTGGGTGCGCCGAGAGTCGGATATTTTTTCTGGATCTTCTCGACTTCCTGCTGCGCCAGGCCGCTTGCGATCATGACGATGCCGTCGCTGACCCGGCGGTCGATGAGCACTGCCGTGACCACCCGCAGGTTCACGATGCTGACGAGCACCTTCCCACGGTTTTCCACCGACATCGAATCAAGGACGATCCTGCCGTGCTCGGTCAGCTTGAAAGCGCACCCGAGCGTTCCATCCGCGGCCGGGAATGGATAGACCGCCGCAATATCGTGCTCGGAGATTTCCGGCACCTTTTTGATATAAGCCGGCCCCTGGGCGCTGCCTGCAGGCAATTTCATGACAAAGGGCGCGCCATCCTGCTCGTTGGCCTGGAGGTGGAAGCGGACGGTGATATCATTTTTCTTTTTGGCCGCGCCGAGGCAAAAAACCGCAAGAACCGGGAGGAGGAGATAGCGAAATTGCATGTCCCTCAATGTGTGTCGGTGAAAAGCGATTTGCAACTCTCTCGCGCCTCGTTTACACAACTCGGCCATGCGCTGTAGTACTCCTCTGGTTCTTACCGTGGTGGCCGGGTTCTCCGTTATGCTGCTAAGCGGCTGTGGAACGACCTCGCGAGTGGCAAACCGTGCCTGGCATCTCCTCCCTTTTACCGGGGCGCAACCCGAGGAGGGGCTAAAAAGAACGACCGCCACCCGAAAGGGAGACCTTGTTTTCAGGATGGAGCTTTCCCCGTTACCCGTGAAGCTCTCCGACGTCCGGCAGATCGCCGTGAAAATTTCGCTGGAGAACGTCTCCAAGCGGTTTGTGCAGTTGCAATTCCCCACCTCGCAGCGGATCGAGATTCTCGTCCGCGACGAGAAGAACAGACTTGTCACCCAATGGAGCGAGGACCGCGCCTACGAGCAGGTTCCCGGCTATGTGGGGATCAACCGCGGCGAACGGGTTGAATACGCCACCTCGATCTCCACTCGCGATCTCCAGGCAGGTAGAACGTACACCGTCCTTGGCTTCATGACCCATTACGAGGAACTCAGGAGCGAACAGGCGATTGTTCCCGAGCCGTAGTGAGCTAAAAGCAACCGCTTGATGAAGAAGGCACGGCCGAAGCAGCCGGTGCGGCAGCACCGGTAGCACGCTTGCGCCGTCGAGCGCGGGTATCGACTCCGTGTTTCATGAAGGCTGCATCCCAATCCCAACAGCCTGCGCCCCGATTCCGTTGCCGGTTTCAGACTTAGTAATACGTTGTCTTATCGATGATCGAGGGGGCAGGCCCGCAGTCCTGCACAGGGCGGGCGTCCAGTGCCACCAGCCAGCATGGCTTGCAGGAGGGAGTTGCCACCAGATTGGGAGCGGCAACCGTAACGGGACGCCCGAGGGGATAACGAAATTCCAGCACGCAGGGGCGAAAGATCCGGCGTTCCACCGCCCGGAAGCGAAAGCCGCATTCCGTCTCGCACACCGGGCCTTCGGCGATATACTCGGCGATGGGCCGTCCTTCGAAATCTGAGGTAACGACCCGCGAATACGGCGCGGGAGGTGGAACCACCAGGACCACCCGCCGCTCACAACAACACCCCGCGAGGAGAAGTCCCATCCCCGCCCATGAAAGAAATTGCAAAAATCGGGGGATCGCTTGCATCGAAAGAGTTCGATTGTCGTCCCTCCCCCGCGTGCTAGAACCTTTAGAGCGTTTCAAGAAAGAGTAACCCAAATGTAAAAGAATTCGAAATTTCGGTTGGAACCGCTCCGGCTTCACAGAAGAAACTATGGATGCCACCCACAGTTTCCACTCCGCTGCCAAAGCCAACCGCATACTCCTATATCCGGTTCTCCTCCGAGCAACTAAAGGGAGACAGCCTCCGCCGACAGACTGAAATCAGCAGAACCTACGCCGAAGAGCACGGGCTGACGCTGGACGAAAGCCTTCGGCTCCGAGACTTGGGGGTTTCTGCCTTCAGGGGCAAAAACTCCACAGAAGGACCCTCTGCGGCTTTCCGGACGCGGTTCGATCCGGGCGCGTTGTGCCTGGATCAATCTTGCTGGTTGAATTTCTTGACCACCTCAGCCGAACCGAAATCACGGTTGCTCTGACCCAATTCCTGAACATCATCAATCCGGGGTGACGGTCGTAACCCTCATGGATCAAATGAGTTATAACTGGGAGGCCATCAACCAGAATCCCGGTTCGCTCATAATGTCGATGTCATCATGATCCGCGCTTATGAGGAGAGCCTCACCAAAAGCAAAAGACTCTCTCAGGCATGGCAATCAGGCCCGCGAAAGGGGCAGGCCGACTCCTCCGAATGGCCATGACAGAACTGCACCTCAGCGCCCGCGCTCAGGAGCGTGTCATATTTTCAGCGTGAAGTGATCCCATTTCGTTTCGGGACTGATTTCTTTCCGGGACCGGCGCCTAATTCCAAGACCTGCGGAAATTGCGACGTCTCAAGAGCAGCCCGACGAGTCCGCATCCGAGCAGGGTGAGGGCGCTGGGTTCGGGGATGACAGTGGTGACCAGGGTGTAGCCGCCGAGACCGTCGTAGCCGGTCGCGGCCAGCGCGGCGAGAATGCCCTCCGCCGTGTCGGCGAAATAAACGATGGAGAGGTCGGACGAGATGGCCGTTTCCCAGGCGGAGCCGTTCCAGAATTCGATCCTGCCATCGGTGAGCAGGGTATCAGTGAGGTAATCCGTCTGATCACCAAAGAGCGCCAGATAACCGGCGTCGAGGCGCAGGACGTTATCGCTGCCGCCGTTGACGGAAAAAGCAATCGTGTCGCTCAGGGATGTCCCCACCCGCACCAGCGCACTGTCTTTGATCGTCACGAAGTTGTTGGAGCCCTCCGATCCGATGAAGAGCGAGCCGTCGATCACCCACCGGGAATCTAGGTCCGAAACGGTCACGGTGTTGTTGTCGGAGAAGTCGCCGAGAACGGCGGTAGTGCCAATGAACACCACACCCTTCTGCGAAATGGCCAGCGATCCCGAGCCGGAGCGGCCCACGGTGAGATCGGAGTCAATTTGCCACGTGCCGCTGGTGAGCGTCGCGCTGCCTGAGGCACCGGACTCTCCTCCGATCACCGCCCAGCTACTGGAGACGAGGCCGCCCTCGATCTGGAGGGAGCCGGTGCCGGAATTGCCGACGGTCAGATCCGCGCCGGCGGAAACGAGGCCGCCGCTGACCCGCAGAGTACCGGAGCCCTCATGGCCCAGGCTGAGGCCGGTCGCATTTTGCCACGTGCCGCTGGTAACGGTCACCGAGCCGGTCGCGCCGGATTGCAGCCCGACGTAGCCCGCGACATTCGAGACCAGGCCGCCTTCGATCCGCAAAGTGCCGGTGCCGCCCTCGCCCACGTTCAGGTCGGAGATGTTTTGCCACGTGCCGCTGATGATCGTCACCGAGCCGGTCCCGCCAGATTGCAGCCCGATGGAGCCTATGGCATTCGAGACGAGGCCGCCCTCCACCTCCAGAGTGCCGGTGCCGCTGTCGCCCACGTTCAGGTCGGAAGTGTTTTGCCACGTGCCGCTGGTGATCGTCACCGAGCCGATCGCGCCGGATTGCTGCCCGACGGAGCCTGCGGCATTCGAGACGAGACCGCCTTCGATCCGCAGAGTGCCGGCACCGCTGTTGCCAACTTCGAGATTGGAGGCGTTCTGCCAAGTGCCACTGGTGATCGTCGCGCTGCCGGAGCCGCCGGAGACATCGCCAAGCGCACTGAGTCCGGCGGAAACGAGGCCGCCCTCAATCCGGAGCGTGCCGGTGCCGCTGCTTCCCACCACGAGATAGGATTCAGCCTGCCAGGTGCCGCTCGTGATCGTCGCGCTGCCGGAGCCAACCGAGGTATCGCCGATCGAACTAACGTCAGTGGAAACAAATCCACCTTCGATCCGAAGCGCGCCGGTGCCGCTGTTTCCCACGTAAAGGTTCGAGGAGGTCTGCCACGTACCGCTCGTGATCGTCACGCTGCCGGAGGCTCCGGAGAAATCGCCGATAAAGCCCCACGCATTGGAAACGAGGCCGCCATCAATCTGGAGCGTGCCGGAACCCCGGCTGCCCACCACGAGTTCGGAGTCATTTTGCCAGATGCCGCCTGTGATCGTTGCTTTGCCACTGGAGTTGGCGCGAAAGCCCAGGATGCTGTAGGCGCCGGACAGGGTGCCGCCATTGATCTCGAGTGAGCCGGTCGATCCGGAGATGGATCCAAAGCGCAGATCGCCGTAGGTGCCGGTCGCCGCACCGGAAAGCCGGGCCGTGCCGCTATTCAGGGAGGTGATGTCCGTACCGTTCGGAACCCGGCCGAGGTTCCAGTTTCCCGCGACGTTCCACGCCCCCACGCCGCCCTGCCAGGTCAGATTGGCGGCCTGCATGGGAAGGACGGCGCTCAGGGCGAACGCTGCGGCTAGCAGGTTTCGATGGCGGGACAAAGCATGCGCGGAGAATCTCATGAGGGGAAAAATGATCCAGGTTCAGCCCGTTTGCTAAGTCCCAACGAGTGTCTCCAGCCGAGCCGAGCCGGAGACCTATCATCAAATTGAATAGGCATGCCGTTCCTAACAAGCGAGATCCAAAGATGTCAAACAAAAGAAGCCGCCGTCGCGAGGAGGTGGCAGGGAGGGACTTGGGCCCGAGTGAGCTGTCACAAGATCGGGGAGGCGGTCCGGAAATACGAATGAGCCAGTCCTGGTTGATTCCCCGGCGTCGGCAAGCTTCGATGGCGGTGTAGAGGATGGCGCTTCGCTCTCCGGCTTCGGCGTTTTGAAATTCCCAATGGAAATTTCAAAACCTCAGCAAAACAGATCAGTCGAAAAAACTCCACAAAAGGGAAACCCCTTGGGGAACTCGTCTCCTTGCAGCGGGTGATCGAGCAGGAAGCGGAAAGCCCGTTTCCGAATCGAGAAAGGGTTCTGGCCTGGGAACGGCAGTACGCAGAAAAGGCCCTCACCTTAGTCGCGCTGGAAGTGCGGAACTACCGGAGGAATTACCGCCTTTAACCCGAAGGCGGGGCCTCTATCCGCTGGCTTTTTCCTTCAATTCCTGATAGAAATCTCCGCAACCCTTATTTTTCCAATATGGCTATGAGTGCAATAAATTCTATAGCCATTGCTTTGCGGCGGCGTAGGCCGTTGCGCGGCCCTTCAAGCTCGGGCAGTATTGAAAATACAGCCGCTTCGCTTGAAAAGCCGCACACCAGCCCACGGCGCTCGCAAAATCAACGGCTATACTTTTTATTGAAGCGCTCTAGCCTGATTTCCGGCCGAGCTTCCGCTTCACGAGCTTGATGACCTCTTCCATCTCGTCGAGGCGCAACAAGGCCACCGCGATGCTGAAAACCAATGCTCCGGCTCCGATGGTCGCGAGCACCGCAAGCAGTTTCGGCACAAAAGCCATATGCGCAAGATCGGCGAAGAGCCACCGTTGCGCGGCAAGGCAAACCAGGGCCAGCGGGAGCGAGGCAACCGCCAGCTTGACGAGGTTGCTCAACATCAGACGCGTCCCCAGCATTTTGGTATGACGCCGCATGAGGAAGTAGAGGATGGCAAAGTTCGTCAACGCCACCAGACTGGTGGAGAGCGCCAATCCTCGATGCCCGAACCCGAGATAAAAGGTGAAGTACTGGTTGAGGATATAATTGAGCGCGATGGAGAAGAAGCTCACCAGCATCGGGAGGTTACGCTTGTCCACCGCGTAAAATGCCGGGACGAGGACTTTGATCCCGGAGTAGGCAACCAGCCCGATGGCGTAATACTTCAACGCACCGGCGGTTGCCACCGTCGCGGCCACGTCGAATCTCCCCCGCTGCAACAGCAGGGAAATAATCGGCTCCCCAAGAAAAATCAGGCCGACGGAGCATGGGATCGTCAACAGAAAGGCCAGCCGCATCCCCCGGCCCAGCGCAGAGCGAAAGCCATGGTGATCGTTGGTGGAAGCCAACCTCGAAACGAGCGGCAGCGTGACCGTCGCGACCGCCACGCCAAACATGCCAAGCGGCAACTGCATCAGTCGGAACGCATAATTGAGCGATGACGCGGCTCCCGCCTCGAGTTCGTTGGCAAAGCCGGTGTTGACCATGACGTTCACCTGCACGGCACTGGCGGCAACGACCGCCGGGCCCATCAGCAGGAGAATCCGGCGCACCCCGGAGTCCCGCCACTGAAAATCGGGACGGAACCGGAAGCCGACCCGGCGCAGGGCCGGGAATTGCACGATGAGCTGGAGCAACCCCCCGATGAGCGTCCCGATGGAAAGGCCGACCAGCGCACGAGGACCGAAAGTCGGATCGATCAGGTAAGCGAGCCCCGCCCCTCCGATGATCGAGCCGAGATTGAAGAAGCTCGACGCCATGGCAGGCATCCCGAAGACATGCTTGGCATTGAGCATCCCCATCGTCAGCGCGGCCAGCGAGACAAGGAGAATGAAGGGGAACATGATCCTCGTCAGAAGCGTCGTCGTGGCGACTTCCTCCGGCGTGTAACTTCCCGCGAGCAGCCAGACCAACTGAGGTGCGAAGAGGACGCCGAGCAGCGTCACCAGACTCATGAAAACGGTGGCCAGCGTGGCGACTTTGTTGGCAAGTCTCCACGCGGAGTCGTCCCCCTCCGTCGCGATTTTTGCGGAAAACGTCGTAATGAACGCCGTCGAGAGGGCTCCTTCGGCAAACAGGTCGCGCAGCAGGTTCGGCACCCGGAACGCGGTGACGAACATATCCATGTTCCGGTCCGCCCCAAAGAGCGCGCCAAAGACAATCTCCCGGATTAACCCAAGCACCCGGCTGCACGCGATTGCCAGCCCGACGACTCCGGCGGCTTTCGTGTTCAGTTTGTCGAGATTGGGCGCGGGTCGTTCGGAAGCGGGGCCGTTTGCGGAGGAAGCGGGAGTCGTCATGCGTGGGCGGCCTTTCTGAGCCGATCCATGATCGCCACACCGAGACCGGTTTCCGGCACCGGTTCGGCAATGATCAGGTCAAGATTCGCCTCGTCAAGCCGCCGCATGGCGGCAAAGAGGCGCGCGGCGGCTTCGCGGAGATCGCCCGAGGGGCTCAATACCTCCACGTGGGCAAATCCCGCTGCCGCGGGCGAAAGCGGGTGCCAAGCGAGCAAACCGCACCGCCTTCCGGTGAGCGGAAGCGGGGAACTGCCCGGGGACGAAAGCTGCAACGGCGTGCGCGGCGCGTAATGGCTCTCGAGTTGCCCGGGGGCGACCGGTTTCGCAATCGCGCCAGGGACGGTGACTTCGCCGAACTGCTCCAATTCCTCGCGGGTCACGGGGCCGCTTCGCAGCACTTCAATCCGTCCGGAGGCAACGGCGATGATGGTCGATTCCACACCGTGCGCCGTCTCCCCTCCATCGAGAACGAGGGGGATGCGACCGGAGAGTTCGCTCATCACGTGCTCCGCCCGGGTCGGGCTGATCCGCCCGAAGCGATTTGCACTCGGCGCGGCAAGGGGAAACCCGCACGCCTCCACGACTGCTTGGAAGACCGGGTGCGCGCTCATCCTCACGGCAACCGTCGGAAGGCCGGAAGCGACGACATCGGGAATGGCCTCCCGCCGGGGCAGGACCAGCGTGAGCGGGCCGGGCCAAAAACGCCCGGTCAACTCCGCGATCAATCCGGCATCCCGGGGAGCAATGCTGGCGATACGCTCCAGCCATTCCCAATCCGGCACATGAACAATGAGCGGATCGAAAAACGGCCGCTCCTTGGCTTCGAAAATCTTGAGCGCGGCTTCGGCGCGGGTGGCATCGGCGGCCAGCCCGTAGACCGTCTCCGTCGGGAGCGCCACCGGCTCCCCTGCGCTCAACTGGCGCACGGCGGCCTCCACCGCCTGGGCAAGCAGTTCAGGAGTGTGCGTGGGCAGAAGGGAGGTATTCAACGTTCGGTGATGGAAACTAGCACTAGGGTTGCCGAGCCAAAAGACGCCTTGCCTCGCGGACGCGTTCCGCAGCTTCCGCGGTATCGACGCCAAAGGCCACGAGATGCCCCATCTTGCGCCCGGGCCGCGCCTCGGCCTTGCCGTAGAGATGAAGTTTGACCTCGGGCATCGCCAGGGCGGCCTCCCAGTCCGGCTCGCCGTTCGCCCAGACGTCGCCCAGGAGATTGGCCATCGCCGAGGGGCGCAACGACTCGGTCGAGCCGAGCGGAAGCCCGCACACCGCGCGGAGTTGCTGCTCAAACTGGCTGGTGATACTGGCGTCGAAGCTGAAGTGCCCCGAGTTGTGCGGGCGCGGCGCCAATTCGTTGACGAGGATGGAACCATCCGCCAGCAGGAACATCTCGACCGCCATCAGGCCCACAAGATCAAGCGATTCGGCAATTTGCACCGCAAGCTGCCGCGCACGGTCCGCCACCCCGCTGGAGATCCCTGCGGGAACGACTGTCACATCGAGGATGTGGTTGGCATGGATGTTCTCGCAAACTGGGTAGGTCACCACGGAGCCGTCCACGCTGCGCGCGACGAGCACGGAGATTTCCTTCTCGAAAGTCACGAAACCTTCCAACACCGCCGCCGCGCCTTCGAAGGGAGCCCATGCGGCGTTAAGGTCGTCGCCGGGAAGAATTTTGCGCTGACCCTTGCCGTCGTAGCCAAAGGCAGCGCTCTTGAGCACGGCGGGCGCGCCGATCTCGGCCACCGCCGCGATCAACTCCGCGGCGCTGCCGATCTTGCGAAAGGGCGGGAGCGGAATCCCCGCCCCGGCCAGAAATTCCTTTTCGCGAAGCCGGTGCTGACAGACATGCAGCACGCGTCCCGAGGGGCGAACGACGCAATGTTCCGCCGCCCATCCCGCGCATTGGACGGGAATGTTTTCGAACTCGAAGGTAAGCACGTCGATGCCGCGCGCGAACTCGCGCACCGCCGCCTCGTCGTCATAACGGGCGGCGACCTCCAGATCGGCCAGTTGGCCCGTGGGGGTATCTTCATCCGGGCTGAAGGTGTGGACCCGGTAGCCCATCCGGCGAGCCGCGATGGCAAACATGCGGCCCAACTGCCCCCCGCCCATGACCCCGAGCGTGCTGCCGGGAAGAAAAACTCGCTTTGCGCTCATCGAATTTCAGGAAGTTTGCTCTCCAGCACGTCGGCGGTCTGCTTATCGCGGAAGGCCACCAGCGCCTGCCGGATTTCCTCGTCGGTCCCGGCGAGAATGGCGGCGGCGAGCAGCCCCGCGTTCTTGGCTCCCGCGCTGCCGATAGCCAGCGTGCCGACAGGGATGCCGCCCGGCATCTGCGCGATGGAAAGGAGCGAGTCCATCCCGTTGAGTGCCTTGCTCTGCACGGGAACCCCGAGCACCGGCAGCCACGTCTGGGCGGCCACCATGCCGGGAAGATGCGCCGCGCCCCCCGCGCCCGCGATGATGACACGGATCCCCCGCCCTGCCGCTTCGGCGGCGAAGCTCGCCATCAGACCGGGAGTGCGATGGGCAGAGACAACGCGGTGTTCCGAAGGAACCCCCAGCGCGTCGAGAATCTCGACGGCATGGCGCATGGTGTCCCAGTCGGACGTGCTTCCCATGATGACAGCAACAAGCGGAGAGTGCATAGAAGCCTGTTCCAATCGCATCCCGCCGCCTCCGTGTAAACTCTATTCTTGCAGGGAACGGCACGCGCCCTGCGACGCGAACAGTCGACCAGTACGCCTGTCGGAACTCCGCTTTTTTCCATACACTCAGTTCATATTTGAACAAAGGAGCGGCTACGGTAGTCTGTAAAAAGAATCACGCGACGCAAGCGGCTGACCGCCGAAGCGCCGCCGATTTTTTTGGCTCACCTATGAAATATTGCACCCTTTTGCTTGCGGGAATGATCGCGGCCGCCAGCCCTGCCCGGGCTGAAACCGCTCCGCCCGCCGCCTCGGCCACACCCGCAGCCCCGGTCAAAATGCCCGTGATCGATTTTGTGGAATACGATCTGCCCAACGGGTTGCACGTAATTTTGCACCGCGACACCACCGTCCCGGTCATTTCCACTTACGTGCACTACCATGTGGGAAGTAAAAACGAGCGGCCGGACCGGACCGGGTTTGCGCACTTTTTCGAGCACCTGATGTTCGAGGGGACCGAAAACATCAAACGCGGCCAGATCGACAAGCTTGTCTCCGCCGCAGGGGGAAATCTGAACGCCTCCACCTCGTTCGACCGGACGGATTACTACTTCAACCTCCCCGCCAACCAGCTCTCCCTCGCCCTTTGGATCGAGAGCGACCGGATGCTTCAGGCCAAGGTGGATGAAACCGGGGTGGAAACCCAACGGTCAGTGGTGAAGGAAGAACGCCGCCGTTCGGTGGACAACGCGCCATTCGGCACCGTGTTCGAGAACCTCGCCGCCCTTGTCTTTGCGGGAACTCCCTACGCGTGGACGCCCATCGGCTCGGCCCAATACATCGATCAGGCAACGATCGAGGAGTTCCGTGATTTCTACCGCCGTTACTACGTCCCCAACAACGCCACCCTGGTCGTCGCGGGCGATTTCGAGATCGACGCGGCCAAGAAGCTGATCGAAGAGTACTTCGGGCCGATCCCGCGCGGCGCCGAGATCGAACGGCCAAAATTCACCCTGCCGCGCCAGGAGGAACCGCAGGAGAAAACAGTGACGCTGCCGACCACGCCGATCCCGGCGACACTCCACGCCTGGCGCGCTCCGAAGGAGACCTCCAAGCATGCCCCGGCTCTGGAGTTGCTTGCCGACATCCTCGCCACCGGGCGCAGTTCCCGGCTCTATAACAAGCTCGTGCGTGAGACCCAGGTTGCCTCGGATGTGGATGTCTTCCCCTATCTGCTGGAAAACGGAGGAGTGCTCGGGATCTTCGTCATCGGCAACCCGGACACCCCGATTGAAAAGCTCGACAAGATGATCGAGGCGGAAGTGGCCGCCGTTCGCGACCGCGGTGTGACGGCAGAGGAACTGCAAAAGGCCAAAAACCAGAAATTGACCGAGCTTGCCTCCGCATTCAGCACCATGCAAAAGCGGGCGTCCAACCTCGCCTATTTTCATGTGATGTTTGGCGACACTGCCGAGATCAACCGGCAACAGGCCCGCATCGAAGGGGTGACTCTGGAGGACATCCAGCGCGCCGCCCACGAATACCTGACCCCACGGGGAGTGAACATCCTTCGCTACCCGGTCGAAACACCAACTTCCCCGGAGAACCCAGCCAAACCGTAATGAACGCTCTTCCCACCTTCCTGCACGTCGCTCTTGGCGTTGCCATGCTGGTCCCAGCCGCCTTCGGCGCGGTGGACCGGTCGCATCCTCCAAAGGCCGGCCCCTTCCCGACGGTGACTCTTCCAAAAGCCGTTTCGGAAACCCTTCCCAATGGGCTGCGCGTCTTCGTCCTGCCCGACCCACGTCAGCCGACCGTAACCTTCCGGCTCCTCATCAAGTCGGGCGATGCCCTCGACGGAGACAAAACCGGACGGGCGAGCCTCACGGCCAGCCTTCTCAATAAAGGAACGCCCGATCTTTCCGCCGAGGAGTTCGCCAAAAAGACCGATTTCCTCGGTGCCACCGTGGAAGCATCCTCTGGGGAAGATTTCATCAGCATCGTGGCCTCCGGGCTTTCCCGGTACACCCCTGAGCTCCTCGGTTTCCTGAAGGATGTCGCGCTCCGCCCCGCCTTTCTCCAGAGCGAACTGGACAAGGAGAAGGTCAAGGCGATCTCCGGCCTCGTGCAGGCCAAGGGGAACCCGGGCGTTCTTGCCGATCGCCTCCGCAACAAGCTGCTCTATGGGCAACACCCTTACGGCGCGTTTGCGACGCCCGAATCGGTAAAGTCCCTGACGAGGGAGGACCTGGCGGACTTTCACTCGACCTTCTTCGTTCCCAACAATGCCACGCTGGCGATTGTCGGCGATGTCGATCCGCAGAAGGCCCTCGCCGACGCCAAGAAAGCGTTTGGCGACTGGAAAATGGGGGAGCTCCCCACGGCGAAACTCCCCGGCTTCCCGGAAATCAGCGGAGTAACTTATCACCTCATCGACCGCCCGGCCTCCGTGCAGAGTAACCTGATGGTGGCGGGCAAAGGCGTCCCGCGCAACAACCCGGACCTCCGCGAACTAAGCGTGGTCAACTCCGTCCTCGGCGGCGGCTTCTCGGGGCGGCTATTCGGAAACCTGCGCGAGAAGCACGGTTTTACCTACGGCTCGTACTCGTCGTTTGATTCCAACAAGCTCGGCGGCTCCTTCTCGGCCAGCGCGGAAGTAAGAAACGCGGTGACCGGAGCGGCG
>JBBCKI010000036.1:0-10825 GCA_037190965.1 Chthoniobacteraceae bacterium
GAAGAGTCGCGTTTGACGCTCATCCCCGCAGGACCGGCTGCTGGGATGCGGCCCTCATGGAGCCAGGGGAGCCGATACCCGCGCTCGACGGCGCGAGCGGGCTACCGGTGCTGCCGCACCTCTTTTTTTGTAACCAGCAAAGAAGCCCCCTCCCCTCACCCGACCGGTTACTTCGGCATCGTGCAGACGATTGCCGTTCCGCCTTCCGGCAGCCTGCGGATCTCCAGTTCCGCCCCGATGGCGCGGCTCCGGTACTTCATGATATGGAGCCCCAACCCGGAACTGTTCTCCCCTTTCGGAGGATCGCCCTGGTTGAATCCGACTCCGTCGTCCTGCACGGTCAGGGTCACTTCCTTGCGACTGTTGGAGAGAACAATCTGAAGCCGCTTGGCTTGCGAATGTTTAATGGCGTTATGCACCGCCTCCTGCGCGATCCGGAAGAGGTGGATTGAGGTCGTCTCATCCACAAAGCTGGCGGTACGCGGCACCCGGAGGCTGCATCGAATCTTCCCGATGACACGGGCCTGCTCCGCGAGTTCCTGCAGAGCGACAATCAGTCCCTCTTCCTGTTCCTGATGCATGGGGGCGAGCCCCTTGGCCAGAGCGCGGACCTCGGCGATGGCGTCCTTGACAAGAGTGGTGATCTGCCGGGCGTCTTCCGCCTGCTTGAGCTTGAGACGCAACAGGTCCTCGAAGAGTACGTTTCCCAGAAGCGAGATGCCGACGAGATATTGGCAAAGGTTCTCGTGCAGTTCCTGCCCCAGTCGCTGCTTTTCCTTGTCGCTGGTGTCGATGATTTCGCGCTCCATCGCCTTGAGTTCGGAAATGTCGCGCGCGATTCCGAAAACTCCCTTCACTTTCCCATTCGCGGAGCGGTGCACCCCTTTGGTGACCAAAAGAGTGCGAAATCCTTGCGCGGTCGCAAGATTGGTTTCGAACGTGTGCGTTTTCCCGTGAGCGATGGTTTCGGCGTTCTGTTCCAATAGAAAGCGACCAAGATCCTGTGAAACGATTTCCGATCCCTTTTTTCCAACGATGTCGGCGGCATCCACCCCCAGCCATTTCGCCGTGGCGGCGTTGGCCATCAGGACGCGACCTTTGGGATCACAGAGGAAAAACGCATCTTCCGTCTCGTCTAGAATCGTCTCGGAAAGAACCCGGCTCCGGTAAACCGATTCGGATTTCCGTGGCCCAAGGTCGAAATGGGAGACCATTCCTCCCCTCCCCTTTGGTAAAGGGGCGATATTCACCACAAAACGATGCTCTACCCCGGAGGCATTCGGGGCGACGTAATCGCAGGAAAACCGGTCCGTCCGCCCCTCGATCACTGCATTGAGCCCGGCGGAAATGGCTTCGGCCCTCGGGAGCGGGAGCCCCGGTGCGCCGCTGCGGCAAAGGTCCAGATAGAGCACTCCCAGGGCAGCCGGGATTGAGGGTTCCTTCCCTGGGGAGGCTCGCCGCCAAGCCTTGTTGACGGCGGTGATTCGCCCCGCTTTATCCAGCAAGGCGATTGGCTCCGGGATTGCGTCCGCCGCCACCCAGTTTTTCTTGCCCCGTATCGCCGCTGGATCCTCTCCCATGTTGGAGCGGGCTTTAAAGCGGCCCGCGCGCTTGGTGAAGCCGGTTTTGACCGGTCATTTCGGGTTTTAGGCCGGAGATTCCGTCAGACCATGGGGATACTCCGGGGCCACCGTCGTCCCTTCGTGCGGGTGCGGCGGCGGTTCGGGGCGCGTGCTGGAGCCGGTCTCCGACGGAGGAGGCGGCGGGTTCCTCATGCTTCCACACTGAATGATATCGCGGATCTGCGAGCCATCGAGCGTCTCATATTCAAGCAACGCTTTTGCGATGATTTCGAGTTTATCCCGATGATCGGTCAGCAGTTGCTTGGCCCTGGCGTACGCATCGTCACAGAGGCCACGCACTTCGCGGTCAATTTCCTGAGCGGTCGCTTCCGAGTAATCACGGGATTTGTTCAGGTCGCGGCCAAGGAAGACGTGCTCTTCGTGCTGGCCGTACTCCACCATGCCCATCTTCTCGCTCATGCCCCATTCGCAGACCATCTTGCGGGCAATGGTCGTCGCCTGGCGGATGTCGCCACTGGCGCCGTTGGTCACGTCGCCGAACACGAGTTCCTCCGCGACCCGGCCCCCCATGATCATGACGATCCGGTCGAGCAATTCTTTCTTGCGGTTGGTGTACTGGTCCCCCGCCGGGAGAGACATCGTCAGACCGAGTGCGGGACCGCGCGGGATAATCGTCACCTTGTGCAGGGGATCCACGTTATCGAGCGCTTCGCACAGGAGAGCGTGGCCGGCCTCATGATAGGCGGTCAGTTCCTTCTCCTTGTCGCTCATGGCCAGGCTGCGGCGTTCGCGCCCCCAGCGCACCTTGTCGCGCGCTTCGTCAAGCTCCGACATGGTGATCGCCTTTTTGCCGCGGCGTGCCGCCATCAGGGCGGCCTCGTTGATCACGTTGGCCAACTCGGCCCCCGAATAACCGGGAGTGCCGCGGGCGATCACGGCCATATCCACGTCGGCCTCGATCTTTACCCGTTTGGAGTGAACCTTGAGGATCTGTTCGCGCCCCTTCACGTCGGGAAGGTTTACGGTGATCTGCCGGTCAAAACGGCCCGGGCGCAGCAGCGCCGGGTCGAGCACGTCGGCGCGGTTGGTCGCGGCGATGATGATGACCCCCTCCTGGGTATCGAAGCCGTCCATCTCCACGAGCAGCGCGTTGAGGGTCTGCTCCCGCTCGTCGTGGCCGCCGCCGAGGCCGTGGCCACGGTGCCGCCCCACGGCGTCGATTTCGTCGATAAAGATAATACAGGGAGCGTTCTTTTTGCCCTGCTCAAACATGTCGCGTACGCGGCTCGCGCCGACGCCGACAAACATTTCCACAAAGTCGGAACCGCTGATCGAGAAGAACGGCACGTCCGCCTCGCCCGCGATGGCGCGAGCCAGCAGCGTTTTGCCGGTTCCCGGAGGGCCGACAAGCAGGACGCCCTTGGGAATACGGCCGCCGAGCTTCTGGAATTTCTTCGGGTCACGGAGGAATTCGACGAGTTCATGCACTTCGTCCTTCGCCTCTTCCACCCCGGCAACATCCTTGAAGGTGATCTTGTTCCGGTCGCGGGAAAGCATCTTGGCCTTGCTCTTGCCGAAGCTCATCGCCCCCTTGCCCGCCATTTTAAGCTGTTGGCGGAAGAAAAAGTAGAGAATCAGCAGGAAAAGACCGATCGGCAGGAACGCCAGGACGGTGTTCAGGATGACGCTGGAGTCCGAAACATAGGCCACTTTCAGCCCCTCCTTGGTGAGTCGGGCCTCGAGGTTTGGCACAAATTGCGGGTCAACCTTCACCTTGAATGGCGCGGTCTCTTTGCTGGCCTTGTCGGGATAATAAAACCCTCCGATCGTGCGGAGCGCCTTGCCATCCTCATTGGAAACCTCCACGGGCTTTTCTGTCGCAATCTGCTTATCTTCAAGCATTTGCGTGAATTTATACCAAGGCATTGGCTCCTGGTTGCCCAAAGGATGGACGACAAAGGAGACAGCGATCAATGCGATGGCGGCGCCGAAAAGGATTATCCCGCGCCAATTGAAATTGGGATCCGAGCCGTTGCCGTTGTTACGCGGCGGGCGCTCTTTTGGAGAACGTGAGTCAAGCTGAGCCATGATAAAATACCTTCTTCTCGTGCGGATTTCATTACCCCACAAGCGTTCGGCGGCAAACTTAGGCTTTCTCCGCGATTGGTCAACCCACTTATCGCAATGAAACAGTCCTTATTCGTAATTCTTCCCCCATGGAGCCGGGGAATCTTCGCTCCTCTGTCCGACAGGGATTCCTTTGGCGTTTCCAGTTTGCCGGAATCGTGAGAGATTAGCGGGCTAAGAACTCAATTTCTTTGGAATGACCGATCTAGTGGAAAAACTTGGAAACCGCCTCAGCGCGCTCACGCCGTCGCTGACGCCGCTGTTTCACCGGCTGCACAGCAGCGGGCGGACCTTGGCCCGTCGCGCCCTGCGCAAGCC
This sequence comes from Chthoniobacteraceae bacterium, assembly GCA_037190965.1. GTDB lineage: Bacteria > Verrucomicrobiota > Verrucomicrobiia > Chthoniobacterales > Chthoniobacteraceae > DATMFV01. The sequence continues at coordinate 4,029 of JBBCKI010000036.1, forward strand.
GAGAACGATGACCGAGGGGCCCAACCTCCTTCCGCTCCTCATCCAGGTGCTGGCCGCGTTTTCCAAGGTAGACGGCCGGGTGCTCGAGGAGGAAATCGACTCATCGCTCGGTTTCCTGCGGCATGATTACCCGGAAACTGTTTATTCGGAGTTGCGGCGGCTTTTCCGCCAGGCGCTCAACGAGCAGCAGGACCTCATGGGCATGGCCCAGAAACTCTCCACCCAGTTGAGCACGGACCGGAAGATCATGCTCGGGGTGCAGTTGTACGACCTGATCGCCAAGTCCGATCTCGATAACAACGAACAGCTCGTCAATTTCTACGCCTTCATGTCGCAACTCGGCATGGCGGCGCAGGCCATCGACATCGTTTACCAGCTCAACGCCTCCACTGATGCCGACCCCTCCATTTACCAGAAAGGAGCCTCCCCGCTGGAGGCCCTCTGCTTCGGTTATGGAGAAGATTGCGACGTCACCCTCAAGGGGATTGGCAAAGACGAGCGCCTGATGGCGTTCCGCTACCACGATCTCATCCTTCTCAAAAACCAGACGCAACGGCCGGTCTTTGTCCGTGGGCGTCCCTTGCAAAGGGGGGACTTCTGCCGCGTCTACGCGGGGCAGCGGATCCTCTTGGGAGAACAGGTGCTGACCCACCAGGATCTAGTCTGGTACTTCAACGCCAAAAAAAACATCGTCGCCACCAATTTCTATATCTCCATCGACGAGGGGGGCGAGGTGTTGCTGGAGACGAGCCGCTCCCGCGATTCGTGTCTGGAGGTTCGCTTTGGGCTGAAGGTGCAGGTCAAGGCGCTCAAGAATGTCGATGCGGTCCTCAACGGCGTCGATCTCAAGGCCGAAGCCACCGCAGAGGGAACGCTGGAAGAAAGCATCGAGTTCGGCAACGGCTCCGAGTTGCCCCTCTCAGAGCTTCGCCGCAAAGCCCGCGCCATCGGCAGCCGCTTTCAACTCAAGGCCCACAAAAGCGAGTACCTGGTCTCCAACGACCCTGGGCTGATCGGCGAGGAAGACATTCTCCTCTCCCCCGGAACGGGAGGCGACCTCCTGCTGAGAATCCAGTGCGACTACGAAAATCGCATCGGCCAGCTTCAGGTGCTTCAGGCGGATCGGCCGATCCTCGTTGGCGAGACCCCTGTACGCAACTCGGCCGCGCTGGCCGACGGCGATGTCATCCGCATTGACACCGGGCAAGTTCTTCGGTGCGACTTCTCCGAACGCATCATCGAAGAGGAGCGCTACGTCATCTCCTCGCTGGAAGCGCGTGACCTGACGCATCGTTTCAGCGCCGAGAGCATCGGACTCGACGGCATCTCCTTTGGCGTCAGCCGGGGGGAGATGGTCTGCGTTATGGGCCCCAGCGGTTGCGGAAAATCGACGCTCCTGCGCGTTCTCGGCGGCCAACTGCGCCCGCAGCAAGGCGAAGTCCTTCTCAACAGCGCCCCGCTTTATCAAAATGTCGAGGGGCTCAAGCAGCACCTCGCTTACATCCCCCAGGACGACGCTTTTGACGAACACCTGACCATTGGAGAAAACCTCGATTTCGCCGCCGCCATCCGTTCCCCTCACCTCTCCGCCCGCGACCGCGTGCGCCGCATCGAAGGGAAACTCGCGGAACTTGGCTTGAGCGAGCGGAGGGATTCCATCGTCGGTCATCCGGGAAAGAAGACCCTCTCCGGCGGCGAGCGCAAGCGGCTCAACATCGGCCTCGACATGATCGGCGGGGCAGACGTGTTCCTTTTTGACGAACCGACCAGCGGCCTCTCCTCCAAGGACGCAGAGCACGTCGTCGAAATCATCCGGGCGATGGCACACAACAAGATCGTCCTCGTCACGATCCACCAGCCCACCTCCAAGATTTTCCAGATGTTTAGCAAAGCGATGCTGCTGGACAAAGGCGGCAAGCTTGTTTTCTACGGCACCCCGCGCGAAATGCTCGAGTACTTCGCAGAAGCCGAGCACGAGCAGCACTTCGGGACCGAGCTTGGCGGTTGCCCCGCCTGCGGCACCACGCGCCCCGAATTTATCTTCGACGTGCTGGAGACCCCCCTGCGCGATCTTTCCGGCGACATCATCTACGAGGAGAACAACCTCGGCCAACTCGTCCCCGCGCGGCGATATTCCCCTGAGTATTGGCGCGACAAATACGAATCGTTCCGGTTGTTGCAGGATGTTCACCAGGTTGGCGTGCGCCAGCCGTCCCCAGTCGCCCCCCCGGCCCCTGCCGCAACTCCGGCGGGGAGTGAAAAGAAAGAGCGCATCCGCTGGCGTGACGAGTGGACGCAGTTTCAGACGCTGCTTCGACGCGCATTCCTAAGCAAAATGCGCAACCGCGCCAACCTGCTCACCACGATTGTGGAGGCTCCCGTGCTCGCCCTGCTCATCGGCGGCGTTCTTCTCTATTCTGAGAAAGGAAGCTACGACTTCGCGAGCGCCTACCACATCCCGACGTATCTCTTCCTCTCTCTCATCGTCGCGATGTTCCTCGGGCTTACCAACTCCGCCGACGACATCATCCGGGATCGGAGCGTTCTTCAGCGCGAGCGCAATCTGAACGTTCGGCTGCCATACTATATTGTCGCCAAATCGCTCACCCTCGCGCTCTTTGCCGCCCTCCAGTGCGCCATGTTCATCCTGATCGGCAACGCGATTCTGGAGATTCGCGGCATGTTCTGGATCTATTTTTGTTTTACATTCATCACCGCCTTTACCGGCATCGCCATGGGGTTGTTCATCTCCTCGCTGGTAGCCGACGGAAAGACAGCGGCCAACCTCGTCCCGCTCATTCTCATTCCGCAGATCATTCTTGGCGGCGCGCTCATCAAGTACGAGGAGATGAACCGTAACCTCGACTTCATCTACACCATCAATCGCTGGTTCAGCGTTCACCCGGAGCGCGCCCGGGACAAAAACGAAAGCGCGCTTCAGGTCCCTTTTGTGTGCGAATTCGTCCCGATGCGCTGGAGTTACGAGGCGCTGGTCGTCGCGCAGCACAAGCTCAACCCTCTCACCGCAAGGCAGGAGGCGATTCAAAAACAGATCGACGCCGCCGTCGCCCGCCAGAAAATCACTCCGCTCAACGAAGAGCAGTATGAACGCCTGGGCGATCTCAAGGACACGCTCGCGCTTCTTTCCGGCCTGGAGGGAAAAACGGCCAACGAAGTCGGCGAACGCCTCAGGCGCGTGGATCGGATCATTGAGGGAAGCCCGCTCGTCCCGCGCGAACTGCGCGTCCGCAAGGCGCGGGTCACTGCCGAGCAGCTTTACGTGAACCAGAAAGTGAACGATCTCGTGGCCAAAGCCGAAGGCGAGCAGCGCGACTACCGGCGCGGAGCCCACAAGATCAACGTCTTCTTCGGTCCTGAAAAATTCGCCTACTTCAAAATCGGCAACCGCGAGTACACCCTCCACGGCAGCGTCCTGCTGGTCAACGCGGCTGTCCTTCTCGCCTTCAGCTTCGCCACGCTGGGGGGGCTTTGGATCAGCCTGCGGCGGCAGTTGAGGACGGAATAGGCCAGAGTGACGTTCTAGCATCCCGGAAATCCTCGTCATTGCGCCGGGCGGTCTTCCCGCTAAGCTGCTTTCCCGATGTCTCGGCCCAACCCTTCGCCTTTCTGGATGCAGCCCCTCTCGCTCAGTGTGCGGGAAGAGATGACGATCAGCGACAAAAAGAAGATTTACATCACTAACGGTGCCTCCCTGTTCCTGGCCCTGCTGGGTCCTGTGTTCATGCTGCTCAACCTCCGGCAGGGCCATATCCACCTTGCTTTCGTCAATCTCAGCAGTTCCCTTCTTGGCCTGACCTGCATGTTCCTGAACTGGCGCAGGTTTCATCGCGCAGCCCCGATTCTGCTCACCATCGGCAGTTGCGTCATCTTCTTTCTCTCCGGGCTGCTTTTCCGCAATGGAATGGAGTACACTCTCCTACTCGGTATGCTTGGGGCGGTTTTCATGTTCGAATCGCTTCCTGCCCGGATCCTGTTGGGCGCCGCCAATGGAACCGGCTTTTTCCTGGTGAAAATCCTGCATTTCGACGCTTCCATCCCGGGCCAGATGCCGCTGAGCCGTCATGCGATCAATCTCGTGGTCTTTCTGGTATGCTATTATTGGCTCCTGGAAGTTTTTCGAGCCGTCAACAAAAACTACCAAAGCGAAATCGAACAGAAAAACGCCGATCTCGCCCGCAGTCGGCAACAGCTTGATGAGGAACACGCCGAACTGACAGCACGCACCGGCGAACTGCAGGTTGCCAACATGGCCAAGGAGAAATTGTTTTCCATCATCGGCCACGACCTGCGCGGTCCGATTGGAAACCTCAAGGCCACGGTGGACCTCCTCGATGAAGGGCATTTCAGCCCGGGCGATTTTCAGAACCTGCTGCCGAAGCTCAAAGCCGAGGTCGATCATGCCTATGAATGCCTCGACACGCTGTTGGTATGGGCTGCCAGCCAGTTACGCGCCATCCAGCCGGTCTTTAGCGCAGTGCCGCTGGCCTCCACCGCGCGCGATTGCGTGGCGTTGCTGGCCGATACCGCCGCACGCAAGAAAATAGCGATCCAAAACCATATCCCCGCCGAAGCCCGCGTGTGGGTGGATGAAAATCAGCTCTCCGCCATCTTTCGCAACCTTCTTTCAAACGCCTTGAAGTTCACCTCTGCGGGCGGTTCCGTAGAAATCTGCGCCTCGGAAGAAAACCGTTCCTGGCACGTCATTATCTCCGATACCGGGGTGGGAATGAGCAAGGAGAAAGCCCGCCATCTTTTCGAGCCAAACAACGCAACCTCAACGCCGGGAACCCAAAATGAAAAGGGCCTCGGTCTTGGCCTGCAGATTTGCCACGAATTTGTGCAAAACAACGGCGGAACTCTCTCTGTCGAGAGCCAGGAGGGGCGCGGGACTTCATTCCATCTCACGTTCCCCTCCCCAAGCCCTGCTTAACCTGAGGGGCCAGCGGCGTGCTTTTTGAGAGAAAATCTGAGAATTCTTCTTCAAACTCAAAGCAGGATGGCTAACTTACGCCCCATGCAAACCTCTTTGATCTTGTTAAAACCTGATTGTATCGTCAAAGGCCGCGTCGGCGAAGTGATCCGCCGCTTCGAGGAAGCCGGCTTCCAGATTCGCGGCGTGAAAATGTTCTCCCTGACGAAAGCGCTTCTGGAGGAGCACTACGCGCACCTCCTCGACAAGCCGTTTTTCCCTGAAATCGCCCAGTTCATGCAGTCCACCCCGGTCATCGCCCTCGCGCTGGCTGGCGACAACGCCGTGGAGCGTATTCGCACCCTCATCGGGCCGACCGACTCCAAGAAGGCCGACAAGGGCACCATCCGTGGCGACTTCGGTGTAGACGTCATGGTCAACATTGCCCATGCCTCCGACACCGTGGAGAACGCCGAGATCGAACTGAAGCGTTTCTTCGCCCCCGGCGAAGTCTTCACCTACGAAAAGCGTTACGCTGGACAGGCTTAAGCCTACAATAAGGGTTTCGTGACCGCTGATTGATTGGCTCAGAGCTTCTCGATCAGCGGTTTTTTGTATTCAGGGGGAGGCCCGGAGCGCTCTCCTGCTGAATTTCAGATTGTATGCTTCCTCGTCCATTACACCAGCATTCGCCTTTCTGTTAAAATTTGTTGACGCCCCCAAAGGAGCCTCATCTATGACCACATTAAAGGCAGCAGATCCACCTAAACCGTTATCACGTCACACTGAAGCAACTTACAAGAATCAAGTATTCGTTTGATCTGCTCGGATACTATTAGTTGGTGACGTTCGTTCAAGCCGAAGTCATCCCTACCCGCAACGCCTGTTGCATCTAATCGAAAGAATGCCGGGACACTGTTCGGATCACCTTCAAAATAGTCTGTTGTTCCGACTTGGCATGAACTGAACCTAACACCTGCTGGCCGAATACTCTCGAAAAGGTCCCTGAGCCGTTTGCTGACAGCGAAACACGGGTGAGCCTGAACAAACTCATCAGCTGGCCACTTATCGAAAAGATATTCCATAGCATCAACGCTAGTCGGGAACGTAGACCTATACACAGTATTAGGCCCAAGCTCCCCTGCAACTTGCGGCTCAATTTGATAATATTTCATAATTTATTATTCAGACCAGCGCAACAATCACATTTCCTTCCTACTCATTGAGAGGCTCGTAAACAACTGATGGGCATCGAAAACTCTCAATAATGCGCTTGACCTTTTCAGAAACTATCAATTCAAAATTTTCAATTCCTAAATCATTCTTCCGTGGGTCGCCGTGGATAATAAGCCTCACAAATTTAGGAAGCTCCTGATCTTCGGGGAATTCCGCACTGTAAAAATACTCAGATTTTTCTACCAAGCACTTTTCCGCGGAGAAGCCCGAGCAGTTATGCGCTAGCAACGCCTTCACCAGCTTTGAATTTGCTATAAAAACGGGCGTACTGGTCGTTAAATCATTAGGCCATCCATCAAATACATAATGAACGAATTTAAATGTTGGAGGAATCGTATTCGGATCCCATGCTGTCTGAGGACCAAATTCACCACATGTAGGGGGCTTAACGAGATAAAACATAGCTTTAGCTAGTGCATCGTCTGAGAAATAGAAAGGGGGTCAATAGAAAGGGTCAATAGAAAGGGAAATAGAAAGGGGGTCAAGTCTCAACGGCGTGTTGCCCGGAAGGGTGATTTCTGAGTAGCGCCTAGCCTGTGTGTGTGGATTCATCGGGTATGTCTCAATGGGGGCACCGGAAGGAAGATTTGGCTAATGAGCATGGCAACCTCTCTCAGAAGGGTGCCAAGAA
>JBBCKI010000037.1:0-19305 GCA_037190965.1 Chthoniobacteraceae bacterium
ACTACCTCGCGGGCAACTTCCTCATCGGTCTGGAAAGCAACCGCCGGACCGCCGAGCGGCTTCAGGCCATCGACCTCTACGGATTGCCGGAAGATTACTACAGCACCTATCCCGAACACATCATGGGAGTCACGCCCGAGAAAGGGTTGGAGCTGGCGAAGAAATACATCGACCCGAAGAATCTTGCGGTCGTCGTGGTCGGCAACGCCAAGGAAGTGCTCCCACAGCTTCAGAAGCTCGGGCCTGTGACGGTGTATGATGCTGATCTCAAGCCGGTGAAGACGCCAGAGGCGAAGTCAGAATAGCGATAAAAATGGGTGCCGTAGCACCGGTAGCCCGCTCTCGCCGAGAGCGCGGGTATCGGCTCTCGTGGCTTCATGAGGGCCGCATCCCAATAACAGCAGCCGGTCCTGCGGGGAAGGGCGTCGAACGCGACTCGTAAACCCATCCCGCTCTCTCGGCGAGAGCGTGCTGCCTCGCCGTCCTGCAAATCGGTCACTTTTCCGCCTTGCCCCCGCCCTTACTCCCCGCGCTCGAAGAAATGCTTGAAGGACCGGAGGACCCGCGACGGCAGCGGGTCCTTCTTCCCCTTCTTTTCTGAAGACTCAGCATCCCGGGAGGCGTCCTTTTTATCCACCGCGGCGTTCATAATGTCGCTCCATACCGGCAGCGCCAGCGTGGCTCCATAGCCGCGCTGCATGATCTGCGCGGGCTTGTCGAGACCAACCCAGACGCCGCAGGTGAGCGAGCGGGTATAGCCGACAAACCAGGCATCACGGTAGTCGTTGGTCGTCCCGGTCTTGCCCGCCGCCCCACGGCTGAAACCGGAGCTCGCCCCCGTGCCGCGTGACATTGCCTGTTGCAGGGCGTTGGTCACCATCCCGCTCACCTTCGCGCTGAAGACCCGGGTTTCCACCCGGGAGGCCCGATAAATGACCCGCCCGGCGGGATCCTGCACCTGCACGATCACGAAAGGCCGCCGACGAACGCCGCCGCTGGGGAAGATCGTGTAAGCCGCCGTGATATTCTTGAGGCTCGCCTCGAAGGAGCCGAGATAGATCGAGGGGAGGTTGGGCACCGTCCCCAACCCGACGGTGTCCGCCAGCTTGCGGACGTTCTCCAGCCCCGCGCGATCCCCCACCCTGGCGCTCATCGTATTGCGCGAAAAGATCAGCCCATCCTCGGCGGGCAGAACGCCGCGAAAGGTGCCGTCCGAATTGTTGGGCTTCCAATTGGCGGCGTGGCGGATTTCACCGCGCCGGATCGGCCCGTCACTGATCCCCGTCGAAGGGGTTACCGCCCCGGTCGCGAACGCGGAGGCGTAGACAAACGGTTTGAAAGTAGAACCGACCTGCCGGGGCGAGAGCAACGCGCGGTTGTAGCGGCTCTGAAAGAAATCGCGCCCGCCGACGACCGCGCGGATTCCGCCCGTCGCGTTGTCGATCACGATGGCGGCCCCTTGAAGATAAGGCGTGAAGGCGGGGCCGTCACCCGGGACATAATCGGCCCGCTTGGGATGCGCGTAGCCGGGGCGTTGCTCGATCTTCGTCAACTGGGCATCGAGCGACTCCTGCGCGACGCGCTGCAAATTGGGGTCGAGCGTCGTAAACACGCGCAACCCGCCCTCGGCAATCTGATCGTCGTCCAGCACAAGGCTCAGTTCCTGTTCCACCATGTCGATGGCGTAATTCTGCTCGGCCGAGGGCGGGCGTGTGGAGGCAACGACGACCGTCTCGTTTTTCGCGTCGGCCTCCTGCTGGGGGGTGATCATGCCGGTTTGCGTCATCCGTTCGAGCACGGTGTCGCGCTGGATGATCGAGCCCTCCAGGTTGCGAAACGGCGAGAACCGCTGGGGGCTGCGGATCAAACCGGCCAGCACCGCCGCCTCGGAGAGCGTCAGCTTCGCGCACGGCTTGTTGAAATACGCGAGGCTGGCGGTTTCGATTCCCCAGTAGCCCGAGCCGAAGTAGATCCGGTTCACGTAGCTTTCCAGGATCTCCTTCTTTGAAAAATTCATCTCGATCCGCACCGAGACGAACGCTTCGAGAATCTTGCGGTGCAGGTTGCGCCCGCCCAGGGCGAAAGAATTCCTCGCGAGCTGCTGTGTCAGCGTGCTGGCCCCTTCCCTCGCCCGCCCCCGCATGATATTGCGGACCACCGCCCGCGCGATTCCCAATGGATCGACGCCGTAGTGGCTGTAGAAACGGGTATCCTCGCGCGCCAGCAGCGCGTTGATGAAAAACGGCGACACCTTTTCAATCGGCACCGTCACGCGATCCTCGCCCGAAAGCCTGCCGAACTGCTGCCCGCGATAATCGTAAACCATGGTCCGCTGAGGCATGACCTTGAGCTCCCGCAGATCATAGAGGCAGGCCCAGATGGAATAGACCGTCCCGACGAAGAGCCCCGCCATCAGGCACAGAAACACGAGCCGCCACTTCCAGTGGAGCTTCAGGATCACCGGCGCTTTCTTTTTGCCCCCGGGAGCGGGCCGTTTGCGGTTCGCCGTTGCCAGAAGCCTGCGCGCCCGGACTTCCAGACGCTTCCAGGTTCGGGAGCGTCGGGAGGATTTTTGCGTTGGTTTCTGCGGCACGAAGGCAACCTAAGAAAGCAGAGCGCATGAGACAACCCGCAAAAATTCGCTGCAACGCGTCCGATTGCACGCTATCTCAAAGCAGTGCGAATCGACATTCTGACTCTTTTTCCCAAAATCTGCGAAGGCGCTCTTGCCGAAAGCATGATGAAACGCGCCCAGGACAAGGGGCTCGCGGTGCTTCGCACCCACAACCTTCGCGACTGGGCGCCGGGCAGGCACTTCGTCACCGACGACGCCCCCTATGGCGGCGGTCAGGGAATGGTGCTCAAATGCGAACCGATCTTCGCCGCCGTGGAAGCCCTGCGGACCCCCGAAAGCAAGGTGATCCTCATGTCCCCGGCGGGCCGTCGCTTTTCGCAACCCATCGCCGCCGAATACTCCAGCGAACAACATCTCATTTTCATCTGCGGGCATTACGAGGGAATCGACCAACGGGTCATCGACCATCTCGTGGATGAAGAACTCTCCATCGGCGACTACGTGCTCACCAATGGCGCGATTGCCGCCGCCGTGGTGGCGGATGCCGTGGTGCGCCTCATCCCCGGCGTGCTCGGCGACGAAGCCTCCGCTGCCGACGATTCCTTCCAGCAGGGTCTTCTCGAATTTCCGCAATACACCCGCCCGGTCGACTTTCGCGGCTGGCGCGTCCCGGATGTCCTCTTGAGCGGCCACCACGCCGAAATCGCCAAATGGCGGCGGCGAAAAGCGTTGGAAAAAACGCAACGGGAGCGGCCCGATCTTTTGGCCGGCGGGTGATCTGCGCGGATAAAAAGACTCCGGGCGAACGGTGCGGCCGCCTTGGTAGACCGCTCGCGCCGCGAGCGCGGGATGGGTGTAGGAGTTGCGTTTGATGCCCATCCCCGCAGGACAGGCTTCCGGTTACTGGGATGCCGCCCTTTTGGAGCCACGAAAGCCGATACCCGCGCTCGCGGCGCGGAGCGTGCTACCGGTGCTCCCGCACCTGGCTCACTCACGCTCTATTTAGCGATGAGTTCCTTGAGCTGATTCTTTCTTACAGCGAAAGCCCCCAAGCCAGCAGGGAGCATGAGTCCTGCCAGACCCGGCGATCATCCCCGAGCACAACGACGATCACTTCCCGGCCACGGTTGCTGCCGCTGGAGACGAGGCAATGGCCCGCCGCCATGGTATAACCGGTTTTCATGCCGTTGCAATAAGGGTAGGCGCGCAAGACGCGGTTGGTGTTCTTGAACTCGCGGGTCCGCCCGTCGACATAGCGAAAGGTCATCTCCTTGACCGAGACCATCTGGCGCAGGGTCGGGTTCTGGTAAACCGCGCGGGCAAGTTTTGACATATCCCGGGAGGTGGAGAACTGCGTCGGCTCGGTAAGCCCGTTTGGATTGACGAAGTTCGAGTTGAGCATCCCGAGCTGGGCTGCACGCCGGTTCATCTTTGCGGCAAACGCTTCGATGGATCCGGCATTGTCCCGCGCAAGGGCGCGGGCGACGTCGTTGAAACTCTTGACGAGGAGCACCTGCAGCAGTTGACGCCGGGTGTAGACGTCGCCGGGCTTGAGATAGAGCATGACCGGTTCGGTCAGTGTATCGACTTTCTGGATCACCACCGGTTTATCCAGGTTTCCTTCCTCCACCACAATCAGGGCCGTAAGGAGCTTCTGGGTACTGGCGGGCGAACGACGCTGGTCCGCGTTTTTCTCATGCAGCACACGCCCGGTAAGGGCATCCACCACCACCTCGGAGGCAGCCTTGGTTTGCGGAGTCCCGTCGAAGACCGCAGGCACGAGGGCAGGCTCCGGCTTGGGTGCGGTGTTTGGGCGTTTGGCGGGGCTCGCCTTCTGCGGTGTCTTTTTACTCGGGGAAGCGGAGGTTTTTTTGCCCCCCGCCGTGCTCTTGGAAGAGGTGGTTTTCTTGGGCGTTGGAGCCGCGTCAGCCGAGAGCGGAGCGAAGGCCACAACGGCGGCGAGCGCGAAGGAGGCCAGGGAGAAGAAAGAGAGGCTACGGTTCATCGATATAACGTCGTCGGAAGAGCGTTCAGGAATTCGGTGGTCGATAGAAAAACGGCGCTACTATTTCACAGAACCTCCGTCCTGTCCCAACCGTTTTTTATGGGAATCGGATTTTACCCCCGCGCCTCAATCGGCGGTCGGCTTTGCAGCCTCCTCGGTCTTCCCCAGACGCGCCTCAATGACCTCGTCGACCTTGGCGCCAAGGTCGAGCGCGCGCCGGTAGTGTCGCCGGGCAAGTTCGGTGGCCGGCGGGTTCCTCTGGAGACAGATCACGGCAAGATTGAAGTGCGCGTCGCGTGAGGTTTCATCGAGCTGCAACGCCCGGTGCAATTCCGCTTCCGCCCCGTCAAGCCACCCCTTGCGGCCAAGGGTCACCCCGAGATATGCGTGGGCCTTGGGGTTGGAAGGCTCGATCAGGACGGCCTGGGCCAGCGCGGCAAGGGCGAGATCGAGCTTCCCGGCATCATGAGCCACGACTCCGAGAGTCATCCAGGCCGGAAAATTCTCGGGAGCCAGCCGGGTTGCCTGCCGCAGCACTTTTTCCGCCTCATCCAAACGGCGGGCCCGATATTCCAGGGAGCCGAGATTGACCAGGGCCTTGAGGTTTTTGGAATCGATCTCCAACGCTTTCCGGAATTTGAGGCGGCCCGTGTCGAGGGCGCCTTTCTCCAGCGCGGCGATGCCGTCAAAGATCAGCCGGTTGATGTCGAACGCCTTGATCTCTTCGGCATCGGGGATCACCGGAGAAGGCACTGCCACGGGTTCTGGTTTTGCCGGTTCTTCCGTCGCGAAAAGGGCGGGCCGTAGCGCCGCCGAAGCCAGCACCGCCATGAGAATGATTCCTCTCCGCTTCATACGCCAAGCTCCCGCGAACGTTCGGTGGCCGCGCGCACCGCACCGATGAAGGCGGAACGGACCGCCTCCGCTTCCAGCCGTTCCAGCCCCGCAATCGTAGTACCGGCGGGGCTCGTGACCTGATCTTTCAGGACCGCGGGGTGCAACCCGGTCTCCTGCACCATCGCCGCCGCCCCCGCGACCGTCTGGGCGGCGAGTTGCAAGGCAAGATCGCGCGGCAGGCCCATTCGCACCCCGCCGTCTGCAAGGGCTTCGATGACGAGGTAAACGTAAGCCGGGCCGCTACCGCTGAGTCCAGTCACGGCGTCGAGCAACGATTCCTTCACCTCCACCGCCTCCCCGACCGCGGAGAAAATATCCTTCACCAACCCGGCATCCTGGGCGGTTGCGGAACTCCCCCGCGCAAACGCCGCCGCGCCCTTGCCAATTAGCGCCGGAGTATTGGGCATGACTCGAATCACGCGGGCATGGGCACCGGCAGCATCTTCAAGCTGGCGAATCGAAAGCCCGGCGACGATGGAGATCACCGCTTTGCCCGACAGGGCCGATTGCATTCCGCCCAACGCGTCGAGGGCGTCGGCAGGCTTCACGCACAGCAAGAGCGCATCCGCCCTCGTGGCAAGCTCGCCCTTGTCGGCCACGGGGGTGACGCCGGTTTTTTTTACCAGCGCATCAACGGCAGCCGGATGGCAGTCATTGACCAGGAGATCAGCCGCGTCACAAACTTTCGCATCGAGGACGCCTCCAATAAGAGCCGTTGCCATTTTGCCGCAGCCAAGAAAGCCGAGTTTCATGGGAAAAGAGATAAACGGACAATCGCGGCGATCAAATGCAATTTCTCCCGGAATCGTTAAATATTATCTCTGACGCGATCATCAGGCAAAGGAGCCTATTCTTCGCGAAGGCATTTCACTGATTGACGCCTCACCTTCACTGTGATTCATTCGCCTCCAGATGCGTACCGTCTGGTCAATCGTCATCATCGCCGTACTGTTGCTTTCCTACGCAGGAAATGCGACCGCCGGCAGCTTGATTGCGGCGGGCTTGATGACTGACCATTGCAGCTCTCATCTTGCATCGCAAGATGATCACTCATCGAAAGGGTGCAATCACGCACAGGACGCTCAAAAACAGGACGCCGGGCATTGCCACTGTCCCTGCCATATTGCTCCCCTGGCTGACGTCGTCCGCCCCACTCTGCAGCTCAGCCCTGGCTCCTGCATTCTATTCGTCGCCAAAGTGGCAGACGAGGCCGCCGAAGAAGGCCCGGTGATCGGAATCGATCACCCGCCCCAACTCGTTTAATCGCCTAGTCACACCCTAAGTGTGCCCTTCTCTCGCGAAGGCTATTCACACTTTCGGGTTCTTCATGTCGTGATCACACGACACCACCGCGCCATCGCGCTGCCGTGATCCTGCCACGCGCCATCGCCTCGTATTTCTCACTCATCTCTCCCATGAAACCTATCCCCATCATCCTTATCCTCTTTGCCTCCTCTCTCCACGCCGGAGAAGTGCGCCTGAAGCTCCAGGAGGTTTCGGACTACACCGCCACGCACAATCGCGACCTGAAGGCGGCAGCCTTCCGGATCGAGGAAGCATGCGGCCGTCTTACTCAGGCAGGGCGGCTTGCCAACCCCGAATTGGGGTTCGAGCACCGCCGTTCGGTAAATACAAGCGGAAGCTCAACTGAAATCACCCTGGCACAAAAATTCCCGCTGACGGCGCGCCTTCGCCTGGAAAAAGCGGTCTCCCGCGCGCAACTGGCCGCTGCGGAAGCCGAGTTTCAGGAAGAAAAACGCCAGATTCTCCTGAAGGCAAAAACCGGCGCGGTCAAATGGCTGGCCGTGCAGGATCGCCGTGCAATCAATGCAAAGCAGCTCGCCAATAGTCAGGAGTTGACCCAATTCCTCAAGGGCCGGGTCTCCGCGGGAGAAGCGCCCGCCACCGACGCGACGCTGGTTGAACTGGAGACAAGGCAGCTCGAAAGCGAGCTTTTGCTGTTTGATGTGGAAGCGGCCGCATTGGCCGGAGAGCTGCGTCCCCTCCTGGGAACCCCTCCTGGAGACTCCGTCGTCATCACCGGTCAATTGGGCGCCCCCAGGCTCGCCAACAGCACCGGCGATCCGAACAATCGGCCCGATCTTCAAGCGGCACGGCACCAGGCCGAGGCGGCACGAAGAGAGATTGCCCTCGCCCGCTCGAACCGCTGGGAAGATATTTCCGTCGGCCTCATCGCAGAGTCAGGAAGAGAGGAAGATGACCTGGGCGGATCCCAACGGGATCACCGGCTGGGCTTTCTGGTGAGTGTGCCGCTGCCTCTCTGGAACCGGAATCAGGGCAGGATTCAAGAAACGGCGGCCGCCGCGCAACGCTCCCAAAAGGAGGTCGACTCACTGGTAGCGAAGATTTCCGCCGAAGTCACCGCTACCCGCAACGAGTTAAAAACTCTCGCGGCGCTGATTGAGGAGTTCGACACAAAAATCCTTCCCTCCGCCACGCAACTGGAGGAACAACTCCGGGCCAGCTATGGAACCGGACAGACCTCGCTCATCGAGGTGTTGCGCGCCCGCGACCGGCGGCTGCAATTGGAACGGCAACGTTCCGAAACGCTTCGAGACTATCACCTTGCCAGAGTCCGCGAGGAGGCCGCCACCGGCCGGATCCTCGCTGGAACGAACCGCACCTCCCATCCCGGCAAATAAGCCTAATGGATCATCAGGTCTTTCTCCGCTCAGCTCAAATGTTCAAAACGCTCTTTCTCTCATTTCTCCTAGCCTCCACCTGCCTCGCAAAAGTCGCCCCCGAGAAGGCGGCAAACACCGTCATCCTCACGGAAGCAGGCGCAAAAAACCTCAAGATCGAAACCGTCGAGGCCGAGGAACAGGATTTCGAAGAAACCGTCCTGGCTCTCGGACGCATCGAGCCGATTCCCAGCCGACGGGCGGTGGTTTCCAGCCGGATCTCGGGCCGCGTGACGGAGCTCCATGCTTCCCTCGGTGACCTGGTGAAAACCGGCGCCGACGTCGCGAAGCTCGAAAGCCGCCAGCCGGGGAACCCGCCGCCGAGCGTCGTGCTCAAAACACCGCGCGGAGGCCTCGTGACCGAAAGCCAGGCCCGGCTGGGAGAACCGGTCGAGCCGGATAAACCGCTCCTTGAAATCACCGATCTCGAAGAAGTTTACGCCGTTGCCCGCGTTCCAGAGCATTTCGCCGGAAAGATGAAACCGGGTGCCACCGCGCACATCCGGGTGGCAGCCTTGCCGGATGAAAAGTTCGAAGGCAAGTTGCTCCGTTTCGCCACTGCGGCACACCGCGAAAGCGGAACGATCGACGCCATCTTCCAACTTCCCAACCCCGGCCTGACCCTCCGCCCCGGAATGCGTGCTGAGTTTTCCGTCGTTCTAAGCCGCCGCGAAGGGGTGCTCAGTATCCCGCGCACCGCGATCCAGGGAGATCCTACGGATCGCTATGTCTACGTTGTGGACTACGAGTTACCCAATGCATTCGTAAAGACGCCCATCCAGGCAGGATCTAGCAATGACCGCTTTATCGAAATCACGGAAGGCATCTTCCCGGGCGACAAAATAGTGACGCAGGGTGCCTACTCCCTTGCTTTTGCAGGCAAAGGAAGCGTCTCATTGAAGGAGGCGCTCGATGCCGCTCACGGTCACGAGCATAACGAAGACGGCTCGGAAAAGGCAGCAGGCAAAGGAGGCTCCGGAGATAGTCATGACCACGGAGACCACGAAGGAGGACCGAGTTCGATGCTCACCCGCTTCTCCCTTGCAGCAAACGTCCTGCTTCTCACGCTCCTGGGCGTCATCACGATGCGGCGAGGCAAGGCGACCGCCTTAGCCAATAAGGACCTAGCAGGAAACGACTAGCCCATGCTCAACAAACTCATCCGCTTTGCCCTCCGCAGCCGGGCGCTCATCCTGGGTATTTCGATCCTGGTGATGGTTCTCGGGGTCCAGACAGCCCGTGAACTCCCCGTCGAGGTGCTGCCTGATCTGACCAAGCCCACCGTGGTCATCCTCACCGAAGCCTCCGGCCTTGCGCCGGAGGAAGTGGAAGTCAACGTCACCCTGCCCATCGAGCGATCGCTCATGGGAGTCGCGGGGCTTACCCGGCTTCGATCCAATTCCGACGTGGCTCTTTCACTCGTCTACGCCGAGTTCGAGTGGGGCACCGACATTTACCGCGCGCGGCAATTCGTGCAGGAACGGCTGGCGGGAGTGCGCGAGTCGCTACCCGAAGGGGCTGAGCCTTTCCTGACGCCGGTCGCTTCGCTGATGGGAGAAATTCTCCTGGTCGGCGTCCGAAGCACGGACAACAGCCTGCCGCCGCGCGAAGTGCGCTCCCTGGCAGACTGGGTCATCCGGCCCCGGCTCCAAAGCATCCCCGGCATCGCGGAGATTCTCAACATGGGAGGCGGCATCAAGCAGGTGCAAGTTCAGCCCGATCCGCTACGGATGCAGGCGCACGGCGTCAGCTTCGAAGAGCTGGTGAGCGCGGCAAAGGGGGCCGCGAGCAATTCGACGGGAGGATTCATCTCCACGGGCCCGCAGGAGAT
Source organism: Chthoniobacteraceae bacterium (assembly GCA_037190965.1). Classification (GTDB taxonomy): domain Bacteria; phylum Verrucomicrobiota; class Verrucomicrobiia; order Chthoniobacterales; family Chthoniobacteraceae; genus DATMFV01. Next base: position 10,011 of record JBBCKI010000037.1, read on the forward strand.
CATGGTGCGCAACCTGGCGATGACCGTAAACCTCGGCGACATCGCAAAGACGCTGATCAAAAAGGTTAGCGATCGCCCCATCCGCATCGAAGACGTGGCCACGGTGGAATGGGGCATCGAACCGATGCGCGGAGACGCCAGCGTGAATGGAATCCCCGGCGTCATCATGAGCATCACCAAGTCGCCCGGGTTTGATACCCTCGGGCTCTCCGAAAAAATCGAGAAGGCCATCGCCGATCTGCAAAAAACCATGCCGCCGGGAGTCGAGGCTGTCGTCCTTTTCCGGCAGGGCGATTTCATCGAGCACGCAATCGGCAACCTGAAGGAAGCGATTCGCGACGGGGCGGTGATGGTGACCATCGTCATCTTTCTGTTTCTTCTGAACTTCCGCACCACGGCCATCACTCTGATGGCGATCCCGCTCTCGTTCTCGATTACCCTGCTCACTTTCAAGTGGTTCGGGATTTCGGTGAACTCGATGACACTCGGCGGCCTGGCCGTCGCCATCGGGATGGTGGTGGACGACGCCATCGTCGACGTCGAAAACGTTTTCCGCCGTCTTCGCGAAAACGCGGCGCTGCCCAATCCGCATCCCCGCCTGGAGGTGGTCGCCCGCGCGTCGGGTGAAGTGCGGAATTCCATCCTCTACGCCACGCTTCTCATCATCCTCGTCTTCCTGCCGCTGCTCGGGTTGAGCGGCGTCGAAGGGCGTCTCTTCGCTCCCATCGCCATTGCCACCATCGTCTCCATGGCGGCGTCGTTCATTGTCTCGCTCACCGCGATCCCGGTCCTATGCTCTCTGCTCCTCCAGCCGAAGGAAGGCGGCGAGCATGAGGACGGGCGGCTCGTTCGCGGAATGAAATGGCTGCTGGAGCACACCCTTCTGCGCTTTGGCCTGAACCAGCCTTACCTCCTCCTCGGCCTTGTCGGCATGCTCGTCATTGGGGCGTTCATGCTCTACCCGAAAATGGGCAAGGACTTCCTGCCTAGCTTCCGAGAGGAAACCGCGCTGGTCTCGATGACAACCGCCCCGGGCACCTCGTTGGATGAGGCAAACCGGATCGCCGACTCGGTCGAGCGGGAGCTGATGTCGATTCCCGAGGTTCACAAAGTCGGCCGCAGAATCGGACGCGCGGAACGAGGCGACCACGTAGTACCGGTTTCCACGGCCGAGTTCGATGTGGATTTCCGCGAAAGCGGCGAAAGCAAAGGCACCGGTAAAATCCGCTCGCGCGCGGAGATTATCGAGACGATCCGCGAAAAGATCCGCGCGGTCCCCGGCACTTTCAGCGTCGTCACGGGGCCGCTTGCAGACCGAATCGGTCACATGCTCTCGGGAGTTTCCGCGCCTGTCGCCATCAAAGTCTTCGGCCCCGATCTCGACAAACTGCGCGAGATCGGCACCCAGGTCCAGAACATCGCCAAAACGATACCGGGATTCGAAGACGCCAAACTCGACCAGCAATCGCTGATTCCGCAGTTGCGGATCGAGGCGGATAGGGAACGCGCCGCCGTCTACGGAATTACCCCCGGCAAACTCAACGCCACGCTGGCCACCCTGCTCGGCGGGGAAAAGATTGCCTCGTTGCGGGAGGGACAGCGGGAGGTAGACCTCGTAATTCGGCTGCCCCTCGAATGGCGCGATTCACCCGCCAAGCTTGCCGACCTCCCCATCGAGGTGGGCGATGCTGATGGTGGAGGCGACTTCCAACGCATTCCGCTCTCCCTGCTGGCGGAAGTGCGGGAGGCGAAAGGACCGAACGTCATCTTCCGCGAGAATAGTCAACGGCGGTTTGTCATCGCGATCAAACCGACCACCCGTGATGCCGGTGCGCTCGTTGAGCGTCTTGCGCGGCAGGTTTCGGAGCGGGTCCGCCTGCCTGAGGGCTATTTCATCTCGTATGAGGGCGAGTTTCAGGCGCAGAAGGCTGCGTCGCAGCGGATTGCCATCCTGAGCGCGGTTGTCTTTGTGGTCATCGCATTCCTCCTCTACGGTTACTTCCGCACTCCTTTCTTTGCCATTCAGGTGTTGTGCGACATCCCGCTCGCGCTCGTGGGCGGCCTGGTATTCACTTATTTCAAGCTCAACAATATCTCCATCGCGACCCTCGTGGGCTTTATCGCCGTGGCGGGGGTGGCGGCGCGAAATTCGATCATGCTGATCTCTCATTATCTGCATTTGATGCAGCATGAGGGCGAAGAGTTTACTCGCAAAATGGTCATTCGCGGCACCAAGGAGCGGCTTGTCCCGGTATTGATGACGGCGCTGGCCGCAGGCATTGGCCTTATTCCGCTGGTACTCGCCGCCGATCAGCCGGGGAAGGAAATTCTCCATCCCGTCGCCGTGGTGATCGTCGGCGGCCTTGTAACCTCCACGCTGCTCGGCCTCGCCGTCACACCGACGGTTTTCTACACGTTCGGCCGCAAGGCCACGCAGAAATCGATCGAGCGGGAATCGCCCGCCTCTCATTAAACCCATCAACACAAACCCACCCATCCAAGAAAACATCCCTATGAAAACACTAGCAGCAACCCTCCTCACCAGTCTCGCCCTCGCCATCAGCGCCCTCGCGCACGGCAATGTTGAGATTGGCCCCAACGGAGGCCGTCTCGTCGAATTCAGCGGCCATTCCGAGATTCACGCCGAGTTCGTTTTGAAAGACGGACAGTTCGTGATTGGTCTCTACGACGAAAAGACCAAGAAAGAGGTCCCCGTAACCAGCCAGCAACTCACCGTCACGCACAAGGAAGCCAACAAGAAGCTGAGCCCCGAGCTGAAGGACGGAAAATGGACCGTGGCCAAACCCGATGGAGAGGACTTCTGGTTGATCATCCAGCTGAAGGAGACCGCGGAAGCCAAGGCCAAAAACGGACGCCTGCGCTATAACGCCAGCACTTGCTCCGCGTGCAACAGTCAGGAATGGCTCTGCCGGTGCGGCGGAGAAAATGAGGCTGCGGCAGCAAAATAACGACTACGCCCGAGCCCGCCTTCTGCGAACAACCGCGAGAAATACCGCGATCGTCGCCAAGCCCAGTGCCGCGCCGATCGTGTCGATCATCACATCGGTGACCGCAGCGCCGCGCGATGGGATAAACGACTGGTGAAACTCGTCCGTCGCCGCGTAGAGCGTTGCCAGCAGCAAGGCAAAGGCAGAGCGCCTTGGGTCAAGCCGAATACCGAAACCGCGCGCCCCGAGCCCCCACCAGAAGAGGCCTGCGAGGATGGCGTACTCGGTCAAATGCCCGCACTTGCGGAAGAGAAGATGCAGAGTATCGAGGTTCTCCTGAGGAATTCCCGGGATCAACCAGCGAAAGAAAGGTTCGAAAAAGCGGGAAGTCTGATGGTGGGACATCACTTCCGTCGAGGCGGTAAAGATCACGCACATCCAGATCCCGGCGGGAATCCACCGCGCCACCGATCCCAACCAATCTTTCCATCGAAAACCCGGTGGAAGATTGGATAGATCGGTGCAAGGAGCCTTATGATCTAGATCCAACATGATATTTGATCAAAAAAGGACACCCGGATGATTCCGGGTGTCCTTGAAAAACGTAGCGTAAGGAGATGACTACTTCACTGACAGCTTGAAGGTCGCCTTCTGGCCAGTGCTCTTGATGCCGGCAGCTTTGCCTTCGGCTTCAATCTTTTTGGCCACCGTGATGGGCGAGCAGCCAAGGGCATTGGCAACCGCTTTGTAATTGAGGGCTCCACCTTTGATCGCCGCAACCACCTGCGCGATGGTGATGCTGGTCCGTGCCTTCCGCTGCTTCGGTTCGACGGCGCCGCCGCTGGCCGGAGCTTTGCCGGAAATCTCCTCGATCTGTTTTTCGAGGACAACCACCGCATGCCGGGCCTCAGCGAGTTTGACTTTCAATTCGAGCAACGAACGGTGCTTCAACTGAACGATCTGACGCTCAAGTTCTTCGATCTGTTCGGAGGCGCTTAGTGTATTAGACATATTCTGCCTATCCGATAAGGCAATGTAATGTTTGCGTCAATGTCTAAAACATACGTATCGCTAATTCTAGCTTCCCCGTTGCTTTTTCCACCGCTGATATAGAAAGGCATCGCGGTAAACGCTACCCCAACGAAGCAATATCCCGCCGTAATAAGATCCCTTATGTCACTGGTGTTGATTGCTTTTCCATGCGAAGCAACCGTCATCGCGCTCAACCAGACCCGCGATATTTACTTCCACCTGGCATTTCCAAGTCACCCCAGGATCAAACAACCTCAATAGCTCCATGCGCCGCAATTACCGCAGGATGCACAATCTCGCCCTCCCAAATATTGATTCCGGATCTTAAATCAGGCTCCTTTAGACAAGCGCCTTCAACGCCCAAATCGGCGATCAATTCGACGTAACGATAGGTGGCATTCGTCAATGCCTGCGTGGCGGTGCGCGCATAAGCACCGGGCATATTGGCGACACAATAGTGAACAATCCCCTCCTCCATGAAAATGGGATCGTGATGCGTAGTGGGGTGTGATGTCTCCACACAACCGCCCTGATCGATGGCAATATCGACCAGCACACTCCCGGGGCGCATGAGGCGCAGCATTTCCCGGCGGATCAATCGCGGGGCTTTTGCTCCTGGGACGAGGACGGCCCCAACCAGCAGATCCACCGACGGAAGAAGGGTCTTGAGATGCTCTTCGTTGGAATAGAGCGTGTTGGCATGCATCGTGATGTCGAGAAAACGCATCCTCTCCAAATCGAGTTCGAGGATCGTCACATCCGCGCCGAGGCCGACTGCCATGCGCGCGGCGTTGACCCCGGCGGTGCCGCCGCCCAATACAACCACCTTGCCGGGAAGCACCCCCGGCACTCCGCCTAGCAGCACGCCGCTGCCACCCGCGTGTTTTGCGAGAAAATAGCCACCCACGATGATCGACATCCTCCCCGCGATCTCGCTCATCGGTTCGAGCAATGGAAGCCTGCGGTTGACTACCACGGTTTCATAGGCAATGCCCGTGACTCCAGAAGCCAGCAGCGCCATCGTCAAAGGCCGATTCGCCGCGAGATGAAGATACGTGAAGAGAATCTGCCCTTTGCGCAGAAGCGGATACTCCGAAGGGAGCGGCTCCTTTACCTTGACGATCAACTCTGCGCGTCTGAAAACCTCGGAATGGGACTCTATCACGGTGGCCCCGACGCTCCGGTATTCTTCATCGGAATACCCCGATCCATCTCCCGCCCCACTCTCCACGAGCACAAGATGCCCGCGCCTGCAAAGTTGATAAGCTCCCGAGGGAAGCAGCCCAACCCGACTTTCCTGTTCCTTGATCTCCCTGGGCACACCGACGATCATAAAAACAGTCTACACCCATTCGGGAGCAAAACAAAGGACCGTGAATGAAACGGAGGCATGGAAGAAGGTTCGCGCCGGGAAAGTTACGAAGTAAAATAGTGCGGCAACACTGGTAGCCCGCTCGCGCCGTCAAGCGCGGGTATCGACTCTCGTAGCTTTATGAGGCCTCATCCCAATACCAGCAGTCCATCCTGCGGGGATGGACGCCAAACGCGACCCTTCACCGATCCCGCGCTCTCGGCGAGAGCGGGCTACCTGGCCACTCATCTAAGTTGGCAACCCTTCTTCTTCAATTCAGAGACGGGTCATCCGGCGCGGAGGCAAGCAAGCGGAACCACGGGCCGTAATCCTGCATGATGGAGAACCAGAGATGAGTGCAACTTTCCGTGTCGAGCAGGTCGCGGTCGGGCTTTTGCACCACCCACGCCTTTTGCTCGAGCTCGCTCTCCAGTTGACCGCCGGTCCAACCGGCATAACCGACGAAGCCGCGCAGGACGACCCCCGGCTCCAGCGCAAGTTGCCGCGCCTCGTCGAGATCGAGATTGGCCCGGCACTCCAGAGTCTGCGTCTCGATGTGCCATTGGAATGAAGCGAAAGTCAGCCGATCGTTCCCTACCGGACCGCCATAAAAGACCGGGATGTCGGCCAGCGGCCCCAGCCCCGGCTCATCCACGAGGTCTTTCACCCGCTTTTCGGCCTGCCGGTTCAGAACCAGGCCAAAGGAGCCGTCCTCGGGGTCGTGCGCGGCAATAAAAAGGATCGTTCGGCGAAAATTGGGATCGAGCAGGTTGGGATGCGCGATCAGAAGCGATCCCGCAAGCCCCAGCGAAGACGGTTGAAACTCACGCACAGCCGATAATTTAAAAGCTCCGCAGTTCGAAGCAAGCCCTAAGCAAGCTCCAAGGGCCTCCCTGAGTATCCGAACGTCGGAGTGGAAACGGACTTCCCATTCTGATACGACTGGCGGTTCATGTCGTCGGATCCATCGCAAAAACTGGTCATCGCGGGCCGGGAGTTCAGCTCCCGCCTTTTTCTCGGCACGGGAAAATTCTCCTCCAACGAGGCAATGCGTGCCGCCCTGGAGGCAAGCGGAACTGAAATCGTCACCGTCGCGCTCCGGCGCGCCGATCTCTCCGGCAAGGGCGACCCCTTCGCCAACATCCTCGATTTCATCGATCCAAAACGCTACCTCCTCCTCCCCAACACCAGCGGGGCGATGAACGCCGAAGAGGCGATCCGGCTCTCCCGCCTCGCCGCCGCCGCCGGGATGCCGATGTGGGTGAAGCTGGAGATTCACCCCGACCCCCGTTACCTCCTGCCGGACCCGATCGAGACCCTGAAAGCCGCCGAAGTGCTCGTAAAAGAGGGATTCACCGTCCTCCCCTACATCAATGCCGACCCCGTTCTCGCCAAAAGGCTTCAGGAGGTCGGAACCGCCACGGTCATGCCGCTCGGCGCGCCAATCGGCAGCAATCGAGGGATAGAAACCCGGGCGCAGATCGAAATCATCCTGGAGCAGGCCACGGTACCGGTGGTCGTCGATGCGGGGATCGGCGCACCGAGCCATGCCGCCCTCGCGCTGGAGATGGGGGCGGACGCCGTCCTCGTCAATACCGCCGTGGCGGTGGCCGCCGATCCGGTACGAATGGCCCATGCGTTCCGAAAGGCCGTGGAAGCCGGTCGTGATGCCTTTGAGACGGGGCTCGCCGCACCGCAGAAAATCGCCTCTCCCACCAGCCCGCTCACCGCATTCCTGAGGCCATCGTAAAAATGAGTGGCTCCATGGCATTTCCGATCTATTTTCAAAGCTCCTAGGTTGTCTTTTCGAATTGAGAAAGATGGATGAAAAGTCGCTTTTCAGCAAATTCGTAAAGATAACCTAAATTGCTCAACGCCCATGCCATTGCTCGAAGTCCAATCGCTCAAAACCTGGTTCCCCGTTTATAGCGGGCTGCTTCGGCGTCACGTTGATGACGTGAAAGCGGTAGACGACGTCAGTTTCACGGTGGAAACCGGGACGACAGTGGGCCTCGTGGGCGAAAGCGGCTCGGGTAAAACGACCATCGGTCGCACGATCCTCAAGCTCACCCCGGCGACCGGCGGCAAGATTCTTTTCGAAGGCCGCGACATCGTGCCGATGAGCGAGACCGACTTCCGCCCCCTGCGGCGGGAGATGCAGATGATCTTTCAGGACCCATTCGGTTCGCTCAACCCGCGCATGTCGATCTTCGCCATCATTGCCGAGGCGTTGGAGATCCATTTCCCGGAGATGAACCGGGCAGACCGCCGTGAACGCGTGGCGGAATTGCTCCGACAAGTCGGTCTTGCCGCGGAGATGATGAACCGATACCCGCACGAATTCAGCGGCGGCCAGCGTCAGCGGATCGGGATCGCCCGGGCTCTGGCGGTGAAACCCAAGTTCATTGTCTGCGATGAGCCGGTGAGCGCGCTCGACGTCAGCGTGCAGGCGCAGATCGTCAATCTCCTTCAGGATCTCCAGGAAGAACTCGGGTTGACCTACCTCTTCATCGCGCACGACCTCGCCGTGGTGGAGCATATCAGCGACCACGTGCTGGTCATGCACCACGGGAAAATCGTCGAGTCGGCCCCGGCCGAGGCGATCTACGAGAACCCGCAGCACGAGTACACGAAGAAGCTGCTCGCGGCCGTTCCCACACTGGGTTGACACGGCAGGAAACGCTCCCCACTCTAAAGATGACTCCGCTGCTCCGCAAACTGCTCGGGATGAACTGGCTGCTCTTTGCCGTGATGATCGCGCTCGCGGTCTTCGGGGTGATTGCCATTTATAGTTGCACCTACATGCGCGACGACGTCGTCTACGCCACCATGTGGAAGCGGCAGACGGTCTGGGTCGCCATCAGCACGGTGGTGTTTTTCGTGGTCAGCCTGATCGATTACCGCTGGGTCAAATGGGGAGCGGTTCCGATGTATCTTGTCTCGATCGCCCTCCTGATTACGACGCTGCTGGTCGGGCTGAAGTTGGAAGGAGCACGAAGCTGGCTCAAAATCGGCCCGCTCCAGTTCCAGCCCGCGCAGCTCGCCGTGCTCTCCGGGGTGCTTGTCATCGCCCTGTTTTTGAGCCAGTTCCGGTCGATTCACCCGGGGCTGAAAGTGCTCGCCTGCGGCGTCATGGCGGGTGCTCCCGCGCTGCTGATTCTGCTGCAGCCCGATTTCGGCTCCTGCATGATCTGGGGGCCCGTGATCTTCTCGATGCTTTTCATCGCGCGCATTCCCAAGCGATATCTCATCACGATCGCGTTGCTGGGGTTGATCGCCATGCCGATCGGTTATCACTTCAAGCTCAAGACCTACCAGCAGAACCGGATTATCGCATTTATCGACCCCGACATCGATCCGCAGGGGTCCGGCTGGGCCATCAACCAGACGCTGATCGCGATCGGCTCCGGCGGGTGGGCGGGGAAAGGGTTCAAAGCCCCCAATACCCAGGTGGAACTCGGCTATGTCCCGAGGACAACGGTTCCCAACGACTACATCTTCGCGGCCATTGGCGAGCAATGGGGATTTCTGGGAGGGCTGGTGCTGATGGGAGCCTTTGCGGTGCTCCTCTTTTCATGTCTTTTTGTCGCGTTCAATGCCGGGGACGAACTCGGTCTGATGCTTGCAGTGGGGGTCTGCGCCTTGATCTTTACCCATACATTCCAGAATGTCGGCATGACGATCTCGATCATGCCGGTCACCGGGGTTCCCCTCCCCCTGATCAGCTTCAGCGGCTCCTTCGTCGCCGTCATCATGTTCGGCCTTGGGGTGATAAACAGCGTCTGGATTCACCGCAAGGGGAACGTGGATGCGGTTTAGGATCGGTGCGTGACGGAAAGCCCGAGGTAGTCCGCTCGCGCCGTCGAGCGCGGGATCGATGAAGAGTCACGTTTGACGTCCATCCCCGCAGGACGGGCTGCTGGGATTGGGATGAAGCCCTTATGAAGCCACGGGACCCAATACC
>JBBCKI010000038.1:0-22297 GCA_037190965.1 Chthoniobacteraceae bacterium
TTGGCCCCACGAATAAAAACGACTGAGGAGAAAATCCGGTACCGAACGCCGAGAGCTACGAGGTTGCTTTCCAATTGCTTGAGATCGGCTTCGAAATTTTCGGCCTGGGCAAATTCGACTCTCCCCCCTTGACTGCCCCCCGCAAAAAAATCCGGCATTGTCCCCTCATACCGCGCCTCAAGTTTCTGGGCCGAAACCTCGGAGATTGCCACCATCGTCACACGCATCAGAGGCGGAAGCTGGTGTAGAGTATTCCCCTTGATCCCGGAAGCCGGATCCTCGAAGCTCCTTTGAAGGCGCGAGTTGTAGAGATAATCGGGCGCAAGCAACGCTCCTCTGGAAGTATCCAAACGCGAAAACGCGGGTTGCATGATCAACGCGACGATATTGTCCGCCAATGGCCGCGCCTTGCCGAGATCGATTGGCGCGCGAAACCACGAATAATCCCCGGAACCCGAGGTCTTATACACATCCAACTCCTCCGACGCCTGCACCAGCTCCATTAATCGAAACCTCGATTTTCCCGTGAAGCTTGCAAACAGCCCGGTTGTGGGGCGAAAGGCCGCATCGTTGTTGAACTGCACGAAGAAGCCACAGGTATTGAGAAGGTTAGGCATTCCCTTCAAGTCGTCATTGCGCGTTACCCCCAACGGCGCCTGGAAGAAGATTGCCTGGGAGCGAGGAACAACTTGAGTCAAATTAGGGAGAAGAGTAGCGGCGGGACCGGAAATAAAATGAAGGCTCGAATGCCGTCCATAGCTAGCCGGGGCGATAGCCGGATCGGTCAGGCTGCCGATCAGGTTTCCCGACTTATCGTAGTATGCCCACGTCGTGTTAAGCGCGGCCAGGCTGAGGCGCCGCGTCAACGCTTCGAAGCCGAGGCGCGCCGATTGCCACTCCCTGATTGCCCCCTTCGTATCCTGCCAGATCCGGAAAACATTGTTGCTGAGACTCAGGATCATGATGAGCACGCCGGCCAGGACCGACATTGCGACAAGCAACTCGGTCAATGTAAAACCAGGCTCCCGTCTTGTACCGGGAGCGGCGGCCTTAGGCATTTTTAGCACCTTAAGCATTGCTTTCATGGTGTGTCCTCACCCTGTCTGGCGATAAAAAAGCTATAGACCTTCTCCAAAGACGGGCGCGTCGGACTCGTGACGGTGATCCGGATGGAAAGCAGCTTATCCCGATCAATCCCCAGAACGCTGGAGTTCAGGACCTTTGAAACACATCGATAGATTGCCGATTCGGAATGGGATGCATCCAGGGCGAGCCCCCTCTCGTCGTAGAAGGTCGTTCTCTCGAGCCCGGACTGACCGCCTTCAGAGCTCTGAGCGACGAGTTTGCCAAAATCGGCAAGGAGATAGTCCGACATAACCTCCTGCGCGATCGCGCTAGTGATGCTTGAGTTCATGGCGTCTTCGTACGTCTTGAACCCGGACTGTATCACGACAAAAACGGAAACAAGGGCAACGGCGGCCACGCCAATGGCCAGGGCCACTTCAACCAGCGTAAAGGCGTTTCTGAACGAAAACCGCCCACCTCTCCTCCCTGCACAAAAGCCGAGGGCGGCACAAACCATCCATTTGGGAGGGGACGATGAGATCATGAGTAAAGTCTGGGGGGGACCACTTTCAGATAAAAGTGAAGTTTAGGACCTGAAATATAATAGAAAATTAAAAGATGTCAAGTATCAGAAACTCGTCAAAACGTCCCGAGGGGTTCCAGAAAAACGGGACACCATCGGCTCCTCAAAACCCAGACTTTCACTGCCATTCTGGTCCTGCCAGTGGCTTTGTGAGTCCGAATGTGAAGAGGTGATCCGTTCGTGGACCCGAATTTTCGCTACCGGGTTTTCCAATACGGACTTCACCCGCCTCAACGTCACCTCGGCTGGGGCCCCTACTCCACCCAGTTCCGCTTCCAGCTTTGGTCGAAATCGGCGAGAGCGGGGCGTAAGCAGCGATGGTGTCGCCGAGTTGCTTCATCTTCCGGAACATCTTCTTGCGGCCCCTTTTGCTATCAGCCTATTTAAGGCCGTATCTGTGGATCAATGCGGCAAGCTTCAATGACCTCCGCGCGCCCGTCCAGCCGATTACTTCAATGCATAACCCACGGAGCTATAGCTATAGCGATCCGTTCCCGAAATCTTTGGAGCACGAACAATGACTCTCTCGTCGTCGCGCACGAGATCGATTCAATCCCTGATCCCACGGGCGGTTGAGAACAAAGATAACCGCTCCTGGCTCCCCCGGAGCCCGTTTGAAATGACTGCTTTAGCATGGGGCGGTTTTACGCCTGCAATCTCTATCAGTCAAGTATATATTATAATATTCCTGAGTACTGTTTCAAGAAGGGAAAGCTGGCTATCCATCCATCCAGAAGAGATCGAGTTCGCCATGTTCGGCGAGTCCAAAGGGGGGGAATGTCCCTCCTGTTTTTCGTGGGACAGGCTCTATTCAACGGCAAACGTTCCAAAACCCCTCATCCCCCCCTTCGGAAGACTCCAGAGAGGAAGAGCTGAATGGCTCAAACCGCGCCCGCTCCCTCCAGGATCCGCCGTACCGCTGGACGGCGATAAGTGACAACCAGGCGGGCTCCCGCCCGGGTCAACGCCGAATAAACCAGGCGCGTATTGTCCCGTCGTTGTTCAAGGCGATCCTCGGGTGCCACCCCGAGCGTATCCTCCTTCTCGAAAATCGTATCGAGCCCACAAATGAACACCACCGGCCGTTCAACCCCCGGAACCGCATGGATGGAACAGACCCCGACGCATTCATCCGCGCTTCGGGGGTCTCCGAGGTCCTTCAAATTACGCCCGACCTTGCTCTTCATCACGGCATCGAGCGTCGTGATAAATTCGTTAACGGAGGACCCGTCCGGCAGGATCACAAGGAAATGCGCCGGGCGTCTGCCTTTGCGGATGGCCGCAGCGATTTCATTGGCCACCCGGCCCCGCTCGGCCTGCTGGCTGTCGACATGGAGCAACTGCGGAGACTCGCCGGGAGCCATCGCCGCAAGCACCTCCGGCTCGGGGAGGTTGATCTCTTCGTCATCCTCCGGAAGGCGGCTCCGGTAAAACCGGGCAGCGAAGTGGAGAATCGCCTGCGTGTTGCGATAAGCATGGCGGAGCCGCACCGAGTGCCCCCGCATCTCCAGCCCCGAGTACGCCCATGACTGACGCCGCTTCAGGAATCCCTGTGTGGGGTCCGCGGCGAGGAAAAGCCCTCCATGCCCCGGAGCGAGACACCGGTTCACCAGTCGCAGCCAGACCGGCGCAAAAAACTGAGCCTCATCGACGAGAATCAGATCGTAGCTCGGCGGCTGAACCCGCCCCTGCTCCACGCTTCGCCAGACAGAGAGCGCAACGCCTGGCCAGTCATTGAGGCCCTGGCGGTTCAGGGCGTCCTGATATGTCCGCAGCAAGGCGAAAACCGTGCGCCGCTGCTCCTCGTTTAACGGGCGCACCCGTCCCGCCCTCGCGGCGGCAAGGTATTGCGCCTCGCGATAGAAGCCCTGATCCCGAATCCAATCGAGTTCATCGAGGAGGAACGGGATCGTCAGCCGTTTCAATGCCTCGCTTCCGGCGATCAGCCTTTGCACGAGTTCCACGCGTTTCCAGCCCTCGATAATCTTCCACCCCCTCCCCGACACCTTTTGACACCATTGATAAAAGGTAAGCGCCGGATGCCGGTTCCCACGGCAGAGCCGGTTAAACCGGTCACGCAGTTCACCCGTGAGTGGGCGGTTATGGGTCAGAATCACGATTCGCGCACTGGGGTGGAGCATGGTGCAGAGCATCGCCCTGTAGAGGAGCACTAGGCTCTTTCCGCTTCCAGCCACGCCGGTCACCAGCTTGAGGCGGCGTTCGCCCACTACACCGGCGGCTTCCACAGGGAGCGCAAGGTCCTCTTTCGCCAGCCACTCCTGGTCGAGGTCGAGCAGGTAGCTCCCGAGGCGCGCGCTCCAGTCTCGATCAGGCTTCTCCTCGCGGGCCACGAAGGAAGGTGGGATTGTGACCTCGGGGTTAAACCGCTCCCGCAACGTGCGAAGGAGCGCCGGCGGCAACTCCCCGGGACCATTTTCCGGGGCAGCAAGGACGCTTGCAAGGGTTTCGGCGCGTAACGCTTCCCTTCCCCATAGCTCATACTCAGCGCACCCCGCCTTTTCTGCCGCTCGCATTCTTTGGGCCACCTGATCGAGGAGCTCCTGCGGCATGAGGGGGAACGCAACCACGCAACGCAGCGCCAAGCTCGCCGCGACCTGCCGTGCATCCACCCCATCAAGAACCTCCTGACGAAATTGCCGCAGTTGATCGCGCTCCTTGGCGGCGATCTCTTTTGCGGAAATGGTGCCCCCCGGCGAGGCGAAAAGATCGCCGTGGAGAGCCGTTTCCACCTCGGCTTCGGTAAGAGGCGATACGGCGAAGAGATGAGCGCTCCGGCCGGAATGAACCGCCATCAGATCGGGCCGCCACTTCTCTGGGGCGATCGGCAGCTTCAGCCAGACATGGAGGTCGTCGCCGGGAATTCGCCGCAACGCGTGCAGCACCTTCGCCACTTCGGGCGAGATGGTTCCCACCGGCTTGTTTGGATAAAGACGCGCCATTACCGCCTACATCGTGACGAGATGGCATTCCCTGCGCAATGTTTTCCAGAGATCGAGCAGTTCGGCGTGCTCGGGGTCGAACGATTCGAGCCGGTCGATCTCCGCGCTGGCAAGGAGGATGGTTTTGCTGCGGGCGCGGGTAACGGCAACGTTCAGGCGTTGCGGCTGCAACAGAAACTTCAGCACCATCCGCAGATAATCAGGCTCCGACGCGGTCATCGAGACAATCACCACCTCCCGTTCCTGCCCCTGCATCCGCTCGACGGTGTCGATGACACATTCAGTAAGATCACATAGCTGAATCTCCGTCCGGGCCTTGAGCGAGCGGCGAATCTGCCGCGCCTGCCGCCGGAATGGAACTACGACCGCGACCGAGGAAAGCCCGATGCCGGAGCGCTTCAGCGCGACCAGGAGATGGGTGGCAACATCGGCCTCATCGCGCGAGGAGCGGCGGGCGGCTCGATGCTCCAGCTCGACCCGCACCAGCGGCGTCTCCGGGGCGAGCACCTCCCGGAAATCTTCGGGCGACGCCTGGGGGAATGCGAGTCGCCTTCCGGCGTTCCCTTGCGCGGCTTGGAGCCTTCCGCTATAGAACGCCTCCGCAGGCCATCGGATCAATTCCCGGTTCATTCGGTAGGTTGTATCGAGCATGGTCCGGAAACCGCCGCCCTCCAGCCGCCCAAACACCGATATCCCAGGCGCGTCGGCGGGGTCAAATGTCATTGTCACCGGCGGGAGCTGGCGATGGTCACCGATGAATACATAGGCATCCCCGGCGAGCATTGCCATCACCGCGAGCGGGAGTGTTACCTGGCTGGCTTCGTCGATGATCACCGCGTCGAACTCCACCCCTTTGAGCCGCTTGCTCCGCGCCGTGAATGGCGTCGCGCCCACCACGTAGCCTCCCTGTTCAGAAGCCAGCGGGGAATCGGCAAAGGAATGATACCACGGCACACGGAGATCGGTGTCATGCACCTCCCGCCCGATCTTCACGACGCTGCCGATTTCGGGACCCACCCGTACGATCATGTTGAGGGCGTTATGGATGGCGCGGTGCGTCAGCGACGTCACCAGCACCCGTTCGCCCCGGGCCACGCGCTGCCGCACGATCTGCGCGAGAACATAAGTTTTTCCGGTTCCCGGCGGTCCCTGCACAAGGTGGCAAAGCCGGGTGGCCACTCCCTGCGCGATGGCCTCACTCTGACTCTCGTTGACCCCCTCTTTTTCAGCGGCTTCCATCGCCTGCTCGAAGGCGGCGATATCAATCGACGGCGTCGACTGCCCGCTCAGGAGGGGCAGAATCCGCTCCCTACCGCGCGCCGTGGCGCTCAAATCGGCAATCGCCTTTTGGTAGAACGATTCTAGGTCGATGTACGAAGGATCGAGCGCTCGTTCCCCGATCGCCAATTCTCCCAGGAGGGAGGATACCTCCCGCGTCGGCTCGATCCAGACTTCCTCGTCGTCCACCCGGTAAAGCGTGCCATCAAACTCCGGCAACCGGGGATCCCCCCGGCTGATCCTCACAAGATCGCCTTCCCGAAGGTCCGAGGAATTCCCGCCCATACACCGGAAATGGAGAAAACGGTCCTTCTCGCGGGCGACAAACTTCAAACGGGCGATGCACCGGCCCTTGTCCAGCCGCTGGGCCACAGGAAGTTCCCAAAGCGATTCGAACGCCCGCCGCAAGGCCTCCGACTCGCGCCGCTGCATTTCCGCCAGTTCCTTCTGGAAAACAAGAAGCGTTTCTTCGCTCATGCGGTTCTTCAATATCTGGATACGGCGGCAAAATCAACGGGAAGCCGCCTGGACTTCTGCGTGCGGATTGATTCCAGCCCACCCACCTATATCTACCAGCCGCGCGCTCCTTCCCGCCGAGGTTAGCACAAAAGATTCGGAAGGGATTTACCAAGCTCTCCGATGGCATTAATCTCGGGAGATATCCGATGCACACCACGACGCCCTCCCCCTGCTGTCTGCCGAGTGCGCAGGCATTCTCCTCCAACCCTATTGACGTTCCGGCCTTCCGGCGCGTCACCTCCGGCTGCACCGGGGGAATGGTCCGCCTGGAGGGGGGAACGTTCCTGATGGGGACCGACTATGCGCAAGGGTTTCCGGCCGATGGCGAGGGACCCATACGCGAGATCGCCGTCTCGCCGTTCTGGATCGACGCCTGCGCGGTTACCAACGCGCAATTCGCGGAGTTCATCGAAGCCACGGGCTATCGCACCGACGCGGACCGCTACGGATGGTCATTTGTATTTCACCTGCACGTTCCCGCCAAAATCCCATTCGAGGGAAACCCGGTTAATATTCCATGGTGGCGGAATGTCAGCCGCGCCAACTGGCGCCGCCCCGAAGGGCCTGGCACCCAACTGCGCGGGCGAAAGGATCACCCGGTGGCCCATGTTTCCTGGAACGATGCGATGGCATATTGCCAATGGGCGGGCAAGCGGCTCCCCACGGAAGCGGAATGGGAATTCGCGGCCCGGGGCGGCCTGGCACAGAAACTCTACCCTTGGGGGGACGAACTGACGCCGGGAGGAAAACACCGTTGCAATATCTGGCAGGGCGACTTCCCCCGCCACGACACCGCCGAGGATGGGTGGTCGGGCACCTGCCCGACGAAAAACTATCCGCCCAATGGTTACGACCTCTACTGCATGACGGGGAACGTCTGGGAATGGTGTTACGACCGCTTTTCCGCAACCTGGCACCGCGACCCAGGGGCCGCGAAAACCGACCCGCTCGGCCCGGAGACCGGCGACCGGCGGGTTCAGAAGGGTGGCTCATTCCTTTGCCATCACTCCTATTGCAACCGCTACCGCGTCGCCGCCCGGACTTCCAACACGCCGGACACCTCCGCCGCCAATTCCGGCTTCCGGTGTGTTCGCGACATTTGATGTTTTTACAAAGTCGCTGAAGTTTAGTTCAAAAGTGCGCGAAAACTTGTTCCTTCGGGAAGCGCACCTTGGGTGCTGTCGCATATTTGTCCGATGAGGTTCGGTAGCCGAGCGTTGCAATAACAGCGCTCGCAAATCCTTGCTTGTTCAGGCCGAGGATCTCATCGTATTGCGCGCGATCGAAACCTTCCATTGGGCAGGCATCAATACCGAGCAAAGCGGCACTGGTCAGGAGATTGCCCAACGCAATATAGGCCTGGTTGCGCGCCCAAGCGTTCCTGGCCTGTTCGTCCATGCGATTTACGATTCCGCCCACCATCATTTCGCGAAAAGGGGCCAGGGATTCGACTGAAACGCCGCGCACGATAGCTGTGCGATGGACCAACGCGTCCACATCCGCTTCGCCAAAATTCTGCTTAGCCGCGAACACCATCAGATGGGACGCATTCGTGATCTGAAGTTGCCCATACGAAACAGGCAACAGCCTGGCGCGCACGGCGGGATCAGTTACAACGATGAATTTCCAAGGCTGCAACCCGCTACTGGATGGCGTAAGAAGCAGCGCCTCTTCCAGGGCAGCCCAGTCCTGGGAGCTGATCTTGCAACTGGGATCGAACTCCTTGGTGGCGTAACGCCAGTTTAGCCGATCCAGCAGTTGTCGAGAGGTAACCGTAGAATTGTTGTCCATAGGCCGAATCTTACGGTATCCATTCGACACCGGATAATGCCGATTGGAGATTGCGGTGATGCAAATTTTGCATCACCTTTGCAATCGTGATCGAAAAACTGCGTCTATTCTTGGCCGTTCTTGAAGAAGGCAGTCTTCGCCGGGCCGCCGAGCGCCTGCACATTTCCCAATCGGCAATTACCCGGCAGATACAGCTGCTTGAGCACGATTTGGGAGGACGAGTTCTGGAACGCACTTCGGCAGGAGTTCGCCCCACGAGCGGCGGACATACTCTGGCCGAAAAGGCAAAAAACCTGTTGTCCAATTACGATTCGGCCATGGCCGAAGTTCGCCGTCTGGTCCGTGGAGAAAGTGATCGCTTGCGTATTGGCTATGTGGCGTCAGCCGTGCAGGAGTATCTTGGACCCGCTCTTGCCATGCTCCGGCGCACGGATCCAAATCTTAAAGTCAAAATGCTCGATCAAACGCCGGGGGAGATGATCACTGCATTGCGCCGAGGCGAAATTGATTTTGCGTTGACCGGCCACGGTGTCGATCTTCTCTCGCGCGATTTTTATACCCACAAATTGGCGAGCGTCCCAAGTCTGGTTGCTCTTCCACTCGATCATCCGCTGGCCTCTCGAAAGCAGATTTCAATTTCACAATTGAAGAAAGAGTCCTTCGTTGGAGCGCCGGATAGTGTCGTGCCGGGATATAATCAAAAGATCGTTCAATTCTGCCGGCAGTTCGGAAAATTCCGCCCGCGATTTGTGATCATAGGAGAGCCTACGAGCCTGGCGGAAGGCCTCGTGATGGCGGCGAATGAAGGCGCCGTTTCGCTGAATCCAAGTTTCATTTCTCACCTGCGCATCCCGAATGTCGTCATGATTCCGATTGCCGACAAGCAAGCAACCTGGGATTTATTTGTCGTCTGGCAACGCGGTAAAACGTCCACCCCTGTGCGCGCCTTGCTGGACAGCCTTCAACTCAAGCCCAAGCCCCACAAGGGGTGAGGTTTCAGTGAGATCGATCGCTGTTGGCTCGCAACACCGATCACGTTCCAAATTTCACACCCGCATTCTGAACTTCGCGATAAGGCAGCAGCCAGACGAGCGACTCGTCATGCAGGTCGACGACTTGAACCCGGTTCCCCCATGGATCGCGGAAGTCACAACGAAATCCTTCGATCAACTTCAGCCCATATTTGCGGGTGAGCTTCTCTCGCACCTCCGCGAGTTGGCTCTCGTCTCGCACCATGATGCCGAAGTGCCACTTACCCTCCATGGTTTTCATCCCCTTCCGTTCGAACATCGCCAGAAACTGATGCTCCCCCAGTTTGAAGAATGCATCGCCCTCTCCCCGGTCGAGCTTTTCCAATCCGAAAACATCGGTGTAAAACGCGACCGCTTTCTCAAGGTCGCCGACCTCGATTGCTACATGGTTGCAGCCATAGACTTGCACGCTCATAACCTCTCCTCCTTCCACTTCTCGGCCGTTTCGCGGGCGAACAGCAAGCCGCCGACGACAATCTCCGCGCAGGGCGGCGCCTTCGAGATGCTTTTCTGGCACCCCAGCAGCACATCAACCTGACGCTTGCGGAGCTCCTCGAGCACCCGCAAACCGACGTTGCCCGTGCTGCCTGTCACAAGAATTTTCACGCATCTTCGATTCGACCAGAAGTGCACCGCTGGTCGTGACGAAGTTGCATGTCTAAAATTGAGCGTTAATCATTGTTTTACCAGCCCGGCAACGCGGCAACGACAGGGATGATTTCACCTGGCCGGTTCACTTCCGGTCATGACGCGGATGCGTTGGATGAACTCCTGAGCAAAAAGCCTTCAAAGGCACAACGTCGACGAGTTTAACGAAGACGTATCGAAGGGAAACAAGGGGTGGCGGCGATTTTGATAAGGAAGAGATTCCATATCGGCGGTAGTCACACCGGGGGTATTTACACGGATAAGGGTGGGACACACTTCGGCATAGCCGCCTACCGGCGCGTGGACACCTTTAAGAATGATGATGTCGAAGTCGTCCGGTCTCACCCCACATGAAAGCAACGGCTGGGCGCTCGAAGAGGTGCCGGCTCGGTTTGAAATGAGCATGACGGTAAGGCCGCGATCAGTTCTGACAATGACCGTAGGGCCCATGTCACCTCCGGTCTTTCCCCCATGCCGAGGTTGTGTCTCCGTAAATCTACCCTCATGAAAACTAAGCACTGTTACCTCGGTTTCCAAGGGTTGAGCAGGGGTCATCGGCAGCTTGCCGCCGATCTTCAATCGCACTCGCGCGCCGATGCCCGCAGCCCGTGCGGCCTGTACACTTTCCGGATCCGGGATGCAAAGAATGGCACGGAAGCGGCCGGACTCCTCGCAAAGGTGGGCCAAAAGCGTGGAATCACCCGGGGCGCCACCGCCGAGATTATCGCCCATGTCGAGCAAACCTACCGGCTTGGGGGCAAGCTCAACCCGGGCCAGCGCTTCCTGCGGCGAGATCATCTCCCCCCGAAAACGCTCCCGTTCCGCGAACAGCCATTTGCCAAGCCGTTCAGCCTCCCGCCGGGCCAACTCCGGTTGATCATCGGTCACCACAATAAAAGACGAGCCCATATCGTGGATGTCTGCATAAGGAAACCCGAAAATGACGCTGGCGGAGAGGACGCCCGGAATCGCACGCACCGCCTCCAGTTCGCGTTCGATGCCAAGCATCGGCTCCACCCGGGTAAGCTGGCGTTCGATATTGATCGCGACGGGCGGAATAGCGCTGGCCATTGTCGGCCGGATTTCGCCTCGCAACGTCCGCACCATGAGGCTCGCTGCCTCGATTCCACGCTGTCGTTGGTCCAGATGCGGGTTCTCGCGATAAGCAACCAGCGCGTCGCAAGCCTCCACCATCGCGTCCGAAAGATTCCCATGTGGATCCATGGTCGCGATAATCGGCATTGAAAAGCCCACTCTCTGGCGCAGCTTTCCGAGCCACCAACCATCCATGTCTGGCCGGGACTCATTGACGGCCGCCCCGTGGGGCGCAGCGAGAATACCGTCAATTTTGCCGGCCTTTTCGAGCCCTTCGTTCACCAACCGCCAGAGGGTGTCCAGCGTCTCGTCGCTGACCTTTCCCCAAGGCATCGCGTGAGCGAAAATGATTGGCACCGCCTCGATTTCCGCGTTTGCAAGTGTCTGGAAGAAGCCACTGATCTCATGGTGCGCATTGCTGTAGCGATTCCGGACTTCCTCCCCGAGAAGAAAAACAGACGCGCGATAATGCTCCAGCGTCGTCAACTCGGGAATAAAGGTATTACTCTCATGATTAATCCCGATGATTGCGACGCGCAGTTTTCTCTGGTTTGAAGCCATATGATAAAATAAACGGAAGCCGTATTCGAGGGATAGTGTCTATTTCAGTTCTCCGCAAGGCTTCATTGCCTTCGCCGCGCGGGAACGGCCAACCTGAGGCGTCAGCGCCCTCCGCCTCTCACCATTGTTGGACAAAATCGCCTTTCAGCGTGACGATTGCTCCCTCCCAAGTCATAAGAGCTCATGATCTCTCCCGATGTTCATCCACTGGAATCGATCTTAAATGGGTGCCTTCCCGAGGCGCTTCGCTTTTTGGAGGAGCTTGTGGCAATCAATAGCTTCACTCAAAACAGAGCAGGAGTGGACGAAAATGCCGAACGTATTGTTCGGCACTTTGCTCCGCTTGGACTGAAACCCCGGCTTGTTCCATGCTCTGTTTCAGGCACGGGGAGCCATCTGATTCTGGACTCGGGGGGAGACGCTCCGGCCATTGCCTGCATCTCCCATCTCGACACCGTTTACCCTCTGGAGGAGGAAACAAAGAACGGGTTCACCTGGAAACGGGAGGGGAGCCGCGCTTTTGGCCCTGGCGTCTATGACATCAAGGGCGGCACCGCGCTCCTTTGGATGACCCTCCAGGCTCTTGCCTCCAGCGATCCTGAAACATTCCGCGCGACGCGATGGATTCTGCTCTGGAACGCTGCCGAAGAAGTGCTCGCCGAAGATTTTGGCAAGGTATGCCTGGAGACGCTGCCCTCCAATACCCTCGCATGCCTCGTTTTCGAAGGTGACGGCCAAAGTGAATCATTCTTCAAGCTGGTAAGCCATCGAAAAGGAAG
The DNA here is from genome assembly GCA_037190965.1 of Chthoniobacteraceae bacterium. Lineage (GTDB taxonomy): Bacteria > Verrucomicrobiota > Verrucomicrobiia > Chthoniobacterales > Chthoniobacteraceae > DATMFV01. The sequence continues at coordinate 12,311 of JBBCKI010000038.1, forward strand.
CGGTAAGTTCCGCATCTCCACGACGGGGCGCGGCGCCCACTCCGGAAGTAGCTATAAGGACGGGGCCAATGCAATTCATCAACTCGCCAGGGTAATCGATAAAGCCATGGCGTTGACCGATCTTTCGAAGGAAACGACCGTCAACGTCGGGACTGTACGCGGCGGCTCGGTGACTAACCGCGTCCCGCATGAGGCGGAAGCACATATGGAGCTTCGGGCCTTCGACCAGGAACACTACATGGAGGTACGGCAACAATTAGTGGCCTTAAGCGGGCGGGGAGAGATCGCCGCGGTCTCCGATGGTTTCCCGTGCCAGGTGCAAATCACGATCCAGAAAGAAACACCGCCGTGGCAGAAAAACGACGCAACGGATTGTCTTGCTGCTCGCTGGCAAGATGCAGCAGCCTGCTGCGGCGAGCCGCTCGAGGCGATGCCTCGCGGCGGCTTGAGCGACGGCAACCGGTTGTGGAATCACTTCCCCACACTTGATGGCCTCGGGCCCCGAGGAGGAAATGCGCATTGCTCCGAGCGTTCGGCCGATGGCACCAAAATCCCGGAATTTGTTGATCTCACCTCTTTCGTGCCGAAGGCACTCATAAACTGTATCGCCATAAGGAAACTCACATCGGAAGGATAGCTCTCCGTCCGACAAGATGCGCTGCATTGGCTCGCATTCCTCGGCGATCAGGACTTTCGCTTTCATCGGCTCCCTCCTTCGTGCGTCGCACCGTTGCCGCTAAGATGGTTGAAGTCGATGGTTTCCTTGAGGTAGAGTCCTTCGTCAGAAATGACCGATACCCCTCCCGATGTTTCGCTCCCCCCGGCACGCGCGGCAGTCAGCGAAGGTGATCTCCGCCCAGCTCTTCGCATTCGCTCCGTGCTCGAAGCCTATGCCGTGGGACATTTGCGAAACTCGTCTCAGGAAGATTGGTTGGCCTCGCTTCGCGCATTCCTCCCTGCTCTTAAGGTTTGCGCCCTTCAAGGAGACCATGAGGTATTCCACCGGACAGACATGGCGCTCCATGGAAAACTGATCGAGCTAACCGGAATTCCGACTCTTCTATCCTGCTGGAAGGTGGCGGCCGCTCCAACCGAATGGTGGGTGGCCCATGTCAAAAAGGCCTACTGGCCAAGCTTGATGGCGCTTTATCATGAGCACTGCTTTCTCCTCAATGCCTGGGCGTCGCCCTATGATGAGATTGCGGAGAAAGCAACGCATCTCCATATCGAAGCGGGCTGGCATCGGGTCAAGGCGGCCAGCGGGATTGCCGTCCCCGGGGATGGCGGCGACCCTGTCGAACGTGCTGCGGCATTTATCTCCACTCACTTTGGAAACCAACTCAGCGTTTCGTGGATTGCAGCGCATGTCAGCTACGTAAGCACACGGCATCTGACGCGCCTTTTCAAAGAGCAAAAGGGGATTTCACCTCAAAGCATGATCCGGCAGGTGCGAATGGAGCATGCTGCTGAAATTCTGCTAACGAAAGCCATGTCGCTGGCGATGATTGCCCGGCATTGCGGCTACAAAAATCAATCCCATTTCATCACTGATTTTCGCAAATATTTCGGAATGACTCCCAACCATTACCGACAGACAAAGCACCTGGACAATACTGCGGGCGATGAAAAAGCCATTCTGTTTGGGACGAGGTGATTTTGTATTCCGGACATTCTTCGCTCTCCTCCGTTAGCAAGGTTGATTGCCGCTCACGAGTAATGGACCTTTTGGAAACCGGCTTCCCTGCGCTTCCCGCAGGTTTTTGAACTTTTGAACCCGGTAAACAATCGCTCTTCACCCTCTCCAATGAAAAAGTTACTCTTCCCATTTCTCATTGAGTTTTTGGTTAGCCCAGTGATCGGACTGAGTCGAACGCCACCCAGTAACACGCAGTTTTTTTCAATGATCGGAAAGTCAGAGGACGATGCCATCGAATCGCAGGGGCAACATACGAATGTTGTGTTGGCACGAGAAGGCGATAATCCGCACTTCGATCCCGCTTATCTCAGCGCGCTCGGAGCCCTCTATGCAGCAGCTTTCCTGGAGGCACAATCCTGGGAGACCGCTGTGCGAGTCGCGCCCTATCGAGGTGACCGCGAAGGAGCGATCAGCTACACCTTCGACGATGGATTGCGGAACCACCATCTCGTAGCCGCTCCGATGCTCAACGAACTTGGGCTTCGTGCTACCTTTTTCATTGTAGCCGGGTCGGTCACCAATACCAAGGAAGAGGCAGAATTGAAAAAACCAGGTGCCAAAGGCGCACTTAGCTGGGACGAAGTCAGGGAGATGGCGGCCCAAGGCCACGAGATAAGAAACCACACCTGGACTCATGCGGGGCTCACCAAGCTCGACGATGCCATGGCAGAGGAGGAAATTTCCAAGGCTTACGAAAAAATCCAAAAGGAAACAGGCATCTTTCCCTTCAGCTTTTGCTATCCCGGAAATGGACGAAACGCTCGTCTGGAAGCTATCGTCATGCGTCAACATTTCACTGCCCGCGTTTATCAAAAGGGAATGGGAGAAAGGAACACCACTCCGGACGAATTAAATGCTTGGGCAGATCGTCAGGCTAACGAACGAAAATGGGGAGTGGCCATGCTTCATGGGCTCATTGACGGATACGATCCTATCGATCCTGCGGTGTTTCGGGCTCACTTAAGCTACGTTAAGGAGCGCCAGAATGTCCTCTGGGTGGATACTTTCGGTGCTATCAGCCGCTATAGACGTGAGTACGACTCCGCCAAATTGCAGGTGATCAGCAAAACGGCGGAGAGCGTCACCTTTGTTTTGGACTCGCCGCTGCCTCGCCCGCCTTTTGATACTCCGCTCACCACGGTCATTGCCGCTCCGGGAGCGATTCACGCGGAAGCGAGAACTCGCGATGGACGCACTCTGCCCACTACCGTTTTCCAAAACTTCTTGCATGTGGAATGCGTACCTGGACCGGAACCGGTTACAGTGACGTGGAAGACGCTTTGAGTGCTAGCCACGCCGGATCTACGAACCATCAAACAGGTTTCAGACGCACGTCTCCTTGGCGCGTCAGATAACCATCTTCCGGTTGAAAATGGGGTCTCCCCTAAAAACCGAGACTGCACATTGAAGAAAACCATTTTGTTTTGAGACAACGCGATTTTGTATTTCGGACATTCTTCTTCCGACACCAAGAGTAGGGTTGATTGTCTTCAAGGAGCGACTAAGCAAGAGCCATGACAACCCCGGCGACAATTTCAACCCTGGCTGACTTGGCACTTGAGCCCCCTCTGCTTAATACCCAACCTCTCCCGGATTACGATGCCGCTCGCCTCGATTATGGGATGACCATCGGAATCGAACGCACTCCCGGCGGACGGCTTTGGGCTTGCTGGGTGGGCGGCGGCGACAATGACAAAGCTTTCTTCATCCTGGCCACCAGCGACGATGGAGGCGACACTTGGTCGAAGCCTCGTCTTGTCATCGATCCTCACAGCGCCAGCCTGCCATATCCCCGCCGTAGCCTCGTCGGCAATCTCTGGACAGATCCACGTGGGCGGCTCTGGCTTTTCTTTGATCAGGCAATGACCTACTTCGATGGTCGGGGGGGATTATGGGCAACGCTTTGCGAAAACCCGGATGCCGATACGCCCGAATGGTCTTCGCCGCGTCGCATCTGGCATGGCTGCGCCCTCAACAAACCGGTCATCCTGAGCAACGGTGAGTGGTTGCTTCCTGCTTCGTTGTGGGATCGCGGGCGGAACAAAGCGCCCTTCGAAGATGCCTTTCCTGAACTCGACCCCTTCCGGGGCGCCAATGTGCTGGTCTCTGCGGATGAAGGAGCCACTTGGAGTCGGCGGGCCACGGTTCAGTTTCCAAAGCCCAGCTTCGACGAACACCATTTCATCGAACGCCGCGATGGGTCCCTCTGGATGACGGCCCGTACAAGGACCGGCATGTGGGAGTGCCACTCAAAGGACAATGGCAGGACATGGACTGACCCACAACCGGCAGCCATTGCACAACCGGCAGCCCGTCATCATCTACAGCGCCTCAGTTCGGGGCGGCTCCTGCTCATCAAGCACGGCCGACGAATTGACGAGCTTCCTGAAGACGATGGCGGCCCCGGGCTTCGTTCTTTTCTGACAGCCTTCCTCTCCGATGATGAGGGCGCAAGCTGGTACGGCGGTCTTGTCCTGGATGAACGCAAGGCGATTAGCTATCCGGACGGCTTCGAGGCTCCGGATGGAACGATCCATATTTCCTATGACTGGGAGCGCGATCGCGAAGGCGAGGTACTCCTTGCCCAATTCAGGGAGGCGGATGTCGTGGCAGGGTGTCTCGTCACTTCCGGTTCCCGGTTAAAACAACGAATCAGCAAGCCACTGGGGATTCGCGCTGACGGGCGGTAGACGCGGAAGAGCACTGATTACTCAATGAGCGCTCGAAACGGCCCGGATCGAGGACGAAGGGCTATCTACTATTGGAAATGCGATCGCCCATCGGCGTTTGACCACGTAACGCCACGGAATAGCCCTGGCGAGATCCTTTCCCTGCTTGGGAAATGGTTGGAACCGACATTCCCGGGGCATGCTCTCGCCCCTGCGGGTGGACAAGGCAATCACAAGACATTTCTTCTGCATCACGATGAAACAACCCACTTTGTCCGCATGGAGGATAGCCTCGACGGAGACGGACATCTGGCCGTTGAATCCTCCGTTCTTCAGCAAGTTGCGCAAAGTGGCGTCAGGGTGCCGGAGGTACGATTGGTGGACGCCTCGCGAAAGAAGCTCCCGTTTGCGGTTCAGGTCATCGAACATTTTCCGATCCCTGATCTTAACACCTGGCATAAAATGGGCGGCCTCGACCTTCTTGGCGTTGCGAGGCAGATCGGCGAAGCCATAGGACACTGGCAACGCACGCCCATTTCCAATTTTGGGCATTTCCAGCCCGAAGCTGCTACCGGAAAACCCGCACGACTCGTTGGGTTCTATGATGATTATGTCTCCTACTTCCACCTCAATCTGGAGACTCACCTCGGCATCCTGCGTGATGGAGGCTTCTTATCCCTTCGGGAGACGCACGACATCGGGCACCTGATCGACCGGCATGAAGGCCTGCTTCGGTTGACCACCCGGCCCACACTGGTTCACAAAGACCTCGCCCTCTGGAATATCCTGGGAGAACCGAACCGTTGCCACGTTTTCATCGATTGGGACGATGCCGTCGGAGGCGATCCGCTGGATGATCTCTCGTTGATCGCCTGCTTTCACCCAGGCCCGGTCGTTGAGATGACGCTTGAAGGGTATCGCACCGTAGCGGCCCTTCCGCAAGAGCATGAGGCCCGATTCTGGCTTCACTTGTTACGCAACATGATCGTCAAGTCCGTCATTCGCCTCAAAGGCGGCTACTTTGACCGGAACGATACCTTCTTTCTGATCCCACATGGAGAATCGGGAAGTAATTTCAGAGTGACCACGCGGGAGCGCCTCATGAAAGCGGCGGACGGATTACGCCATGGCAAGAAAATCAGTTCCTTATGAAACATCGCTTCTGTACCGAAATTATCAGCCGGGGAACTTTCCTTTCTCTCGGTTCCCCGTGGATCGCCGACATGGCCAGTCAATCCGGCTTCGACTGGGTGCTTATTGATTGCGAACACGGCCTTTTCACTGAAGCCACCTTGCAAGCCACCCTGTTGACGCTACGTTCCAGCCGTACGCTTGCCATTGTCCGGGTGGCCTCCCCGGATGATACCCACGCCATTGCTCGTGCCCTCGATTGGGGCGCCGATGGAGTAATGATTCCCCAGATCGAAACCGCGGAACAAGCCCGGCGGGCCATTTCAGCCGCCCGGCATCTACCCGATGGCAATCGGGGCTATTCCCGTTCCGTCCCGAGGTTCATCTATGGATTGCAAACCTCGGAAGAAACTGCGCCTCCCATCGTCATGCTGCAGATTGAGACTCTCGGAGCGGCCATGGAGATTGACGCCATTGCAGCGATTGAGGGCGGCGATGTCCTTTTCATTGGACCTGCGGACATGCAACGAGCCCTGCGCTATTCCACCGGAAACGTAAACCTCGTTTACGAAGACATTCTCCGAAAGGTGACTCATGCAGCCGCGACTCTTCACAAAAAGACGGGCATCCTGATCCGCGATCCCGATAGCGTGACCGATCTTCGATCCCTTGGTTTCACCGTCCTTGCAATCCACTCGGACACAAACCTTCTTCGCGATGCCTTTGCCGATTCGTTCAAAACTCTAAGCCAAAGTGGCGATGGATCGGTTCATTAGTAAATCGATACTATCCATTTTGATCTTCGAGGAAGAAATCAAGGGCGATATCTGAAGACACCGCCTTGTGAGCCGAAGATAGAATCGAAAATGAGGCCGAGGTTATGGCACGAACTTACCTCTGCCCACACCATCTCCCCTCCCGCAATCCTCCCGCAATCCTCCCGGCATCTGAACGGGCTGAAGCGGGCACTCCGAAGCGCGTCGCCGGCACAGGATTAAACAGCAATGTCTGCCAAGGAGGCCTGGATTTCACACCAGTGGGCAGCGAGCCGAGAATGCCTGCGGAAGGCACTTGCCTGCTGGGAGATGAGAAGGCTTCACCTGCATTGGAATATTTGAAAGAGGCACCCAATTCGGAGATATATGAGTAATCGCCGGACACTGTCGAATTCACCCCCATACCGTCATCGGCCTCGTTGATGAACGGCCCCTTCCACCCTGCACCCGCACCGTAATGCATGGCTGGAAGCAACCGCTTCACTCCTCGGATGATATGCGAAGCATTGACTATGCCCACTATCAACGAATGAGGCTTTACATGTTCTGGCGGTATTCGAGCAGCACGCCCAAGGCGGCGGTGCCGGGAGTTTCCAGCAGGTCGTAGGCTTTGTGAGCGTCAGTGAACGAGAAACGATGGGTGATCAAGCGATCAAGATCGCCCAACTGCTTGTTGCGGATCAGGGAGAGGAGCGTCTCGACGTTCCGCCGGACGGTCTTTGGAACATACGCCGCAGGATAGTCTCCGCCCGCTTCATACACGGGGTCACGATATCCCGGCCCCGCCTTGGCTGAACTGATCAACTGGATATTGCCCATATTGGATGCCATCAAGACCGTCAGCCGGGCACCGCCAGGGAAAATAATGCGGCCGTGGGGGACTCCATCCGGCGAACGACTCATCAATGGCTTGATCAGTTCCACCGATTCCGTGGCATCACCGCCGAAGCAGACGCTGACAATCTCGATGCCATACGGGCGAGTCGATTTGGCCAGCCCCTCCCAACCCTCTTCCGTCGTCGGGTAGCCTTCGATCCCCGGCGGCAGGAGTTCCAACCGGTTGAGGTTGGAATCAAGGACCGCAACGTGGCAACCGCTGAGCTGAAAAAGACGCGCCGTGATTTGCCCCATCATCCCCGCGCCGAGGACCGCCACGTTATCGCCGATGCGCGAGCCCGCCTTGTAAACACCTTCCAGCGCAAAGCAGAGCATCGCCATCATGGACGCCTCCTCGGGGCTCACCGATTCCGGCACCGGCAGGACCAGGTTTTTCGCCACCACGGTTCTGTTGGCATGATAAGCCCCCGCGCCGATGGCAACCACCTTGTCTCCCGGGTGAAGCCCCTCCACGAGGCGTCCCGTGCGGCAGACGATCCCGGACTGACTGTAACCCAACGGAGCAGAGAGGGTTTCCTCGGGGGTCTGCTTGAGGTGATAGCGAATGGTGGTGAGTTCCGTTCCCGCGCTGATGAAGCTGAACTGAGGCGCGATCTCCACCTCATGATCGCCGAGAGATTTGAGCGCCTTGCGCGAGATCCTGACGCCATTACCCGCAACCGCCTCCAGGCGTGAAATGGCGTTATCTGTCGGTGGGGTAACTGGCGCGTATTGCATAGGCTGAATCGGATAATCAATGGGACTTCTTCTTATGGCTCCGGCGTTAGCGTGGCCTCTCCGGGCCGAAACGAGATGGGCATACGAGGCCCGAAAGGAGCAGTGATTTGAACCTCGGCAGTGGTGCGGAGGAAATAGCTTCCATCCTCACGCGCAGTAATGCTTGCCGTGACAGGCATGATAACCCGATCGCCCGCTTTAGCCACGACGACACGGAGCTGCCCGCCGGGCTGGATGCCATCCGTCCCGGTGATTTCGAATACCTTCCTGGTGTGGTCTTTAATCACCGCGAGCGCTTTGTCGGAATCGGAATGAACGGCGCGTCCTTGTAAATAATGGACACCCTGCATTCCGGCGTTTTCACTCGGCCACCGGCTTTCGATCGTCCGAGCCTCGGCATCGATCTTTTCGATCTGAAAACGCGTCATCACCAGCGATTGCTTTTTAAAGATGAGAACGCTTTCGCCAGTCCGCGCTCCCTTCGCCACCTCTTCCACAGCATAATATTCGTCATGGGTGTAGGGGATCTCCGCATCGGCAGCCCCCCGGATCAACAGCGTCGCGCCCGCCAGGGCTGTCCCTTCGGGAAGGTCGCCCTCAATAACGATCTCCCCGCCTTCCTCAGCCGGGTTGACCGAAAGAATTCGCGCCTCAAACCGAGGCTGGGTTGCCTCGATTTTCCAACTTGCAGCCTCCAGCAAGGTCGACTCCGACATCATCATGTGCCAGATCTTCCCGTCCGCATCCACGCGGACAAAACCATTCCGCCCGGTCAATTTCATGGCGGGGTTGCGCAAGGATTGATCGATCCGGCTGCTAATCAGATAGTCGGTTTTCCCATTCTGCAGGCGCACCTCGACTCCCGCGGCGCTCCTGGCCTCCTGCGACGCATCGAGAGGTAGTGGAGCGACTTTGGAAATCGCCCATTCGTTCGGGGCTCCCACTTCGATGACATTCACAAAACGGCTTGTCAGGGGGGAAGAATTGTCAGCCGTACGGCTCCGCCGGGCCACGACAACGTTGAAGTGGTTATCGGTGAATAGACTCGGCGAGCGACCGGTGATCGCCGTCAACCCATCGTAATTCAAAAAGCTCGCGCGCAGGAAGTGCTGACGATCCTGCAGCTTCCAAACCGCCTGCCAATGATCGGCCGTCTCCGCTGACCTGACATCCCAGATCATGCCATAACCATTGCCGGGAGCCACCGGCGGCTTCTTTTGGCCCGAAAGAATATCCTTGTTACGCTCTTTGGGAAGGGGCCGGATCACCCCGGCCTTACCATCCAAACGCTCGCCCCAGCTCTTTTTGGGGGCATTCCAGTAGGCAGACTGAAAACTCCCCGACACACTGGCGAGTGTCCAGACACCCTCCCGAGCAACCGGTGTGACACCGTTGATCGAGAAAGCCTCTTTGTCGGAAGCTTCGCCGTACGGCGCGTTCCACGGATAGTCATGCGTTTCGCCTCCGGCGATCTGGAAGACGTCGACGAAATAATACTGTGCTTCGTCCACGTCGATCAGCCACGCCGTTCGGCGATAGTCTTCCATGGGGACACCGGTCGTCTTTGCCCAGAGATCGGGGTTACGCATTTCAACGAACTGCGCAGGTACGGATGACACAAAGCCGGTCACACTGCCCGCCGGGGCATCGGGAGCTTTGCGGAAACCTTTGTACAAGTATGAACCCGGCAAGTCTTCATTAACCGTCGCTGTAAGATGGCTGATCGCCCGCGATCCCCAACCGAGGTGATCGGGAGTCTCCGAGGAAGCATAGCCATAGACCCCCGCGAGGACCATGCCGTGCCCGTAAGGGACGATGGCCATTTGATCGTCATGTCCATGCGGACCGTTGCCTCCTCCCCGCATGAAGAGCGCGCGGCGGCGCTCCCCTTCCCCACTCCGCAGGATGGCAATCGCCTTGCCTCCCATCAGTTCGGAAACCTCCGGGGCTTTCGCCACAGGCACATCCGCTTCAACAGGCTCGCCGAGATCCGCCCACTGACTGATTCCGAAGAGTAGCAGATCCTCGATCTCCACGCGGCTTGCCTTATTCTCCGGCAGCGCCCGGTAAAGCTCTTCAATCTCGCGTTTCCATTCGGCGC